>DCKY01000257.1:0-382 GCA_002320775.1 Planctomycetes bacterium UBA1662
GGGCTCGATTTTTATCGGCGCGGTACACGATTTCGGCGCGCTGGTGGTGAGCCTGCGCAACCGGGGGCAGACGGTGGGCGATATCGCCGGGCGGGTATTGAACCCCCGTGTACGAATGCTATTCCTCTTGATCCTGTTCCTGGCCCTGACCATCGTCCTGGCCATCTTTGGTCTCGTTATTGCGAATGTCTTCAATCAATACCCCCAGACCATCATTCCCTGCCTGGTGGAGATTCCGATCGCGGTGCTGATTGGCCTTGTTCTTCACCGCAAGGGAATCGATCTGCTGCTGCCCTCCCTGCTGGCGCTCGGCTGCATGTACCTGACCGTGATCTTTGGTGGAATCGGGGTGCTGGGCGAGGTGAACACCTGGCTCAGCGAG
>DCKY01000257.1:761-2722 GCA_002320775.1 Planctomycetes bacterium UBA1662
GTGGCCTCGGTATTGCCGGTCTGGACCCTGCTGCAGCCGCGCGATTACATCAACAGCCATCAATTGCTGACCGCCCTGGGCCTGGTTGTCGTCGGTCTCTTTGCCGCCGCTATTTTCGGCGGGGCCGCCGTGGAGGGGGAGCGTCCGCCGCTGGAGCTGGTCGCTCCGGCGATTGACCTGGCTCCCCAGGGGGCCCCGATGATCCTTCCGTTCCTCTTTGTCACCATCGCCTGCGGCGCCATCAGCGGCTTCCACTGCCTGGTCTCCAGCGGCACCTCCAGCAAGCAGCTCAAATGCGAGACCGATGCCCAGTTTGTCGGCTACGGCTCGATGCTCACCGAGGGTTTCCTGGCGACCCTGGTGATCCTGGCCTGCTGCGCGGGTCTGGGGCTGGGAATCGAGAAGGATGGAACCACCCTGCTTGGAGAGGCGGCCTGGGAGAGCCGCTATGCCAGCTGGGGTGCTGCCAAGGGACTCGGTGCCAAGGTTGGAGCTTACGTTGATGGTTCAGCTAATTTCCTGCAGGCCCTGGGGATTTCCGAGGGGATTGCGACCGCCCTGATGGGGGTGCTGGTGGCCTCCTTCGCCGCCACAACGCTCGATACTGCCTGCCGGCTGCAGCGCTACGTGGTCCAGGAACTGGCGGGCACTTTTCAGAGGGATGGAGAGCGCCCCGGTATTCTTGCCGTCCCTGCCGGTGTCCTGTCCAATAAGCATGGCGCGACGATCTTCGCGATTGTCCTGGCCGGCGCCATGGCGGCCCTGCCGGTGGGAGGGGCCGCCTGGGACTGGGCCAGCGCCGGTAAGGGAGGGCTGATTCTCTGGCCGCTCTTCGGCGCCACCAACCAGCTCCTGGCCGGGCTCGCTTTCCTGGTGATCTCCTTCTGGCTCTGGCGCCGTAAGCTACCGGTCTTTTTTGTCGCCCTTCCGATGGTCTTTATGTTGATCATTCCAGCCTGGGCCCTGGTATCGCAGCTAGGTGGCTTCTTCGGATCAACTGGAGCGGAAACCAACTGGCTCCTGGTATCGGTCGCCCTGGCGACCCTCGTCCTCGAGGTCTGGATGGTTATCGAGGCTGTGCTCCTGTGGCCGCGGGCCCGGGGAGTGCTGGAGGACGTCCTGCCCCCGATCGATGGCAAGGTTGTCGCTCCTCAAGATGAGGGGGGACGCTCATGCTGAGTTTGCGAAAACTGACAGGAGGCCTCCTGGTCGCCATCCTGCTTGGCGGCTCCTTCGCGAGCCTCTCAGCCCAGACCCGCTGGCACCAGATGGATGTCGGGCCCTTCTTCAGCGCCACCTTCACCCCGAAGCGAGCCGGCGTGGCGGGTTATACCCACAAGGGGATCGCGATCCGGCTGGCGAGGGAGCCCGCCGCGGCTGTCTGTTTCGATACCGAGCTCCTGAGAATGAGCTCCGGCTGGGAGGGTCCTTTCGTCGACTTCCACAGGAACAGGGAAGGCCTCGGAGGCCCGCCGCAGATCGGCGCCGAAAGTCTCTTTTCGAGCTACCCGGTCTCCGGATGGGTAAAAGACGGGGAGTTTCATGACCCTCGCAAGCTGCCCTACGGACCCATGTCGGCCGCCATGGGCAAGTACAGGGGGCTCTATCGCACCGCGAAGGGAACCGTCCTTTCCTACGAGGTGGCGGGAGTCGGGATTCTGGACCTGCCGGGAATGGAGCGTGGCGAGGGCGTTGGGGTTTTCACCCGGTCTGTCGACGTCGGCAAGGCGGCCCACAGCCTCTCCATGATGGTCTGCTCGGTGGCGGGTTCCCGGCTCGAGCTGGCCCCGGCAGCCGGCCTCGAGATGATCGCTTTTGAGAAAGACGGAAAGTTGACGCTTGTCGCGGCGCGTGGCGGGAAGCTCTCGGCGCGCACTCTCGCGAATAAAAAAAACGCCCCGGTCATCGCCCTCGAGGTGCCGGCGGGCGAGCAGGCAAGGAAGGTGAAGGTCTTCTCCTGG
>DCKY01000257.1:3100-3517 GCA_002320775.1 Planctomycetes bacterium UBA1662
GCGGCTGCTGATCTCGCTCCCCTGCTCAAGGGCGGTCCTGCGCTGTGGGGTGAACCGCTGGTCACCAAGGGTGTTCTCGGCAGCGGCGGGGCCTATGTGGTCGATACCCTCACGCCTCCTTTTGACAACCCCTGGAAGGCGATGCTCTATTTCGGCGGGCATGATTTCTTCTCCAATGGAGACGCGGCGATCTGCTCGGTCTATGGAGATGTCTGGGTTGTCGGGGGAATCGACGACAAGCTGGAGCGCGTCACCTGGAGGCGTTTCGCCACGGGGCTCTTCCAGCCCCTGGGGCTGCGGATCGTCGACGACAGGATCTACGTGCTCGGACGCGACCAGATCACCCGCCTGCACGACCTCAACGGCGATGGCGAGGCCGATTATTACGAGAACTTCAACAACGACTGCCAGGTGACC
>DCKY01000257.1:3856-14258 GCA_002320775.1 Planctomycetes bacterium UBA1662
GGCCATGAGTATACGACCAACCTGCAGACCGACCCGGCCGGCAACTTCTACTATATGAAGTGCACCAATGATTCGCGCTCAGAGCACGACGGAAGTGTCATCAGGGTTTCAGGCGATGGGAAGAAGTTCGAGCTCTTCGCCACCGGCTTCAGGAACCCCAATGGTCTCGGCGTCGGTCCGGATGGAACGGTCACCGCAGGCGACCAGGAGGGCACCTGGGTTCCCGTCACCAGGCTCGATTTCGTCAGGCAGGGCGCCTTCTGCGGCTACATGCCCTCGCACCACCGAGCCACCGCTCCGAAGACATACGATCCGCCTCTTTGCTGGATTCCCAAGAGCGTGGACAATTCCGCCGGTGGGCAGGCCTGGGCTGCGCCTGAGGGGTGGGGGCCTCTCAGCGGTCGGCTCTTTCACCTCTCCTACGGAAAGTGCCGGGCTTTGCTGGTTCTCTCCGAGGAGGTTGACGGCCAGGCGCAGGGCGGGGTGGTGTCCATGCCCTGGAAGTTCAGCGGGGGGGCGATGCGTGGCCGGGTCAATCCCGCCGACAGGCGGCTTTATATTTCAGGCCTGAAGGGCTGGCAGACGACCTCGCCCCGAGACGGCTGTTTCGAGCGGGTGCGTTATACCGGGGGCAAGGTCTACCTGCCTGTGGCGCTCGAGGTCAAGAAAAGTGGCATCAGGATGACCTTCAGCGAGCCCCTGGACGCTGAGTCGGCCGCGAGTCCGGAGAGCTACGGCGTAGAGCGCTGGAACTATCGATGGACGAAGAACTACGGCTCAAAGGACTGGCTCTTCAGCGATCCCAAGAAGATGGGGCGTGATCGAATGGCGGTCTCCGGGGTGAAGCTCAGCGCCGATGGTCGCAGTGTCTTTCTCGAGCTCTCTGACCTCGCCCCCGTTATGCAGATGCGGATTCGCTACCGGCTCAGCTCAGCGGACGGAAACAAGGTCCGCGGCGAGGTCTTTCACACCATTCACAAGCTCGGCTCCGACTGAGAGCCGGCGATCACTTCCGCTTGCCGTAGTCCTGGTGGAGCTTGAGCTCATCCTCGGTGGGTTTCGGTGTGTCGACTCCGCCCTTGGGCACCTCGGCTCCGGCGACCCAGACCATGGCGTTGAGCACCAGCTTGCGGAAATCGTCATCGGCGAAGTTCTTGTGATAGTGCAGTCCGGTGAAGCCGAAGCCGCGGCCACCATCGGGACGCTGGCGGGCCCAGGCGACATGCTGAAGATCGCCCCTGGCCACCGAGGCGCGGACGGCCGGGTTGCCGCTGTGGGCGCCGTCTCTTCGCTTCATGGTTTCCTTGGGGGCCACGGCGCTGAGGATCGGGGTTACACCCTCCATCTTGTCGCGAAAGCGCATATGGAAATACCACTCATCGTTGGAGGTGAAGGGCTTCACTCCCTCGGTGATGGGGTGGTCCTTGGCGAGGGTCACGTCCTTGATGGTCCAGTGCGGGTTGACCGACCAGTGGGCTTCAAAGTAGCCTCCGATCCAGTCGAGGAAGCTGTCTCCGGGTTTCCCCTTGGGTACCTCGACTCCGTAGTGAAGGCAGGCCAGGCCGACGCCTTTTTTCATCAGGGCATCGATTTCATCGAGGTGCCGGTTCACGGGGTGTCCGCCGCCGCCATTCATGAAGAGAACGACCGAGTCGGCGTTGTCAAAGGCGGTCGGGTCTTTCGGCCAGTTGCCGTTCATCACGGGCACGGCTGGCTTGAGGTGGCCCTGGTTGAGATAGACGGTGGTGTGCACCGCCGCGGAGCTTTTATCGAGGAGCTCCTTCATCAGGAGATGGCCGGCGTTGAATTCGTGCGAGCCGTAGCCGTGGCTGCGGTGGCCGGAGACCATGACGATCTTCTTCTTGTCGCCGAGCTTCAGCCTCTTGAGGCGGATGTTGCGGAACTGGACCGTCATCGGGGGGCCGGCGTGGAGCTGCAGGGCGAGGAGCCCTGAGCGAAGACGCCTTTTCTTGTCGTTGTCGAGCACCTTGCAGGTGACCTTGCCGTTGATCTCGTGGGTGAGCTCGTAGCCCTTGGCGATGATCCTGTAGGAGTTCCAGTCCTCGTTCTTGATATTGGCCTGTAATTCGGCGGAGTTGCCTACCTTGCCTACGACCTTCGGCCTGCCGTTGTCACCGATCTCGGTTTGCTGGCCTCTCTGTGCGAGGATTCCCCTGTATCTCTCTCCGTAGAGGATTCCCGAGTAGGTTTTCCCTGCCTCGAAGTCGGCCTGGTAGCCGCCGATGACCCACTTGCCCCACTTCGGGTTCTCGAAGCTCCTGTACTGGATTCCGCTGTTGCCGCCGATGATCTTGTAGTCGAGGCGCAGCTCGAAATCATCGAGCTCTCCCTGCCGCCAGACGATGAAGGTGTTTCCCCTGGTGGGCTTCTCCTTTGTCGTCTGCCCGGTGATGGCTCCATCCTTGACACTCCAGAAGTCGGGATTCCCATCCCACCCGTCGAGGTCCTTGCCGTTGAAGATCGGCTTGAAGCCCTCTTCCGCGTCGGCGGCCCATGAGGGGAGCGAGGTGAAGATGGTCGAGAAAGCGAAAAGCGAAAGAATGAGAAGAGACTTCAGGTTCATCGAAAGACCTTCCTGTAGGCTTGGTTGCAATTGCATGGTAAGGCGTATGTTCTACCGATTGGATAAGGTAGAACCTCAGGGGCGCCGTTGCAAGCAGGCTTCAGGCTTAAGAGGAGGGTTACCTGCTCAGGTAATCCCGGTGCCGCGGGCGATGACGACCTTGCCGGAGCGAACTCGCTCGATGATGCCGAAGCTCTCGAGTAGTTTTTCGAAGGCGTCAATCTTATCCGAGTTGCCGGTGACCTCGACCACCATCGACTCCTCGGTGATGTCGACAGCCTTGCCACGGAAGCACTCGGCGATCTGGAGGATCTCGCTGCGGTTTTCAGGATTTGCCGTAACCTTCACCAGGGCCATCTCGCGTTCGACCGTGATCTCACTCATGTGTTCGGTGGCATGGACGGTGTCGACCAGCTTCTCCAATTGCTTGACGATCTGCTCGAGCTGGGCCGGGTCGCCTTCACAGGAGATGGTCATTCGGGAGAAGCCCGTCTGGTGTCCCGCGCTGACGACCAGGGAGTCGATGTTGAAGCCGCGCCGGGCGAACACCTGGGCGATCCTCGAGAGGACTCCCGGGCGGTCGTGGACCCGCATGCTGATGGTGTGTTTGCCGTCCTTGCTCATGCTGGCTCCACTCATCAGGTGCTCCCCTCGGGCTTGGGCAGGGCGATCTTCGGTTTTTCAGTGATCATCTCACTCACCGCGGCTCCCGCGGGAATCATGGGGAAGACATTGCCCTCCTTTTCGACGCAGGCATCGACAATGCAGGGACCATCGTTGTAGTCGATCGCCTGCTGCAGGATCCGGCGAACATCACCGCTTCTGCGGATCCTGAAGCCCTTGCAGCCGAAGCTCTCGGCGAGCTTGACGAAATCGGGATTGCCCTCGAGATCGACGCCTGAATAGCGGTTTTCGAAGAACATCTCCTGCCACTGTCGAACCATCCCTAGGTAGGCATTATTGATAATCAGCACCTTGATCGGGAGCTTGAAGGTCGCCGCGGTAGCAAGCTCCGGCATGGTCATCTGGAATCCTCCGTCGCCCACCACGGCCCAGACCTGGTGGTCCGGATTTCCGAACTGCGCCCCGATCGCGGCCGGCAGGCCGAAGCCCATGGTTCCGGCGCCACCACTGGTGACCCATTGGTAGTCGAGGCTTGTCTTGTAGAACTGGGCGCACCACATCTGGTGCTGGCCGACATCTGTGGTGACGATCGCCTGTCCCTCTGTCAGGTCGCTGAGGGAATCGAGCACGTGCTGGGCCCTGAGGCCTCCCCGCTTGGGGTACTTGAGGGGGAACTTTTTCTTCCAGCCCTCGATTTTCTTGAGCCAGCTCTTCGTGTCGAGGGGATCCACATGCTGGATGAGCTCCTCGAGAACGAGCTTGGCATCACCGACCATGGAGACGTCCGGCTGGATGATCTTTCCATGTTCCGCCGGGTCGATGTCCAGGTGGATTTTTTTCGCGGTGGGGCAGAACTCACTCAGCTTCCCGGTGATCCGGTCGTCCCATCTCGCGCCGATCGCCATGATGAGGTCGCAGTCGACCACGGACTTGTTGGCGTAGGCTGTCCCATGCATTCCCAGCATTCCAACTGAGAGATCGTGTGTTTCAGGAAAGGCGCCCTTGCCCAGCAGGGTTGTCGTCACGGGAGCCTGGATTTTTTCCGCGAGCTCTTTTACCAGCTCCGCCGCTCCGGCGATCCTGGCGCCCTGGCCGACGTAAAGCAGCGGCCTTTTCGATGCGTGCAGGAGATCGGCGCAGGCGTCGATGCTTTCCATGTCGCACATCTGCGGAAAGTTGTAGCCGGGGAGATGCTCGTCGAGATTTTCCGGGAAGGTGGTTTCGCACTCAGCAGATGCGACGTCCTTTGGTACATCGACGAGGACGGGGCCAGGCCTGCCGCTGGAGGCGATGAAGAAGGCCTCCTTCATGACTCTTGGTATATCGTTGACGTCCTTTACCAGGTAGGAATGCTTCACCACCGGGATCGTGATGCCAAAGATGTCCGCCTCCTGGAAGGCGTCCTTGCCGAGCATCGGGGTGATCTGCTGACCTGAGACAACGACCATCGGGGCCGAATCCATATGAGCGGTCAGGAGGCCGGTCACGGTATTGGTCGCGCCAGGGCCGCTGGTTACCATCACGACGCCGGTCTTGCCGGTTGTGCGGGCGTATCCATCCGCCATGTGGGTGGCACCCTGTTCATGGCGCGTGAGGATCAGCTCGATCTTTGAGTCCAGGATGGAATCGAAGATCGGCATCACAGCGCCGCCTGGCAGTCCGAAGACGTATTCCACTCCTTCTCGGCGGAAGGCTTCAATGATGACGTCGGCACCTGTTGTCATTTTAAACTGCCTCCTCGAGGGAGGTTCTCTATTCAAATGGGTCTTTTAAGGCCGTCTATCCTGGCCAGAAGTATTCTGCCCAGTATCTGGAACCTTATCTAACGAAAGATACGAATTTATCGTCTATTTTGTAGTTGTTCAAGAGTCAGCTTCGAATAAAGGCCTGTTTTTGTCCAAAATAGGCCATATTTCTATCAGATGAGATCATTTAAAGCATTTCAAGAGGCATGTTTTGGGCCATTCCTCGCTCGTGAATCTAAATAAAGCCATTTTATGGCCTGAAGTTGCTATATTTGGCCCAGGATGGCGTTAATATGCAGGAACAGACCCCCAGGGGGGCTTATAGGCGTGGAACTGGCTGTATGGCCAAGGGCTACCGGCAGCTGCTCGGACAACCTTCAACCCGGACACATTCACTTCCGAGAATGGGTTCAGGCCCCCTGGTGAACAGGTAGTTCAGGCTGTAGACCGCATCGGAGAGATCGGCCATCGAGTCTCCATTTACGTCGAGCACAACCAGGCTTCCACCGCTGGCGAGGTTTTCACTGTCACAGAGTATTTCGCCGGGAAAACCGAGGTAGAGCTGCCGCAGGAGCCGCACGGGATCTGAGATGTCGAGAACTCCATCCTGGTTGGCATCTCCAGGGAGCTGCCAGCCGCTCGGTACAAAATCCCCTCCGCCCGGGCTTCCGGGAGTTCCCCCCGGCTCGGCGCTGAGAGCCCAGCCGGCCTCATCATTCCACGACTCGGTGTTGCCCGAGGGGTCGATGATATTCAGCGAGTGGCCTCCGCCATCACTCTCGACAAACCAATCATCTTCATAGCGGAACTCGAGGATCTTTTCGCCTCTGCCATCGGTGAGGGAGATTCTCTCGCCACCGTTGTCGAGGTTGCCGCCGTATTGCCCGGCGATGTTGAGTCCCTCGGTTTCGTAGATCATGGAGAAGGCCTCGAGATTTTCAACCAGCACCAGGTACTCTCCGGGGTCAAGGGTCTGGATCGCGGAGGAGGTGAAGTTGAACTGGACTCCATTGTCAAAATAGACTCCGGCGAGGGAGGCTGGAGCCGCGCCAACATTCTGGATCTCGATGAATTCGAAATCGTCAGCGCTGTATTCCCCGGCATTTTGTGGGCGGGCCGGGTGGTACATGAGCTCGGTGATTCGAAGTGGCAGGTCCGAATTGTAGACGAAGGTCGCCTCGGCCAGGCCGCTCCACTCGTTGCCGAGCTTCGCCCTGGTCTTGATCTGCGTGGGTTCGGTCAGCACGATCGCCTCTCCTTCGGTGGTCGAGCTGGCACTTAGGATCGGTACGATCAGGAGGTCGCTTGAATCGATGGTGAAGTTGAAGCCCTGGATGGCGAGCATGTTCGTTCCTCGCCGAAGAGCTTCGACCCCCGCGTTGGCGACGCTGAAGGTCTCGAATTGCAGGGCGGCGGCATCGTCGTGCTGGGCAGATGCCGCTGTGCTCCAGGACACCAGGGGTTGCGAATTGGCCGAGGCGATTCTCTGTCCGTTCAGGTAAGCCATGAAGCCATCGTCGTACATCATGTTGAGTGTGAGCTGGGTGATGTCCGCCGGGTCGTCCACCTCGAAGGGAATGCGGATATAGACACTGGAGTTCTGGTTGTACATCCGGCTTTCGATGTCGAGATCGATGAACTCCTGGTAGCCCTCTCCGCGTTCGTAGCCAACCCCGATTCCATCTGGATTTGACGCCCACCCCGAATCGTCAAAATCAATCTCTGTCCAGGTCCTGCCAAGACCGCCATTGGTTGGCACCAGGGCCTTTACCCCGTTGTTTCGAGCGGGAGAGACGAGGCCGGAGACGGCTCCTGCCCCATTGACCACAGCTCGGGGATTGATTCCTCCACCGGGAAGCCTGGGATCGCTTCCATCTGTCGTATAGTAGACCGTACCGGACATTGAGCCGATTCTCAGGTCGAAGGGAGCATCGAAACCGCCGCCATCCTGGTTGAATACAGGGGTTGAGACGTAGTTGGAGTCGTACCAGCTGAGTCGGTTTTCGAGCCATCCCTTCATGAAGTTCAGCTCTTCAGGATAGGTGTCGGCGACGAAGAAATTGGGCCAGACATAGGTGCCGAGGATGTTCCAGCGCTGGAAGTTCCGTCGCTGGGCCTGGTCGAGATAGACCGCGACCTCATCGATCTGTGCGAGAAGCGCCTGGGTCTGGAAGGGGCCGCGGCGCAGCAGGGCCCACCGATCTATGTACTGCTGCTGGAATTCCGGATCCTGGAACAGGCGGGGGAAGTAGGGATACTGGTCCGCGTTGATCAACGGATAGTACCAGCCCTGCGGGTTGCCGCCGTTGAGATAGTTCGCGTTGCCCAGTGCCAGGTTGAAGTCCCAGACCGGCCCCATGTGGAGCTTTCCGTTACGGTCCTTGTGATAGAAGGCGCTGAGGCGATAGCCGTCGATGTTCTTGCACAGCTCGACCATGATGTGGTGGTCGATGAACGAGCCGGCGTCGATGTATCGGCGGTAGCCTCTTTCAGGGTCAGCGAAATTGTTACCATAGAGGACGGACTCGAACTGGTTGATATAGTTGAGAATATAGCTCCGCTGGTTTGAGGTGATCTCGTCCTCTTTCGGCTCGACCAGGCCGAGGGTCTGCCCCCTGCTGGTGCGAATGCCGTTGTCGCCGGGGTCGAGGCGGTCCTTCTTGAGTATGTAGCCTCCGGTGATCTCGGGAGAGCTGTTGTCGGTGCGTGAGAGTCGGGCTATATCAACACGGTCCGGGTTGCGCTTGATCTTCTCAATGAGGACATAGACTCCCGCGTAGTGGCTCGAGCTCATTCGCCCGCCGGAGGTCTTGAAGTAGAGCTCGACAAATCTGCAGCGAGGTCCATAGCGGCCGATCTGGTTGCTCCAGTCGTAGCTGAGGTAATTGCGCATGAGGGACTTGTCGGAATAGGGGGCGTAGAGCACCCAGTCGGATTCCGCCGGCATTCCCAGCAGCGAGACATCCCGGTCCTCGTTGAGCTCATCCCGGATCTCCAGGGCGTATTGTTTTTTCGGGAATCCAGACGAGCTGGAACCCCTGATCTTCAGGGCTCCCCGGCCCGAGAAGTCAGGAACGTCCGTGATGGCCGCCCGCCCGTTGCTGGTCTCGATCATTTCGACGAAGGCGCTGGTGTAATTGTTCTGGCCTACGCTGTTGCTGAAGGTGTCTACCAGGACGATGGGCAGATTGGACGAGACGTTTCTCAGGTTCGTTGAGAGCATGATATAGCTCTTGTCGGTGGTTTTTCCGGGCAGCTTGCCGGGCTCAAAAAGCCTGGCCTTGAGCATCGTGGCGTTGCTGATCCTGATAGCCGAGGAGTAGGCGGGGTCGTTGCTTTCAGGTCTCGATCCATCGGTGGTGTAGCGGATGGTTCCGGCCGCGGGGGAGGACAGCTCAACGGAGATGCTCGAGGCGACGTGGGCTCCGCTTTCGATGGAAAATTCCACGTTCGCGGAGACCTCATCAAAACCGACTCCATTCATCTCCTCCGGTGTGGGACTGGAGAAGTACTGGTAGGAATCATCAACAACCTCACCGATCGAGGTGGAGACCAGCTGCGCGCCGATGAGGAAATCGTTGCTTGTCGTGGTCCGGTTGAGTCCCTGGATCGCGAGAACATTGCTCCCGTTGCGAAGGAGGCCGCGATGCTGTGTCAGGTTGAAGTTTTCGTATTCACGGGCCCGGGCATCGATGTGAGAGAGCGAGGCGGCTGAATTCCAGGACAGCTCCTCGGCGGCCGGGCTGTTGGCCGAGATCACCGGGCTGCCGTTGAGGTAGGCGGTGAAGCCATCATCGTATCGGACCTGGAGCCTGAGCCGGTCGATGGTCTCCGGGTTCTCCAGCTCGAAGGGGATCCGGATGTAGACGCTGCTGTTGCGCTGGTACATCTCCCCCTCGACATCAGTGGAAAACAGCCCGTCATACCCCGCTCCTCTTTCGAAGCCGACGCCGCCCCGGCCGCTTCTCCAGGAGTTGTCGTTGAAGCCCAGCCCCATCCAGGTGGATTCCAGCGCATCGCTGGTGGGCACAAGAACGCGGTGAGGCGCGTCAGGTCCTGCAAGCTCATTGAAGGAGCTGTTGGTCGACACACCGTAGGACGCGTCAGGCACCTGGGGGGGGAAGGAGGGGAAGAAGCCTGAGAGGATTGTTGATCCGTCCGGGGTGACCAGCAGCAGCTGGTCACCATCTCCGTCGAGGCGGAAGTTGGTGTGCAGTTCCTCGGCCGGGTCGCGGCGGTCCTTTTCAGATGCGAAGACCAGCATGTATTCTCCCGCGCCCAGGTTTACGGCGGGGAACCTCCACTTATCGAGATTGTCCGGGTCATCAGTAAGGAAGTGGCCCTCTAGCTCGTAGGTGTTGGTGCCTGAGTTGTAGAGCTCGATCCAGTCCGGATGGCTGCCATCTTCATCCTGGATGTCGTTCTGGTTGGAGGCCATGAACTCGTTGATGACCACGCCGTCTCCCCTGGCGGAGAGCGGCAGTAGCGTTGCAGTGATCGCTGTGAGGATCGTGAGAAACGAAATCGCCCTGCGGGCCGCTGTTTTTTTCAAGTCCGTCTGTCCTGTCGATCTGCGGCTCAAAGACCCTGGCCTGGTGAAAAGGGTGGCCAGCGATCTTTTCTGCGCGTTGGATGAATTTCCCGAAACTGCCTGATAACCATCTTATCATTCGGTTTTCCGGGAAGCCATGAAATCAGCAGACTGTCCCCGTTCGGTCTAACGTTTCTGCCAGGGAACGGTTCCGTAGCGTTGCAGCTCGCGGCGGAGCCTCGCGGAGAGGTCCCTGAAAACGCCGCGTTCCCTGCCGGCGAGGTTGGTGGTCTCGAGGGGGTCGGCCTCGAGATTATAGAGCTCGAGCGGCTGGAAGGGACTGTTCTGCAGCAGCTTCCACTTTCCCCAGCGAAGGGCCTCGATGGTCTTGCCTCCGTAGGCCGTGCCTCCTTCCCTGCGGATGAAGTAGAGCTCTCTCCTGGGCTCGGAGCGTTTTTTTCCGAGCAGCTCGCTGAGGAAGCTCACTCCATCGAAGGGCTCCTCGGTTTTGACCGAGACAGCTTCGAGGAGGGTCGGCAGGATGTCCATCGTCACCGAGACCCGCTGGCAACCGCTGCCGGGAGCGATTCGTCCGGGCCAGGAGGCTACAGCGGGAACCTTGATGCCTCCCTCGTAGACCGTTCCTTTGCCGGCCTTCAGCGGCCCGTTGTTGGCGCCCACATTGCTCTGCCCGCCATTGTCCGAGGTGAAGATCACGAGGGTGTTTTGCGCCTGGCCGGTCTTTTGAAGGGCATCGAGGACCTTTCCGATACCATCGTCCATGTGCTCGATGAGGGCGACCAGTTTCGCTCGCTTGTTACTGATTCCCGGCTCTCTCCCGGTGATTTTTTCGACCCATTCTTTCGGAGGCTGGATCGGGGTGTGCGGGGCGTTGTAGGAGAGGAAGAGGCAGAAGGG
>DCKY01000110.1:0-24340 GCA_002320775.1 Planctomycetes bacterium UBA1662
AAGAGCTCGCGGAAGGGCTCGACCTTGTTCTTGTGGCAGCAGAGATCGGGGTCGGTCTCGTAGAGCTTTTCGCCGAACTTCTTGACGAACTCCACCCCGAAGAGGGTCGGCTTCCTGGCTACGAGGTTGACCCCCCACAGCTCCCTCAGTTCGTCGAGGAAGGTGAGGGTCTCCTTGAAGTGGAAGCCGGTGTCGATGAAATAGACCGGCAGCTCGGGACAGGTGTCCTTCACCATATGCAGGATGCACATGCCGCTCTTGCCGAAGGCGGTACTCATCATCAGGTTCTCTCCGAGCAGGTCGTGGGCCCAGCGAATGAGCCTCCCGGGTTCGCGGTCGATTCCTTCTTCACGCGCGGCGAAGGCCGCCTGCTCTAACGTTGCCTGGTCGATGCGTGTCATGATGAGAGCCCCGCCTCCAGCGCCGCCGTCAGCTGTTCCCGCAGACGAACGACCTCTCCTACGAGGATAAGGGAGGGCGGCCTGATGTCGGCCGCGGCGGCTTCACGAACGATTTCCGACAGCTCGGAGCAGATGACGCGTTCGCCGGGCAAGGTTCCGTTCTCGACGATGGCCACGGGGGTCTCCTCTCTGACACCCTCGGCCCGGAGATCCTCGACAACTTGCTCGAGCCGGTTGACCGCCATGAAGTAGACGAAGGTCGTTCCCCGCGTCGCCTTCTCGTTGAGATCTTCGTTCGTGGAGTCGTCCTTCATGGCGTGTCCGCTGCGAATGATCACCTCGCTGGCGACCTCCCGGTGGGTCACTGGTATGCCGGCCGAGATCGCAACCGAGCAGAGGGCGGAGACTCCCGGAACAATCTCGTAGTCGATGCCGGCCTCGGCCAGGGCGATCATTTCTTCAGCGCCGCGTCCAAAGAGCACCGGGTCGCCGCCCTTCAGCCGGACCACACTTCGTCCCTCGCTCGCGGCGGAGATCATCAGCTCGACGGGATCGATTTCGCGGCCGCAGCCGACCTCCTTGCCGACATAGATCTTTTCCGCGCTCCGCGGGATCAGCCCGAGCACCTCTTCGCTGACCAGCCGGTCGTGGCAGACGACCTCGGCGTTTTTGAGCAGCCCGGCGGCCTTCACCGTCAACAGGCCGGGGTCGCCGGGGCCCGCGCCGACCAGGTAGACCTTCCCCGGCGAGGCCGCGGGTTGCTTTTTCCCGGCCGGAGCTTCCGCCTTCGCGGTCTCCCTGGCTTCAAGCCAGCTCTCGAGCTGCCGGCTGACGGCGGCTACCAGCGCCGGGTCCTGCCCATCGCTCGAGAGCGCCAGCTTCAGCGCGCCTGCGTCAACCAGGCCCGGGACGTGGAAGTCACAGAGCCCCTCGTCCTCGGCGCTGTTGAAGAGGATGCCGAGTTCCTGCGCTTCTTCTTTCACGCTCTCGGATAGCTTGCGGTCTCCGGTGGCTGTCAAGACCAGGTCGGCCTTCTCGATGTCGCCCCGGCGGTAGGTCCGCTTCTTCCAATCGAGCTTGCCCTTTTCGTCAAGTCCGGTGATCTCTTCAAGGGCTTCCGGGCTGATGACAGTTACCCTTGCGCCGGCCGTCAGCAGCCTGCGGATTCTCCTGAGAGCCACGGAGCCGCCGCCGACGAGGGTCACCCGGCGGTTCTCGAGCTTATGAAAGAGAGGGTAGAGGGAGCTCACGGAAATGACTGTCCTTCAGTTGGTATAAAAAAACCGTCCTTGTGGGGACGGGTTACGCTGAATCTTCTGGCGGAGGAGGGGACGGCGGCGGAAGCCTGGAGGGCTGTTTGCTTTTGCCGACCCGGGGAATCAAGAACTCAGAGGGCGAACCCATCGGGAACAACATGGCTGGCACACAGGGAGCGCATGCGCGCCCCCCTGATACAGGTACAGTTGTCTTTTCCCAACTTGATAGGCATCTTTGAGTTACCACGATGATTGTCGAACCCTCAAGCATAGATCTTCCAACTCAGGATTACAAGCTTGGCGGAAAACCTTTCGGGTAATTGAGGTTCCGTAAATGCATCGAGCCCGCATCTCTTGGTATCATCTCGTCTTCTCGATATTTAATTTCTCTAGAACCTGAAGAAAGCCCCGGGGATATCCATGTTCACCAGCGCAGTCCTATGTTGTCTTACCCTGAGTACCCTGGCCCAGCAGGAGGTCGATCCGGCCTATCGGCAGGGCTATGAAAAGATCGACAAGAAGGAGATCTATTCGTGGATCGAGTTTCTCTCCTCCGATGAGCTGGCGGGCCGGGATACGGGCACAGCCGGCTACAACGTGGCCTCGAAGTACGTCGCCTCGGAGATGGAGGCGATGGGAGTCCAGCCGGGCAATAAGGGCTCCTTCTTCCAGCCCTTCTCGATGGTCCGGCGCCAGAGGCTTCTGAACGAGGCCTATCTTTCCATCAAGGGCGCGGACGGCAAAGAGGAGAAGATCGAGCTGAAGGGCAAGGTGGGTGTTGTCTCCCGCCGGGATGTTCGCTGGAAAGAACGCTGGGTATTCGCCGGCAAGGGGAACGGCTCCGATTCCGACAGCCGGGATGTTTTTCACGGCCTGCCGGTGAAGGACAGCGTCGTCCTGATCGCGCCGGATAAGGGCGAAGCGGGGCGCTGGGCCTGGGGAGCCCGGGCCGCCGGCGCGCGGCGGATCGTGGTCGTCTCGGATGAGCAGGCCCGCCGCCGGATCGGCTCGCGCCTGCCCCAGCGAGCCCGCTATCGCATCGAGGCGGAGTGGTCTCCCGCGGGCGATGACGAGATTGTCTACATCACATCCGATATAGCCGACAGGATCCTGAAGCGCTGGGATACGAGCCTCGAGAAGATGAGGAAATCCGGCGGCGGCGGCAGGGTTCTCGACGGGGCCGAGTTTGAGCTGGTGGTCGAGCTGAAGGAAACGATCGACAAGACGCGCAATGTCGTGGGCTTCATTCCCGGAAGCGATCCGGAACTCAGGGACGAGGCGGTGGTCATAGGCGGCCACCTTGATCATGTCGGTGAGCATGACGGCAAGATTTTTAACGGGGCGGATGACAACGCCTCGGGCTCAACCGCCCTGCTGGCAGTCTGCCGGGCGTTGATGGCCAATCCGCGCCGCCCGCGGCGGAGTACCGTGATCGTCTTTTTCGGCGCCGAGGAGCGAGGTCTGCATGGCTCGCGTTATTATGTCGACAACCCGACCCTGCCGATCGAAAAGATGGTCTGCATGTTCAATATGGACATGGTCGGGCGCAACGAGGAGCGCCGCGACCGTTCCGGGAAGGTGACGGAGAAGGCCGCGGACAATGTCGATTGTCTTCATGTCATTGGCTCGAAGCGTCACAGCCTGGAGCTTGACCCCTGGATCCATAAGGTCAACGGCCCCATCGGTTTCAAGTTCGAGTACGACGAGGAGGGGGTCTGGAACCGCAGCGACCAGTATAATTTCGCCGCCAAGGGAGTACCGGTCACCTTCTTCTTCGCCGGCTTCCACGCGGATTACCACAAGCCGACCGATACCATCGAGAAGATCAACTTCGATAAGGTGACGCGTGTGTCGAGGCTGGTCTACTCGCTTGTTTTCGAGGTGGGCGATCGTCCGCGGCGCCTGCGTAATAACCGCCTCTAGGTCTGGACGCGACGCGCCTGACTATATAGAATCGCCGGTCGCCACAGCTTATTGTCGCAATCAAATCTACACAGCCCTCCAGGAGGAACCCGATGGCTTACGAATTACCAGCTCTCCCATACGCTCACGATGCGCTCGAGCCCCATATCGACGCCCGGACGATGGAGATCCACCACGGCAAGCACCACCAGGCGTATATCAACAACGTGAACGGAGCGCTCGAAGGTAACGAAGAGCTCTCCGGGAAGTCGGTTGAGGATCTGGTGAGCGACCTGGACTCCGTCCCGGAAGACATTCGCGGCGCTGTTCGCAACAATGGCGGGGGCCACGCCAACCACAGCCTCTTCTGGAGCGTCATGGGCCCCGGTAAGGGCGGTGAGCCAGGCGGTGATCTCGGAGCGGCGATCGATGCTACCTTCGGGAGCTTTGATGCTTTCAAGGATGCCTTCGCCCAGGCTGGAGCAACCCGCTTCGGATCCGGCTGGGCCTGGCTGGTTGTCGATGGCGGTAATCTCGCGGTGACGAGCACCGCGAACCAGGATAGCCCGCTGATGGAAGGCAAGACGCCCATCCTCGGTCTGGACGTCTGGGAGCATGCCTACTATCTCAACTACCAGAACCGTCGCCCGGACTATATCGGCGCCTTCTGGAACGTCGTTGACTGGGACGCGGTGGCGGCCCGATTTGCGGCGGCGAGCTGAACTGTCAGAAAGCTGAATACCAGGGACGCGGACTCTCCTCGAGAGGTCGCGTCCCGTTTTTTTGCATCTCCGCCGGTTATTGTTCGCAGGTGAGGCCGCCGCCGGGCGTCGGGTCGGGACCTGGTTCCGGGAACGGCGCCTGGGGAGGTTGCCCGCTTGAGAAGAAGTAGAGCACCAGGAAGATCGGGTCGGCGATATCGAGACGATTGTCGTCATTGGCATCGCCGGCGGCCTGGCAGGGGGTCACAGAGGAGCCGAAGAGGAAGCCCAGAACCGAGATGGGATCGGAGATGTCGATCCTTCCATCCCGGTTCGCGTCTCCCCTGATCCATTCATAGGGGCCTTCACACGCATCCCCGATGCCGTCTCCGTCAGAGTCCTGTTGCGCCGGGTTGGCGACGGTGACGCAATTGTCGAGAGAGTTCTCCACCCCATCGTCATCGTAATCCGGGCGCCGGACAATCGTGTCGCAGGCGTCTCCAATGCCGTCTTCATCCGCGTCTATTTGCGCAGGGTTTTCGTCATAGGGGCAGTTGTCCTCTGTGTCATCGATGCCATCGTTGTCATCGTCAGGGTCGCAAAAGTCGCCAAGAGTGTCGCCATCAAGATCGGACTGGTTCGAGTTGTAGACCAGTGGACAGTTGTCTTCGAAATCGAGATGGCCGTCAGCGTCCCGGTCCATGTCGGCGCAGGCGTCGCCGATTCCATCATCGTTGAAGTCCTGCTGGATGAAATTAGAGACGGTCGGGCAATTGTCAATGCTGTCCGGGACGGTGTCGTTGTCGTCATCCTGGTCGCAGGCATCTCCGAGGGGATCCCCATCGTTGTTCTCCTGGTCGGGGTTGGGCCGCAGCAGGCAATTGTCGAGCAGGTCATCGACGCCGTCGTTGTCATCATCGGGGTCACACTCATCGCCCAGGCCGTCGCTGTCACGGTCGATCTGGGCCGGGTTCAGGATCACCAGGCAGTTGTCGGCCTGGTTGCGGACCCCGTCTCCATCGACGTCCTCATCGGGGTCGCAGTGATCGCCGAGTCCGTCATCGTTCGAGTCCTGCTGCTGGGTATTCGGGATCAGCGGACAGTTGTCGCAGGCATCGCCGAGCCCATCAGCATCGTTGTCAGCCAGGGTGGGGTCATGGTCGAGCGGGCAGTTGTCGCAGACATTGCCGATTCCATCTTCATCGAAGTCCTCCTGGTTGGAGTTCTGGATTCCTTCGCAATTGTCGAGATGATCAAAGACGCCATCGTTGTCCGTGTCTTGCAGTATCACATCGCAGGCATCCCCGATCCCGTTTCGATCACTGTCAACCTGGGTGGAGTTTGAGTCGGTGGGACAGTTGTCGTTGCTGTCCGGGATCCCGTCATTGTCGTCGTCCCAGTCGCAGGCGTCTCCGAGCTGATCGTTGTCGCTATTGAGCTGGCCTGTGTTCGCGAGCTGGGCGCAGTTGTCGCGGAAGTCGGGAATGTTGTCGCCGTCATCGTCAGGGTCGCAGACATCACCAAGCCCATCTTCATCGTTGTCGTCCTGCAGGTGGTTGCTGATTCTCTTGCAGTTGTCACAGGCGTTACCGTGCCCATCTCCATCGCTGTCCTGCTGGTCGGAGTTGGGGACGGTCGGGCAGTTGTCCTCGCCGTCGAGGACCCCATCGTCGTCCTGGTCTGAATCGCAGGCATCTCCCTCGCCGTCACCGTCGGAGTCAAACTGCTCAGGGTTGTAGATGCCGGGGCAGTTGTCTTCAAAGTCCTCGATGCCGTCTTCATCGTTGTCGATATCGCAGGGGTCGCCGATGCCATCCAGGTCGCGGTCAAGCTGGTCAGGGTTGGCGGCGGTGAGGCAATTGTCCTCTTCGTTGGGAACCCCATCATTGTCAGCGTCGTCGTCGCAGGCGTCCCCAAGCGAATCGCCATCGGCGTTCAGCTGATCCTCGTTTCTTGTCTCGGGACAGTTGTCCTCGAGGTTGGTGAGACCATCGCCATCGGCATCATCGTCGCAGGCGTTGCCGAGGCCGTCTCCATCCGCGTCTTCCTGTTCCGGGTTGGATGCAGTCGTACAATTGTCGCAGCTGTCTCCGATTTCGTCGGAGTCGCTGTCGAGCTGCTCAGGGTTGGTCGTCTCGGGGCAATTGTCACAGACGTCTCCCAGGCTGTCGTTGTCCCTGTTTTCCTGCCGGGGGTTCCGTAGGAAAAAGCAATTGTCGCAGGCATTACCGAAGCCATCGGAGTCGATGTCGAGCTGGTTGGCGTTGGCTACCAGGGGACAATTGTCACAGACGTCTCCGAAGCCATCGCCATCGAGGTCGCGCTGGCTCAGGTTGACGTCGGCAGGGCAGTTGTCACAGTCGTCGCCAATTCCGTCCGAATCCGAGTCGGGCTGTTCAGGGTTGGAGATGGAGGAGCAATTGTCACAGCTGTCGCCGACACCGTCGGAGTCGGAATCAGCCTGGCCCGGGTTGGCGGCCAGGGGGCAATTGTCGCAGCCATCGCCGAGACCGTCGGCATCGGAGTCAACCTGGGATGGGTTGGGAGCGAGCAGGCAGTTGTCGCAGGCATCGCCGATGCCATCCGAATCGGAGTCTTCCTGGGCGGGGTTGGCGAGGTCGGGGCAATTGTCGCTGGAGTTGAGGATGGCGTCATTATCCGCGTCGTTGTCGCAGGCATTGCCGATGCCATCGGAGTCTTCGTCCGCCTGGGATGGGTTGAACTCCGCCGGACAGTTGTCGCAGCCGTCCCCGATCCGGTCCTTGTCATCGTCCGCCTGGGCTGGGTTCGCGCTCAGGCGGCAATTGTCGCACGAGTCGCCGGCTCCATCTCCATCAAGGTCTTCCTGGCCGGGATTGGCGGACTGCGGGCAATTGTCACAGGCATCGCCGAGCCGGTCGCCATCGAAATCGGCCTGGTCCGGGTTGGAGGCCAAGGGGCAGTTGTCGCAGGCATCACCATCGCCGTCACCATCGGAGTCCTCCTGGCCCGGGTCGGGTGTGGAGGGGCAGGTGTCGCAGGCATTGCCGATGCCATCGCCGTCATCGTCCTCCTGGCCGGGGTTCGCGTTTCCCGGGCAGGTGTCGCAGGCATTGCCGACGCCGTCGTTGTCGCTGTCAACCTGGTCCGCATTCGCGAGAGCCGGGCAATTGTCCACGCCGTTGTCGTGTCCGTCGCCATCGTTGTCGAGCTGGCAGGCATCGCCGATATTGTCGGCGTTGCTGTCTTCCTGTCCCGGGTTTGGATCATCGGGACAGTTGTCACAGAAATTACCGATGCCATCTCCATCGGTGTCTACCTGGATCTGGTTTGTTCTTTCCGGACAGTTGTCGCAGGCGTCACCGAAGAAGTCCCCATCGCTATTTTCCTGTCCGGCATTTGCCTGGCCCGGACAGTTGTCGCAGATTGTTCCGATTCCGTCGCCATCGTTGTCGAGCTGGTTGAAATTCCTGTTGGTCGGGCAGTTGTCGCAGAGGTCTCCAATCCCGTCTCCATCGGAGTCCAGCTGCGCGGAGTTGCTGAGGAGGGGACAGTTGTCGCGGGCGTCCAGGATGCCATCGGCATCGGCATCCTGGGCCCGGAGCTGCGCTGGCGAAAGCACAGCGAACATCAACAGCGCAAGCGCCGCGATGCCCGGAATCCTGGACTCATGTCTTGTCGAGCCGCCTGTCATCAAACTCATTCCTCGCCGAGGGTGCCGATACGCTACTGCCATCTGGATGGGCTCCAGGGAAAAGCACCGGCTGACTTGTCAGATCCCCTTCCAACAGGGGTATTTATACAATTTGCCGAATTTCAATATTACAGGCGAGGGGATTCGAACTTCAACCTCACAGGGGAGAAGTCCCTGGTAAATAGCGTAAGTCCTTTACGCATAGTCAATAAGAGAGTCCGAGGAGGGATTCAGGCATCTTCCGGACGTTTTTTCGGTAAGCCCTCATCTCCTTGAGGCTTACGCGATTCTTCCTCTTCAGGATCGGTCTCGTCGATAATTTCCCCAACGAGCTCTTCAAGTACATCTTCCAGGCTCACGACACCTGAGGTGCCGCCGTATTCGTCCAGGACGACGAAGAGATGTTGTCGCTTGAGCTGGAATTGATGCAGTAATTGGTGGGCGGGAGTGCTTTCGTGGACGATGTGGGCGGGTTTTTTCAGATTGCCGACCTTCAGGTCGGTTCTGTCCTCGGCCAGTGCCAGGAGCAGATCCCTGAGATAGATGATCCCGGCAATATCATCAAGGTCGCCATCCCTGGTCACGACGATTCGGCTGTGGGTCATGTCCAGGTCGGAGGGGTTGATCTGGTCCAGGGGCTTGTCATTATCGAGGCTTGCCAGGTCGAGCCGATGGGTCATGATCTCGCGGGCAGTTACATCGTTGAGACGGAAGGCCCGGCTGATGAGGCGATTTTCCTCGCCGCTGATCAGGCCCGCCTCTTTCCCCATATCTGCCATCATCCGTATTTCCTCCTCGCTGGTGACTTCCTTGCTTGCCTTGCCTGAGAAGGGCCGGGCAATTTGTTCGATCACCCAGATGGCAGGCAGCAGAGCCCAGGTTACGAGAGTCAGCGGTATAGCGGCGATCAGGGAGATGGTCAGGTTGTAGCGCTCTCCGACCGTCTTGGGAATGATCTCCGAGAAGACGATGATCAGGAAGGTGAGGACGCCGGCGAAGGCTCCCTTGTAGTTGTCGCCGAGCACATCGGCGGCCTTGTAGCCGACCATGACCGAGCCGAGGATGTTGATGAGGTTGTTGAGAATCACCAGCGCCGAGATGGGGCGCTGCATGCTCTCCTTGATCGCAGCCAGCCGATGACCTCCGGAGCGTTCATCATCCCGGGCAAGATAGACTTTGGATATGGGCACGCTGAAGATCGCGGCCTCGGACATCGAGGTCAGGCCGGAGGCAAGGACGAGCGCCAGCACTAATAGGATCAGTGTTGTCATTGATCAGGCACCAGTCTACCACCGGGATCCGGCACCGGCAACCTGCACGGCCCAGATGCGGGTGGAAAGGGGTTGCCGGTGCCGGGGGAGGCTTGTTAGCTTGATCGTTCACCGGCCTTTCCAGGCCGGAGATTTACAGGAAAACCGATCATCGCAGGAGTTGAATCACCGTGGGATACAAGCAGACCGCCGAGCATCGACCCGGCAGGAGCTCTTACCACCAGGTTGGCCTGGTGCGCGGGCAGTTCGGAGATGTTGATTACGATGAATGGATCGATTTTATAGCGGCTGCCGGCTTCGACGGCTGGGAGGAAGCCAGCTGGGAGCTGGAGCTCGATCGGTGTTCCGACGACGAGGGAGCGGCCGCTTACGCCGCGGAGCGTGTTGAAAAAGCGAAGGCAAGGGGACTTGAGATCTTCTCCATCTCCGGGCATCTGCAGGGCCAGGCGCTTGGAGACGAGCCCTCCGCTAAGACGCTGCAGTTCATCGGCGGCGAGGCGGTCGAGGCCTACAAGGAATGGCGTAAGACCAACGAACCGCCGCGAACCGACCCCTTTTACGTACCCGAAGAGGTCGGCCGCCTGGTTCACAGCCAGGCGCTCGAGGCGCTCCTGGCCTGTGCTCGCCTTGCCGGGCACCTCGGACGCCTGCAGGATCGCAAGGCGCCTGTTTCGGGTTTCACCGGGTCTCCGGCCCACGCGTGGTCTCATTGGTTCGAGTTTCCGCCGCCCCCGAGCGAGATCGGCGGCTGCGCCCTCGCTGATCCCCGCCAGGTGTCGTTAGAATTGATCGTCGAGCGTTTTTCACCCCTGCTCGAGCTCTGCCGTGAATACGGCACCACCTTTGATCTTGAATGCCATCCCTCCGAGAGGGCGATGGGTGATATCGAGTCGGCGGGTGATTACCTGCAGACGATGATCGGGGCGGGCTACGAGGGAATCGCCGGCTTCAATCTTGACTGCTCCCACCTCGAGTGGCAGAACGTCTCCGGCGTCGAGTTCATCCGTGAATTTGGCGAGCACATCCACTGCGCCCATATCAAGGGCGTCCAGGTCATCGGGGACTACTGCCGTGGTGGACGCCTCGGCGGGCACCGTCCCATGGGGCATAAGCACAACGGCTGGAACTTCGTCACCGCCGGCAGCGCCCGGGATGCAGTCAACACCGAGGAGATCATCGTCGAGCTCAACCGGGCGGGCTTCGACGGAGCGCTCACCATCGAGTGGGAAGACAACGACGCCGACAAGAAGGCCGGCGCCATCGCCGCGCTCGCCAATGTGCGCGCGGCGGATCTGCCCCCGAGCTTCTCACGTCATGACGAGACGCTGAAGACCTGAGAGCTCCCGATTTATTTCGGCTGGTAGTAAAGAACCATCCCGGCGCCCGAAGCGAGGACGAGCACTCCGAGCCAGAAGATCGGATTGACCGCCTTGGGAGGATGGGCGATTGAAGAAACGATGACGTTTACCAGCGGAGCGCAGCCGAAGATGATCGGCATGACATACTGCGGGTTGCCGCCCGATTTCATGGAATAGATGACGCAGATGGCCCCAATGGCTCCCAGCGAGCCGGCCAGCAGGCCGAACATCGTTCCCTTGCCCGGGAAGCTCCAGTCGGCGCCGCCGCTCTTCATGATCAGGCTGGGGATCAGGACGGCGAGAAAGAAGTAGGCGACACCCACGAGCAGGGCGGTCTTCAGGGGGTTTGCAAGGAGAGCATTACTCTTGTGGATCGCGGTGCCGTAGGCACCCCAGCAACAGACGGTTCCAAGTGCGAAGATAAGCCAGGCAGGCATAGGTGTTTCCTCCACCGTGGTCATTTCTCCGCAACGGCGGAGAGGTTCAGCGGTTTACAGCTCTCCCGAACGGGAGATTTCCTGCTTCTCTATAGCCACGGGAAGGGATCTTGTAAAGACCTGAGGTGGAGAGGGGAGGAGTGGGATGAGGCGAAAGTTTCAGTCGTTCTCAGATCGACCGCAGCACTTTAGCCGTGATGGACCCGATTTACCGTCTTTGCCAAGCACCTGGCGTCCACCGAGCATGTCCTCGGCGATCCTGCGCTGGATGAGATCCGGCGCACCGCTCGAGGGATTCATGCTCTCCTGGCGTCCGTCCTCGCCATGGCCGATGGAGAGGTCGGCCTGGGCGAACAGGGCGATGACTCCTGCGAGACAGAAGACCGTGAAGGCGACCATTGCGCCGCTGCCTTTTTTATTCATTGTGTTCTTCTCCGGGGCGCGCCGATGAATCGGCTCGGTAATTTCCTTTCAGACCGTTATTCACAGCATCGTCAACCCTCCCCTCGGTCCTGTAGTTTTTTTTCATGCGCTGGTAAAGTGGCGCCATGCGCGCTGTAAAAGTCAGGGAGCCAGGCGGACCGGAGATGCTCGAAATCGTTGATCTGCCCGAGCCTGTGGCGGGTTCGGGGCAGCTGCTGGTGCGGAATTTCGCCGCCGGGGTTAACAGGGCCGACCTGCTGCAGCGGCGTGGACTTTATCCGCCCCCGGCGGGAGAGTCCGATATTCTTGGCCTCGAGTTTGCCGGAGAGGTCGCGGCTGTCGGCGAGGGGGTCGAGAGCTTCGCGCGCGGCGATCGCGTTTTCGGGCTCTGCGCAGGGGGAGCCTATGCGGAGCTGCTGCTGGTAGATGAGGGCCTGGCGGTCCCGATTCCTTCGAACATGTCGTATGAGTCGGCCGCCGCGGTGCCGGAGGCGTTCTATACGGCGGATGATGGCCTCTTCAGCCTCGGGAAGCTCGCGGAGGGAGAAGCGGTTCTTATCCACGCTGGCGCCAGCGGGGTGGGGACGGCGGCAATCCAGCTGGCGGCGGAGGCCGGGGCCCGGGTCATTGCGACAGCCGGAACGGCGGAAAAAGCCGCTCGCTGTGAAGAGCTGGGGGCCGCTCTCGGCGTGCATTACCGGGAGCGGGATTTTACCGAAGCCGTCGACGAGCTGACTGGCGGAGTGGGGGTCGATCTCGTACTCGATCTGGTCGGCGCGAGCTATTGGGACAGGAACCTTTCCAGCCTGCGTGTCGGGGGCCGCCTGGTGCTTCTCGGCCTGGTTGGCGGGACTCGAGCAGAGGCTGATCTCGGAGTGGTTCTCCGCAAACGTCTTCGCATCATCGGCAGCGTCATGAGGAGCCGGAGCATCGAGGAGAAGTGCGAGGTGACTGGCAGGTTCCGTGAGAGGATCCTGCCGCGCCTTGAGAGCGGAGAGCTCAAGGCCATCGTTGATTCGATCCTGCCGTTCGAGGAGGTCCGGGATGCCCATATTCGCATGGAGGAGAACCTCAATATCGGTAAGATCATTCTCCGGCTGTGAGTCGTTCACGGGCTTTTCGCGGTCGGGCCGGCGTGAAAAGCCGTGTCAGCTTTCGACCCTTGGGGTACCATGGCTTCCTTGAACAGCGAACTTTGCAACAACCCACCTGAAGAAACAGGGAGAGATCGCAATGCGAAAAGAAGATGTTTCGCGCGAGTTGACGTGTCCCGATTGTGACGATGTGAGTCGTCGTCATTTTCTGCGTTCCGCCGCGACCGCGGCTACAGCCGTCGGAACAGCGGGCCTGTCGTTTGGCGCGGCCGGGAAGCTCTTGTCGGATGACGCCAAGGCGAAGAAGCTCCAGCCTGCTGAGACGGTGGTCAAGCAGCTCTTCGACAGCCTGAAGGATAACCAGCGCAAGTTGATCTGCATGCCCTTCGACCATGCAAAGCGCTCGATGATCAACAACAACTGGTTCGTCGTTGATCCCAAGGAAGCCTCTATCGGCAAGCTCTACAATGCCGACCAGCAGGAGATGATCCTGCAGATCTTCAAGGGTGTAACCTCGGAGGATGGCTACGGGCGTTTCAAGAAACAGATGCAGGACGATGCGGGCGGCTTTGACAAGTACACCTGCGCGATCTTCGGCGAGCCGGGCACCGGCAAGTTTGAGTGGGTGCTTACAGGCCGCCACCTGACCATTCGCGCCGATGGCGACTCGGTCGAGAACACCGCCTTCGGCGGCCCCATCTTCTACGGCCACGCGGCCGGAGGTTTCAACGAGAAGCCCGATCATGTCGGCAATGTCTGGTGGCACCAGGCGCGCCTGGCCAACAAGCTCTACGCCGCCCTCGATGGCAAGCAGCGTGACAAGGCCCTGGTGGTCGAGTCGCCTCCCGATAGTCCCAAGGTGGTTCGGCTCAAGGGAACCAAGGGCAAGCTGGAAGGCCTCCGTGGATCTGACATGTCGAAGGATCAGAAGAAGCTTCTCGACGAGACCCTGCGCAGCATGCTGAACATGTACCGCAAGAGCGATGTCGACGAGGCGCTCAAGTGCATTGACGCCAACGGCGGACTCGACGCACTGACGATCTCCTATTTTGACGAGGGGAATATTGGTGACGACGAGATCTGGGACCGCTGGATGGTCGAGGGACCGGGAATGGTCTGGTACTTCCGCGGCACGCCTCACGTTCACACCTGGGTGAACATCGCCGGTAAGCAGGCCTGAGTCGCAGGTCCTGGTTTTACTGAAAGAAAGCAACTGGAAGAATGGCGAGACCATCTCCTAGTTGCTTTCTTTTTTTTCTTTCGTTTCCCGAGAGGGCTGGGCCTGGTTAGAAAATGGCCTTGAAGATAAACAGGACAAAAGTTGAATGGATAGTGACGGCATGGAAAACAATTCATGCAAGGGGCAACTGTTAGTCTCTGAGCCGAGCCTGGCGGATCCGAATTTTCGCTGTACGGTGGTCTTGGTGACCGAGCATGATGAGAAGGGAGCCTTCGGACTTGTCGTGAACCGCTCCGGTGGCCAGACGGTCGCCGATCTCTGGAGTGGTCTTACCGGTGAGCCCTGTGGGAGCGAGGCTCCTGTCTTTATCGGCGGCCCGGTGGAGCGGGCCGCGGTCTTCATTCTCCACAATCGTGCGGACCTCAGCGATGGCGGCGAGATGGTTGTCGACGGTCTTTACATGGGCAGCAGCCTGGAGCTTCTCCAGGCGCTTATCGAAGATGAGGATTCCGCCATCTGGGCGGACCAGCAGGTCTACCGTGTTTTCTGCGGCTACGCAGGCTGGGGCGGAGGCCAGCTTGAAGGCGAGCTCGCCGCCGGCGGCTGGGTGGTTCAGCCGGCCAAGGCTGAGTACATCTTCGAGACGAAATCCCCAGAGCTCTGGAAAAACTCCATGGACCGCCAGGGCGGCATCTACCGCTTCTTCTCAGGCATGCCGACGGATCCTGACGTCAACTAATTTTCGGCCTTGCCGGTCTCCGCAGCGGCGGCCTCATCTTCGGCCGCTTCGTTTCCACGTTTCGGAACAGCCGGCAGGCCGAGCGCCATGAGGATCGGGATCAGCACGAGAGCCGTGGCTCCATAGTAGGGCGATACCGAGCCAAGCTTCCAATAGGCTGCGCAAGCGATGATCGGCCCCACTGCGCGCGACAGGGCGCCAAGGGAGCGGAAGGTGCCGAGCACCTCGCCCTGCCGGTCGGCGGGGGTGTAGAGGGATGCCAGCGCCGTCAGGCAGGGAGTGGCCAGCGCGCTGCCGACCGCCAGGAAGGCGAGTCCCAGGTAGAAGAGGCCGACGGAGTCCGCCGTGCCGGTTACCAGGAGGCCCGGAACCAGCAGGATGAGTCCGTAGAGCGTGACCTTCTTCTCTCCCATCTTCGGGGCCATGCGGCGGACGATGCCGCCCTGTACCAGGGCGATGATCAGGCCGACGAAGATGAAGATCCACATCATATCGCGGCTCTTGTAGCCAAACCGGTCATTGGCGACAAAGGTCAGGGTGAACTCCATTCCGGCGAAGGCGACCAGGAAGAGAAAATAGACCAGGTTGGTTCGGGTGACTCCGGGGATGTCGAAGCCGCGGAAGAGCTTGAGCGGGCTGATCGGCCGGCCGGCCTGATGGGCCTTGCCGCGCGCCTCTTCCGGCAGGCTCTCCTGGAAGCTTTTTCGCACCCAGGAGAGGTTCCAGAGGGACAGCAGGAAGGCGCCGGTGGCCGCCGCGGAGAAGGGATTGAGTCCCGGCAGCCCCCAGCCCTGCATATCGATTCCGGCCAGCAGGGCACCGATGGCCGGTCCGAGGATAAAGCCGAGTCCGAAGGCCATGCCGATCATACCCATTCCCTTGGCCCGGTTCTTTTCATCGGTCGAGTCGGCCATGGCGGCGGTGGCTACCGAGATGTTGCCGCCCATGACGCCGCCGAGTACCCGCGAGATGATCAGCAGCAGGAAGGACCCGCTGAAGATCCACACGAGGTAGCTGACGCACAGTCCACCAATGGTCCACATCAGCACTGGGCGTCGCCCGACCCGGTCGGAGAGCCTTCCCCACATGGGGGCGAAGAGGAATTGGAGAAGCGAGTAGAGAGAACCCAGGATTCCGCCAAAGAGCACCCTGGTATAGAGCTCCCGTTTTTCTCCCTGCTCGCCCGAAAGCTCGGCGAGCTGGGCTATCAGGCCGGCGAAAAAATTATCTTTTTCGCCGTAGTACTCCAGCATGTCTGGAAAGAGCGGGAAGATGATCGAGAATCCAACCAGGTCGACAAAGACCGTCAGGAAGAGGACTCCGATGGGCGATTTTTTACGTTCGGCGTTCATGGCGGCTCCGGGTTCTGTTGCTATTCGAGCGGTCTCAGCTCGATGATTTTCTTCTCGGGGTCGATGCGGGAGATCGAGGTACGAATGACGTCTCCCTTAAGAGGGGGGTTCTTCATCTCGAGCAGGCACGCTCGCGGAATGAGGCCCTCGACACCTTCCTCTATCGCGACGTGAACGCCATCGGCGGTCTTTCCCGAGACCCAACCGGTAAACTCCTCGCCCACCTCGTAGTTCGCGGCCGAGGCGCTCCAATCGAGGACCGAGCCCCGGCGCAGGTCCAGGCTGACTCGTTCGCGCTCTGCGTCGACGCGCTGTATTTCGACCTCGACCTCGATACCAACCGCGAGCTCCGCGCTCTGCCCGGTCTCCTTGCTCCAGGTGTGGAGCTTGCTCTGGTGGATGAGGCCCTCGACGCCGCCGAGATCAACGAAGGCTCCATGGTTGTTGGTCTTGACAACGGTTCCCGTGAGGATCTCGCCCTCAGACAGTCTTGCCAGGGCGTTGCCTTTCAGCTCGACAGCCTGCTTCTCGAGCACGGCCCGGCGGCTTACCACCAGGTTCTGATCTTCCCTGTCGACCTGGGTGACCTCGACGCGGAATTTTTTTCCGACGAAGGGAGTCGCGTCCTCGATCCGTTTGATGTCGATCTGGGAGATGGGCATGAAGGCTCGCACTCCCTTGATATCGAGGTCGAGTCCGCCCTTGTTCGTTCCCGTGACCAGGGCCTCGAGCAGCGAGCCCGGGCGGAGATCTTCCCAGAAGACTTCTTTGCGGGCCTTGCCGACCGACAGGAGGACCATGTCACGGGCGCCATCATAGCGAATGACGCTGGCCTTGATCCTCGTTCCGAGAAGCGGCAGCTCCTCGTCCTCTTCGAACTCGTCCTCTTCGATGAGGCCGTGGTGCTTGCCGTCGAGCTCGAGGAGAACCTCGCCGGCCCGGATATCGATGACGTTTCCCTCGAGGCGGTCGCCGGGCTCGAGCTTGTCGACATCAATCGTTTTTCCGGGAGATGGCGCCGAGGCTCCGCCCATCAGGGCCTCGAGGTCGGCATCACTCATGCCGATGTCATCCTGGCTATCATCCATCTCATCGGGGAACTGACGACTTTTTGCTGCCATTGCGCTTCCTGCTGGTTGGTTTTCAGGGGACCTTCGACCGACCAATGATCTTACGCCCGGGCTATGCAAGGTCAAGCATCAGCCCTTTTTCCTTTCGGCGCCCGGGCATCCGCCAATGCTGAAGCCGTACCGCAGCCCCGCCTTCCAGGGCCAGGTGTGAGACCCCTCCAGCTTATCCTGCGGGCGCCAGGCAGGTGTTTGACGCGCCAGGCGTCGGGGCGGTCACGTTCCAGCCTGTTGAATCCAGGCGAGCCTCGCCGCAGCGCTGGATCGACTCGGTGTCCTTGTTACGGTTGGCGTTCTCATCAAGCTGAGATCCGAGGGCGTTTCCGGCGCCGAACAAGCCATCGAGCAGGCCCGCGTCCGCGCCATCGCTGGTTCCGTAGACGACCGCGTCGATGAGCCCCTCAGCGCTCACACCCTCACCGCCGGGGAAGTCGGCCGCATCGCCCTGGTGGAGGCCGACACCATCCGCGCCGTTCTGAAGCTGGTTGCTGGCGCCGCCCCAGGTGATCTGGGGCTCCGGAGCGAAACCGGAGGGGCCCACGAGTAGCAAGCCTTCATCGTTGGTGACACCGGCCAGCTGGCGCTGGCCATAGACCCTGTCGCCGTTTCCGTTGTAGAGGACCAGCACGTAGCCTGAGAGATCGACCCCGGCGATGCCGGCGGAGATCTCTACGAATTCACCGGTGTCTGTGGAGGTCTGGTCGCAGTCAACCTCGTTGATCACGAGATGGATCACGGTCAGGTCGAAGGCCGCCTCGGCGCCGGACTCAGACGTTACGATGAGCTCGGTCGAACCAGTGGGTGTCGAGTCAAGGACGGAGGCGACTGTGAGCTGGCTGTCGGAGTCGGAGGTGAAGCCCTGCGGCTCGCCGCCGATGGTTACCTCGGAGGCGCTCGAGAGCTGGTTGCCGGTAATCTGGAGGCTCGCCCCATGGGCGATCACGAGGTAGTCCACCGAGCTGATGGAGAAACCGGAGCCCATCGAGGTGAAGCCCGCCGAGTTGGCAGCGGGGTTCACCCCGGTGCCGAGCAGGCTGGTGACGGAGTCCGCCACGGTTACGGTGTAGTCGGTTCCGGGCGCCTGTTCCTCGGTTGCGAGGATGACCTGGTCTCCCTCAACCGTGGCCTCTGAGATTCCGAGTTCAGGGACGAAGGTGAAGGCGGCCTCGGGGTCTCCGATGCTCACGGCATCGATGGCCATGTCGAAAGAGATGGTTACCTCGGTTCGGCTGCCAGCCGCGGCGCCTGTAACCTGGGGAGCTGGAGGAGCGGGACAGCTGTCGACGGAGACGTCCTCGATGCTGTAGGCGCTTGGCTGGGCCTGTCCTCGGAATCTCCACATGGGGCCGGTGAGCGACAGGACGCAGCCATTCACCAGGTTGTTCTTGGCTGCCAGCGAGTCACGCAGGGAATCGGTAATCCTGAGGCGAAGGTCTGAGTTGTCGCTGATGGCCGCAGTAGACACCACAGCGGAGAGGTGGCCGCCGCCGGCGAAGGCGAACTCGCTCTGGAGCGTGCAGGTCAGGGTGATCAGCTCGCTCTCGTAATCATCAAGGGCGTCGACGAGATCCGCCGAGTTGGAGACCTCCTGGGCCAGGGCGGAGACGTCGATCCCGCTGTCGAGAACCTCGTAATCTGCAAGACCTCGAATGGCTCGGGCATCGTAGATGGTGCCCAGTTCGGTGGCCCGCAGGCTGAGGAGATCGCCAACCTGGGGTTCGGGGTCGAGAGAGAGCGGATCGAGCTCAACGACGATCGCCGGGCCGGAGGCGTCCGCCTGCAGGAAGAACCCGGCCGGGGCGCCGCCAACAGCCGGCCGCTTGTAGGTGACCACCGCGCCGGTCACCATCACATCGACCTCTCCATCTTCAGTTGTCCTGAGCAGGGCTATAGCCTCGGATGGGTTCGGCGGAGGCGCGATAACTTCACAGGCGGGAAAGGAGGCGCAGCCGAGACCGTCGGCGCTCGGGTCCAGCCCGCACTCCTGCCAGGGGGCGGGCGGAGCGGCCGCTCCCAGGAAGAGATGGCGCAGGAGATGACTCGGATCGGATATGTCCACCTCGCCGCTGTCGTTGGAGTCGAGCGCATCCAGGCAGAGGGGGGCATCGCCGCCCTGGAAGAGGTAGGCCAGGGTGAAGATCGCATCACTGAGATCCACCCTCGTATCGGTGTTGGAGTCCCCGCGCAAAAAGGCGTTATCGCCGGCTTGTACCAGCGGACAAGCGCAGATGGCAAGGAGAGAGAACGCTGTGAGTACATTGTGAAAACGGTTCTTGTGGTGCATTGTTCCGCCTTTTTGAGGAATGCAGGAGGGTCTCAAGGACCCCGGTTCAGACTACCCGAGTAGGAAGTGTTACCCGAGTTTCGGAGGCAGTCAAGACTTTCCAATTCGATATTGACTGCCCGGGTGATCTCGTCGCACGATGTCCTTCCGCTTTCATTCGCGGACGACATGCATTCGGTCTTTTGAATAATACTGAGGAAGGAAATCCAGATGAAGTTGAAGCTGCTGGCCGGCCTGGCCCTGACGTGCTCTCTCTCTATCAGTTTGAATCCCGCCGCCGCAGCTGATCTCACCGCGGGCATGAAGACGGCCAGCCTGGAGCTTAAATCAGCCGGTCCCGTGGCCTTTGGACCGGAGGGCATTCTCTTTGTCGCCGATCCCCTGGGGGCCGCTGTTCACGCGATCGCGACCGGTGATGCCGGCAAGGTCGCCAAGAGGAAACCCGTAGCTCTCGAGGCCGTGGACCGCAAGATCGCCGCGGCCCTTGGGACAGCTCCTGACAAGATCCGTATTTCCGACCTGGCGGTGAATCCGCTCTCCGGGGTCGCCTATCTTTCGGTCGCGCGTGGAAGCGGAGTCGCCGCTCCCGCCGTTATTGTCTCGGTCCGCGGAGACAAGCTTGAAGCTCTCGATCTCTCCGCCCTGAAATCATCCAGCTTCACCCTGACCTCCGTTCCCGATGCCAAGGCTACGACGGGCCGGGGCCGTAGGCGTCAGAGCGCCAGGTCCCAGGCCATTACAGATCTCGGCTACGTGAATGGCCGGGTGCTGGTGGCCGGCATGTCCAACGAGGAGTTCTCCTCGAGCCTGAGGTCGATCGCCTTTCCTTTCGATGGTTCCGGCAAGCCCGCCAGCGTTGAGATCTATCATGGCGCCCATGGGCGTTTCGAGACCCGCTCCCCTGTGCGCACCTTCGTCTCGCTGAACGTCGCCGGACAGCCCTACCTCGTCGCCGCCTACCAGTGCACGCCGCTGGTTACGATTCCTCTCGCGGATATCAAGCCGGGGGCGAAGCTCAAGGGGAAGACCGTGGCTGAGCTGGGCAACCGCAACCGGCCGCTCGACATGATCGTCTATACCAAGGGCGGCAAGGAGTACATGTTGATCGCGAATTCGAGCCGCGGAATCATGAAGGTCTCGACCGTCGATCTCGGGAAATCTCCCGCCATCACCGAGCGTGTCTCCGGCGGAGGCCGCAAGGGAGTTCCCTACGAGACCATCGATGGCTGGAAGGGAATCATTCAGCTCGACAGGGCCGATGACGCTAACGCGCTGGTGATGCGTGAGACCGAGGCCGGGTCCCTCAACCTGGAAACTCTGCCGCTGCCGTGATTCGCCGCCTCTCGTGGATGATTTCAGCTGTCCTGCTCCTGGGGCTCAGCGTTGGCTGCGGCCGCTCCCTGAGGGAGGAGCCCGGTTCCGCCCGGGTAGACCTGGGTACCGCCGCGGATGGATCGAGGTATTTCGAAGTTACTGGTATCGAGGGTTATCCCGGAGTGGGTAAGCCCGCCTGGAGCGAGTTTTTCAGGATCTACACGCTCTTTGAAAGAGACTCCTCCCCGGCTGATTTGCCGCCGCTGGCCGGTTCCTACGTATTTACCGGCGGGGTCTTGCGTTTCAAGCCCCACTTTCCCCTCGAGCCCGGGCTGGAATATTCGGCCAGGGTCTATGGTTCGCCCCGCGGCTTTCGGGAGACTCGCTTCAAGCTGCCGCGGCGAGAGGCCGTGCCCACCACGGTGGTCTCGGCGGTTTATCCCTCGACCGCGGCGCTGCCGGCCAACCTGCTGAAATTTTACATTCATTTTTCAGCTCCGATGAGCGTTGGCCGGTCTTATGAACACGTTCGCCTGCTCGATTCGGGAGGGAAGACCGTCAGGTATCCTTTCCTGGAGCTTGATGAAGAGCTCTGGGATCCAACCGGCCGGCGCCTGACTGTTTTTATCGATCCGGGGCGCATCAAGCAGGGGGTTTTGCCCAACTCCGAGGTTGGCCCGGTATTTGTAGAAGGGCAGGACTATACCCTGGAGATCAGCGGTGATTGGAAGGATGCCGCGGGCGCCCGCCTGCGCTCGCCTTTCAGCAAACCCTTCAGGGTTTCAGGCGCCGACCACGAATCGCCTGACCCGTCCGCCTGGAAGCTCTTGGCGCCATCTGCCGGAAGCCGTGATCCCCTGGCGCTCACCTTTGGCGCCCCGCTTGATCACGCCCTCCTGCAGAGGCTTCTCTGGGTAGAGAGCGCGGCAGGGGAGAGGGTGGAGGGCGAGGTTCGTGTCGAGGACAGCGAGCGCCGCTGGTCGCTGCTTCCTGACAAAGACTGGAGTCCGGGGACCTACCAGCTGGTGATCCGCAGCACGCTGGAGGATCTCGCCGGCAATGGGATCGACAAGCCCTTCGAGGTCGATCTCTTCGAGCAGGTTCGCACCCGGGTTGATTCGAAGCTCGTTCGCCGCGAGTTCACCATCACCCCGAGCAGGTGATGATGTCTTCGGGAATCTCCGTCAGGTTCTCGAGCCTGTCGGCGCGAACAGCGTAGGTGTTCTCGATTCCGATCACTCCCCACTCGGGGTGGGTGTATTTCGGCTCGATCGCCAGGGTGTTGCCCGTGACGAGGGGTTCGTCAAAGCGGGGCGCCAGCACCGGGAGCTCGTTGACCTCCAGTCCCACACTGTGGCCGGTGAATTTCACCGCCAGCTCGCCCGGCCCCATGAAGTTGTCGCCGATTCCCTTGTCGTGGGCGAGGGCGACCATCTCCTCATAGATCTTCGAGGGTGTGGAGCCCTCCCGGATCGTGTCCTCGCAGAAGCGCAGCAGCTCGCGGGTCTTCTCATAGATTTCCACCGCTCCATCGGGCATGGCCCCGGAAACCGCCATGCGAGTGCAGTCGCTGTGGTAGCCGCTCAGGCTCATCAGGTAGTCGATGATGATCGGGGTGTCTCTCTCGATGGGACTTCTTGAGCCGCCCTGGGAGACGCAGGCATGGGGCCCCTTTCCGCCGATGGGGAAGAGGGAGTGGTTGGGCAGCGCCCCCTCGGCGCCGCTGGTGACCGTTCCAATCCCGGTTCCGATGTTCATTCCACGCAGCCGGATGATCCCGCAGTGGCCGAGGGTCCTCGCCCGGCAGTCGAGCTGATTCTGCAGCTCGCAGGTGGAGGCGCCATCCCTGTCGAGGAGCTCCGGTACCGACTCGAAGAGGGTGCGCTGCGCCTCGGCGGCCCGTCTCAGCTCGCCGATTTCGAATTCACTTTTCGCCGCCCGGTTGGCCATGAGCAGCGGGGTTGCGTCAAGTATCTCGGCCCCCTCGCCCAGCAGCCCGCTGTAGAAGGCGTATGTCGCCGCGGGCAGCACGTCGAGCTCCATGCCGATGCGCCAGGGGGGAGGGCCCAGGAGGCTGGCGAGCTCATCCGGCAGGCCCTTCATGCTGGAAAGCGGCTCGATGTGCCCCAGGGGTGAGTCTTCCCGCGCGCGCTCGAGCACCTTGCGCACCAGCAGCCGGGGCTCATTGCCGGCGGTGATCAGCAGGTGGGCGGTCTGGACGGTGCCGCTGAGGTAGTAGAGATCGGCGGTATTGAGGACGATGATCGCGTCGAGATTTTCACCAGACGCCTTCATCATCTGCTGGAGCCGCTGGTGCCGTGCCTGGATTTCCGCCGAATCGAAGGGCTTCATACCGAGAGCATATCAGAAAAAACCGCGGTCGCCCTAGGCCTTGCTGATCTTCACCGGGCAGACCTTCAGCTCGGCGGTCTGGGTCACCGGGTCATAGCCTGAGCCGGTGAGTATATTGACCGGGACATCATTGAAGCTGAAGCTGCAGAAGACCGTTCCCCGCGGTGAGCGGGAGGTGGCCTCCACCTTGACCTGGACGGCGCCCCGGCGGCTGGCCATCTCGCACAGGCTGCCGTCTTCGAGGCCCCAGGCACTTAGGTCGTCGGGATGGACCTCGAGGGTCTCCTCGCTCAGCAGGTAGTCGATGCCGTGCGCCCGGCCGGACTGGGTCCGGGTGTGGTAGGAGGCGAGCCTCCTGCCCGTGGTCAGCCAGACCGGGTATTCATCATCGATCGTTTCGGCCGGGTCCCGGTAGTTCAGCACGGTGAAGATTCCCCGGCCATTTTCAAACTCGCCCTCGTGCAGGATGGGTGTTCCTGGATGGTCCTTTTCGGGAACGGGCCACTGGAACTCCCCGTTTTCAACACGGTCCCAGTCGAGACCGGCGTAGATCGGCGAGAGACCACAGAGCTCATTGAAGACATCGCGGGCGGATTCGTATTCGAAGCCTTCGATTCCCAGCCGCCGGGCGATCTGGCTGACGATCCACCAGTCGGGCTTCGCCTGCCCGTGCGGTGTGACCGCCGCCCGCAGGCGCTGCACCCTGCGCTCGGTGTTGGCGCAGGTTCCATCGGCCTCTCCGAAGCCCGCCGCCGGGAATACGACGTCGGCCAGCTCGCCGGTCTCTGTGAGGAAGAGATCGATCACCACCAGGTGGTCGAGGCTCTTGAGCGCGTGCTCGCAGTGATTGCGGTCAGGGTCTGAGACCACGGTGTTCTCTCCATTGATGATCATCGCCCGGATCTGCTCGCCGCAGCGATCGAGGGCCGTCACCTTGGTGATGCCAACCTCTGTGGGGACCTCGCGGCCGTAGAGCTTCTTGAACTTCGCCTGGTTCTCCGGGTCTACGACGGGTTGGAAGCCAGGGTAGTTTGCCGGGATCGCGCCGCTGTCGCCGGCCCCCTGGATGTTGTTCTGCCCGCGCATCGGGTTGATGCCGGTACCCTCCCGGCCGATGTTGCCGGTCATCAGGGCTATGTTGCAGAGGCTCTTGACGTTGTCGACTCCGCAGATGTGTTCGGTGATTCCCAGCGTGTAGTAGATCGCTCCGCGCTCGGCGCCGGCGTAGAGCCGCGCGGCCGCCTCGATATCGGCGGCACTGCAGCCGGTGAGCTCCGCGGCCCATTCGGGAGTGAACTGCTCGAGATGCCGGAGGAATTCTTCCGAGCCAGTGGTGCGTTCATCGATGAAGTCCTCATTGGCGAGCCCCTCGCGGGCGATGACATGCGCCATTCCCAGCAGCAGGGCTACATCGCTTCCTACGCGGATCGGCAGGTAGAGATCGGCCAGCTCGGCAAGCCGAATCCGCCGCGGGTC
>DCKY01000110.1:24727-25242 GCA_002320775.1 Planctomycetes bacterium UBA1662
TGGCATTCGGTCATGTTCGTTCCGATGCAGAAGATCACATCGGGCTTCTGCATATCGGCGAGAGGATTCGACATCGCTCCCCGGCCGATCGTGGCTGCCAGACCGGCAACCGTCGGGGCGTGTCAAGCCCGGCTGCAGTTGTCGATCTGGTTGGTGCCGAAGCCCGCCCGGATAAACTTCTGCATCGTGTAGGCGGCCTCGTTGGGGGCCCGCCCGCTGGCGACCCCGTAGACGCTCTCGTCTCCATGATCTTCGACGGCTTTTTTGAAACCCTCCGCGGCACGGTCGAGCGCCTCGTCCCAGGTAGCCTCGTGGAGCTCCCCATCCTCTCCGCGCACCAGGGGTGTCGAGAGCCGGTCCGGGTGCTGGACGAAGTCATAGGCGAACTGGCCCTTGACGCAGAGAGCTCCGAGGTTCGCCGGGCCGTCCATGGCCGGCTGCACCCCGACAATCTTGTCATCGCGCGTCATCATGTCGACCGAGCAGCCGACTCCGCAATAGGGGCAGATCGTCCG
>DCKY01000260.1 GCA_002320775.1 Planctomycetes bacterium UBA1662
TGTCATGCACTACGCCTCCCACTACCACGACACGGTGCGGGTCGCTGGTCAGAAACCAGGAAAGGTCTCGAAGAACCCGAAGTGGTTTCGTGAGGATGTTCCCGATGAAGCCTACTTTGACGGACGGGTCGCCAACCTTGCGATCAAGGCTCTGCGGGAGCGCAAGGAGGCCGCCAGGCCGTTCTTTCTCGCCGTGGGGTTCTGGAAACCTCACGCGCCGTTCAATGCTCCGAGCAAGTACTGGGATCTCTACAATCGTTCAAAGCTTTCGCGTCCCGCCAATCCTGAGTGGCCAAGGGGTGCTCCAAGGATCGCCTGGCATAATAGCCGCGAGATTCTTGGCCGAGGGGAGCAGCGAAAGCTCAGCGAGAAGGACGTGATGGAGATGCGCCACGGCTATCTCGCGGCCATCACCTATTTCGATGCCCAGCTGGGCAAGGTCCTTGATGAGCTCGACCGGCTCGGCTTGCGTGAAAACACTGTTGTCGTTTTCTGGTCCGACCACGGCTTCCATCTCGGCGAACATTCGCTCTGGGCCAAGACCTCGAATTTCGAGCTCGATGCCCGGGTGCCGATGATCATCTCCGCGCCGGGCATGAAAAAGCCCGGTGTCAAGACGGACGCCCTGGCGGAGCTGGTCGATCTCTATCCGACCCTGGTTGAACTCTGCGGCCTGCCGAAGGCTGAAGGGCTCGATGGGAAGAGCCTGGGCCCGGTACTCGATGATCCGGCCGCCAGGGTCAAGAAGGGAGCCTGCACCCAGCATCCAAGGCCGGCATACTTTTCCGGCTCTCCCGAGGTGATGGGGCGCTCGGTGCGAACCGCTCGCTATCGCTACACCGAGTGGCGGGATTTCAAGACCGGGAAGCTGGTCGCAACCGAGCTCTATGACCATGACAAGGACCCGCTCGAGACGGTCAATATCTCCGGGGCTCCCTCCAGCGAGGCGGTCCTGGCCGAATGCAGGAAAATCCATCGAGAGGGCTTCCCTCGCTGAGGGGGCGGGGCTTGCGTCATTTCTTGCCTGTCTCCCGGCCCTCGCATAGGCTGTCGGTACAATCTCATGAAAAAATGAAAGGGCGCCATCATGAAGCGCGTAATCGTATTTACACTGGTCTTGAACGTCGCGGTGCTGGGTGTTCTGGCTCACCAGATGGTCGCGGTGGCGGGGGGCAACCAGGCTGTTCAGAACGGAGATACCAATGGCGATGGGAGCCGGGATATCGGGGATGCGATCTACCTGCTGCAGTGGCTGTTCAGTGGAGGGGCGGAGCCGGTGGCCGCGACCTGTGAGCAGGATCTCGTAGCCCGGGTAGCCGAATTGGAGGCGCAGCTGGCGGTCGCGCAGGCGGCCCTTGCGGAGGCCTGTGGGGGCGCCGGTGAAGAGTCCTACAGCTACAGCGCCCAGATCGCTCCGGTTCTCAAGCGCTGCTCCACCTGCCACAGCAGCGAGGTGCCCATCGTTCCAAGAATGGAGGAATGTATCGGGTGCCATCCGAATGAGCCGCCCGCGGCCGGGCTGGACCTGCATGGAGATGCGATGTTCATCTACAGCAACCTCGTGGGTGTTCGCTCGACGGAGGTCCCGGACATGAACCGGATCACGAGTGGGTCGGCCTCCGACAGTTACCTCTGGCGCAAGATCACCGGGACCCACCTGGAGGTTGGCGGCAGCGGGGAGATGATGCCCCTTGGAGCGGTCCCGCTCGATGATGAAACGCTCGACCTCATCGAGCGCTGGATCCAGGATGGGGCGCCGTTCAATTGAGGTCTGCTTGCCTGATGCGAGGCTCTTGAATTAAGATGGGTGGACCTTTAAAGCCTGTGTTGGCTGGCGGCAATATTTTTTTTTCTCATTGAGATCGACTATGCCTGAAAGAATCCGAGGCTCCCTCCTGCTCCTTCTTCTCGCTTCATGGCCCGGCCTGGGATGGGCGGAGGACAAGGTTGATTATCAGGGCAGTGTCCTGCCGATTCTCTCGAGCTACTGCTTTCCCTGTCATGGCCCTGATGCCGGCAAGCGCAAGGCCAAGCTGCGGCTGGACCAGAGGGAGTCGGCGGTTGGCAAGGCTCGATCCGGCCGCAAGGCGATCGTCGCCGGGAATGTCTCCGCCAGCGAGCTGGTGCGCAGGATCACCGCCGAGGATGAAGATGATCGTATGCCGCCTGAGGATGAGGGGCTCGAGATGTCGGCTGGGCAGATCGCGATCCTGAAGAAATGGATCGAGCAGGGGGCCGAGTATCGCAAGCACTGGTCCTTTGAGCCGCCAAAAAGTCCTCCGCTACCCGCTCTCGCCGATGCGGGGCGAGTGGTCAATCCAATTGACCGGTTTGTCTTCGCCCGCCTCGAATACGAAGGCCTCGAGCCGGCCCCAGAGGCGAGCCGTGAGAGCCTGGTTCGGAAGGTGAGTTTTGACCTGACAGGTCTGCCTCCGAGCATCAAGGAGGTAGGGGACTTTCTCGCCGACAAGGACCCCCGGGCCTACGCGCGCATGGTGGATCATTTCCTTGGAAAGCCCGCCTACGGGGAGCACCTGGCTCGGCATTGGCTTGACCTCGCCCGCTACGCTGACACCAATGGCTACCAATACGACACCGAGCGCCAGCACTGGGTCTGGCGTGACTGGGTGATCGACGCCTACAACAGCAATAAGCCGTTCGATCAATTCACCATCGAACAGCTGGCTGGGGATTTGCTGCCGAAGGCAACCGACCAGCAGCGCCTGGCCACGGGTTTCAATCGAAATCACGGGATCACCATCGAGGGTGGAATTATCGATGAGGAGTACCGCACCGAGTATGTGATGGACCGGGTTGTCACCACCAGCGAGGTCTGGCTGGGCATGACCCTGGCCTGCGCCCGGTGTCATGATCACAAATTTGACGACATCTCTCAGGAAGAGTTCTACCAGGTCTACGCGTTCTTCAACCAGGTTCCGGAACGCGGGGCCAACGGCTTCGCCCCGAAAAAGCGACTGGCTTCTCCGCTGGCCGTGGCCCGGCAGAAGGAGCTCGCGCTGCAGTTGGGCAAGCTGAAAAGTGAGCTGAGCAAACCGATCGATATCGATGGGAAGCTCGAGCGCTGGGCGAAGGGCGTCGCGGGCGCGCCGGGTGGCGGCTGGGAGGTGCTCGCCCCAAGGATGATGAAGGCCTCCGGCGGCAGCACGCTCAGACGGCTCAAAGACAACAGCGTTCTCGCTGGCGGAGCGGACCCACGGAAGAACATTTACGACATCTCGGCCCGGACCGAGGCCACCGGCATCACGGCCGTTCGTCTCGAGGCCTTGACCCACGAAAGCCTTCCCGAGGGTGGTCCCGGCCGACACAGCAACTCGAACTTCGTCCTGAGCGAATTTGAATTGACGGTGATCTCGGAAAAGAAGCCCGGGCATAAGGAGGTGGTGCAATTCGTTCGCGCCAGCGCCGACTACTCCCAGGCCGGCTACGAGGTCGCCAAGGCGATCGACAGGACGGTCGCGGGTAACAGCGGCTGGGCCGTCGATGGTCCCACGCGAAAGAAGCCGGCCACGGCGATCTTTATTCCCGTGCGGCCTTTCGGCTTTAAGGGTGGGTCCAGGCTTCACTTCCGCCTGCGTCACGAGGCCAGCTTCGCGAATCATGGGATCGGCAGGCCCCGGCTGTCGGTGAGCACAGACAGCCCGGAGTTGCTGCAGCTGAAAGGTGTGCCAGCTGATATTCGCAAGATCGCTGCCAGGGCCGCTGGTATTCGCAATGCCGCTGAGTCGACACGGCTGCGTGAGTATTTTCTCGCCGAGCACGACCCTCGCAAAGGGCTGCGGGATCGTATCGCCTCCATCGAGAAGCAGAAGGCCGCGGGCTTTCCTGAAACTATGATCATGCAGGATATGGCGCGGCCGAGGGCCACCCACATTCTTCAAAGAGGGGTGTATGACGAGCGTGGAAAGAAAGTTGATCCAGGGGTGCCGGCGATCTTCCCCGGGATGAAGAAGAATAAGTCCAACCGGCTGGGATTCGCCCAGTGGCTGGTCGATCCGGGTCATCCCCTCACTGCTCGTGTTGCCGTGAATCGCCATTGGCAGAGGATCTTCGGTCTCGGGTTGGTGAAGACCTCTGAGGATTTCGGCGTTCGGGGCGAGCTTCCCAGCCACCCTCTTCTTCTCGACTGGCTGGCGGTCGAATTCATCAAGAGCGGCTGGGACACGAAGCAGCTCCAGCGCCTGATTCTGAACTCGGCCACGTACAGGCAGAGTTCTCATGCCGGCGCTGAGGCTTACAAGAAGGATCCGGAGAACAGGTTGCTGGCTCGCGGTCCCCGGATGAGGCTCGACGCCGAAGAGATTCGCGATGCGAGCCTGGCTGTGAGCGGCCTGCTGGTGAGCCAGCTTGGCGGCCGCAGCGTCTATCCCTACCAGCCAAAGGGGCTGTGGATGGAGCTGAACAACCGGCCCGGCTACTCCCGGGCCTACAAGCAGGGAAAGGGAGATGATCTCTACCGAAGGAGCATCTACACCTTCTGGAAACGAACGGTGCCCTCACCAATGCTCAAGACCTTCGATGCCCCCGAGCGGGAGTTCTGTACCATTCGCCGGTCGAGAACCAACACGCCGCTGCAGGCGCTGGTTCTTCTCAACGGTCCGCAGTATGTCGAGGCGGCGAGAAAGCTGGCGGAGAGGATGCTGGCTGAGGGGAAAGGCTCGCCGGAATCTCAGATCACCTATGGCTTCCGGCTGGTGACCGCTCGCCCTCCAAAGCCGGGGGAGCTGTCGGTATTCAAGGAAGCCTACCAGGCCGCCCTTAAGCGCTACACGGCGGACCCGGCCGGAGGCCTGAGGTTGCTCAAGGTAGGGGACTCCGCCTACGACAACGAGCTGGAAACAAAGAAGCTCGCCGCCATGGCCGAGGTGGCCAGGCTGCTGTTGAATATTAACGAAGCCATCACGAAGGGTTGATCTGATGCGGGATCCGATACTTGAATCACGACTGCTCCAGAACCGACGCCAGTTTTTCGGGCGTTCGAGCACGGGCATCGGCGTCGCCGCCCTGGCTTCTCTCCTGAACCCGGGGCTTTTCGCCGCCGGGGCCCAGGGTGATGGCGCGAGGATTGGTGGGCTGGGGGGGATTCCCCACTTCGCTCCAAAGGCCAAGCGGGTGATCTACCTGCTCCAGTCCGGCGCGCCTTCACAGGTTGACCTGCTCGAC
>DCKY01000111.1:0-2028 GCA_002320775.1 Planctomycetes bacterium UBA1662
GCTACATTACTCAGCCCGCCGATCAGCGCCGATGAGGCGAGCTCAAACTGGGCCTCCAGGCGCTGGGTCGCAACCGGCGAGGTAAACCGGCCGTCGAACTTCGGCGCGGACCGCTTGAGCGTCTCCTTATTACCCAGGAGCCGGTACTGCCTCGCGGCCAGCTGGTCGTAGGCGCTGAGATACCTGTCAAGCTCCTCACCTCCCAGCGAACCCAGCGCATTGCGGGTCTTCTTCACATCGCCAACCATGTAATCGAGCAGGTTGCGTTTCAGGTGGAAGTTCTTCTCCCGTTCACCGCCGGCCACCACCCCAAAGAAGGCGTTGTAGGCCTTCTCCGGATCCAGGATGATCGGCATCGTTTTGTGGGCGGCCCGCGCGGAAATATCCATCAGGGCATCACGCGGTTTGGACGCCATACCGACCCCGATCCAGGGCAGGATACCGGGCACGGCCTGCCCCAACTGGTAATCGATGGTGATGTTCTGAGGTGACCTGCTGGCCGGTGAGGTTCGGTACATTCCAAGGCAGCCGCCATGGGTGGAGTGCCCGCCACCTGTAGAGCGACCGGAAAGCCCCTGCACGATCGTGGTCTTGCTCTTTAAAGATTCCAGTGGGGCCAGGCCCGCAGGCAATTTGTGCCCGGAAAGGTCAATCGATTCAAACTTTTCACGATCGGAGTATTTCTTGAAAGGAATACTCTTCGGACAGGCCTGTACCGCATCAAAGCCGTTGCTCTGGAGAACAAAAACAAACCGCGGAGCGCGGGCTTTTCCCTCGGCGTTCGCCAAGAGGCGCGAAATGACCGGTGAAAGCAATGCGGAACCGGCTCCAAGCGATAACCCCTTCAATATTTGTCGGCGGTTCATTTTCATTTTTCTTCACCCCCTAGATACAAACTAAAAGGCCGTTATTCAATCGGTATTTTAACTACACGAAATAGCATTCCTTGCGTATTCGGCCTCCAAAAGCCCAAAAGGAGGAATCTAAGCCCCAGGGTCCTTTCCCGTCCGTAAAATAGTCGCCCAAACCTGTTTTTTTGAAACAAGGCCTATTGCTCAGACGGTAAAGACGACCATGAAGCGTCTCCAGACTATTGTTTTATTCACGCTCATTTGCCTGTTGGCCCCCGAAGCATCTTCCAACGACTACCTCATTGTCGGCACCCAGGCCAACGGAGGCGGAGCGATCTACGAGGTGAATGGTGGCAGCCTCACGTTTATCGAGAACCTCCCGGTAGTGGATAATGTTCCCTGGGGCGCCCGGGCGACCTACTACCATGAGGCAAACGACACGCTGTACTTCGCTGAGGGTGATTCTCCAGCCGAGTGGAGTGTTCCTCTCGGAGAGCTCCTGGACCCGGCGATCGAGGCCTCATCGACCAGGATCAGGGGATTTGACCGGCGCGGCGGAGGTGAACAGCATCCCGACATCTTCATCAGGGGGCCACGGGACGGGGAGATTTACGCCCACACCCGCGGCGGCGGTCGCCTCTGGCACTACAACCCCATCACCGACACAGCCACCGACATGGGAGTCCATACCGCGGCCACCGATTCAAAGATCTACCAGGTGGTCTACGGCGACACCCTCTACACACACAATGGGAGCAACGGCTTTCGCGCCTGGGACCAGGTTGATGATGGAAGCTGGTCCGCCCCCTACAACCCCCGCATTTCCGGAGTACTTGACAGCCACGCGACCGCTGTACGCCAAAGCGATGGCACCTACTTTTCGGGTCGCAGCGGCACGATCGCCTACGGCAGCTTCGTTACCGGGGGAGCCTCGCCAGGTACCCTTCCCAGGCTCGATCCGATCTCGCCGCTGAACAGCATGGATGTCAGCGGAGATGGAGCCAGGCTCTGGGTCGCGGGCTTCCAGCCCCACATCTCAAGGACCACGAACTACCTGGGCTACTTCGACATCAGCGGCAACCTCGCCTCGGCCCGGTTTACGCTGGTCGTCTCTCCCGGGAACAGCCTTCCAGGACTGACGGGGAATGACTGGAGAATTTCCATCGTCAGCATCCCC
>DCKY01000111.1:2413-2874 GCA_002320775.1 Planctomycetes bacterium UBA1662
TCGGACCCGATCACCATCCTGCGTTTCCTCTTCCTTGGAGGCGAAGTGCTTGGCTGCAGGGCAGCCGCCGACGCGAACGGAGATGCCGGGGTAGACATCACCGATGCGATCTACAGCCTGAACTTCCTCTTCCTTGGCGGAGCGCCGCTGCCCGCGCCTGGGGAATGCGGCCTCTCCGACCTGGAAGACGACATCGCCCTGGGCTGCGAAAACCCGGCCTGCGAATAATCGGCAGGCGGCCTATCGGGAGCCCCCGTCTTTGGCGAACTTCCAGCCGGGACTGTAGTCCCGGGTAAGCTTCACATCCTTATCGAGGGCCGCTCGGAGCATCTCGATCGGGATGGAGTTCTGCCTCAAAACCGCGTCGTGGAACTGCCTGTCGGTCATCTTCCCGGCACCGACCAGCTTGCGCTGAAGAGCTCGAATCTGCAGGGCTCCAAGCATATAGGCCGCCTGGTACA
>DCKY01000111.1:3277-25320 GCA_002320775.1 Planctomycetes bacterium UBA1662
TCCACGGCCTCTCCCGCCTTCATCGTGCCCAGGTGAAATCCAAGCGAGAAAATGATCCGCGCGCAGCGGTGCTTGCGCCAGAACAACATCCCGATGCGATCCTCCGGCGATTTCGGAAAATCGAGATCCCAGAGCCGCATCTCCCAGTAGAGGGCCCACCCCTCGGTCCAGAAGGGCGTGTTGAATCTTCTACGGTAGGCCCTGTAGCGCGCCGTCATAAAGCCCTGCAGGTGATGACCGGGGATCAGCTCGTGGTGAACAGTGGCCCTGGAAAAATGAATATTGTTCCCGCGCATGCTCATGAGCTTGTCCTTGTGAGCCATCTCATCGGTAGGAAAGGAGACGCTGATCACCTCACCTCCGGTGAAATAAGGATTTACCCGCTGGCGGTCCGCCGACATCATCTGGATCCTCCAGGTCTCCTTGCAAAGCGGAGGGATCGTCAGCAGCTTTCTCTCCTCGAGGAAGCTTTCAGCCTCCAGGGCCAGCTGCTTGATCAGTTTTGGCTGTTCGCCCGGCTTGACGTGCAGGTTCTTTACGTAGTCCTGCGCCTTGCGCCAATCATCCCCATAGCCAAGCTCGCGCGAAGCCTTCGCCATCTCGCGGTCACACCAGGCGAACTCCTGCCGGGCAATCCTGACCAGCTCCGCCGGAGTGTAGGCGATCATCTCCCGCTTGAGCTCCTCCAGGAGCTTTTCGGATCCAATCGGATCCCCCACCAGCCCATCCGGGCCCTGCGGCTTCTTGTTGGCTCGATCTACCAGCTGATCCTTGATAAGCCGGCCGTAATTATTGAGCGCCTCGTTGACCCGCCCGGCGGGCCGCTTCACCCACCAGGAGAAGAGAGGGCTGTAGCCGTTATAAAAACGAAACCAGTTCGATACCGCACGATCGATATCTCGAACCCTTCTATGCGCCCTGCTGGCCTTGTCCTTGTCCCAGGTCTTCCTGGCCTCCTTCAAAGAACGATCGAGCCTGGAATGGGCATCCGTGATGAGCCCCTCGATCTTCTCCATATGGGCCGCCACCTTCTTCCCATCGACCGGCTCCAGCCGACGATGGGATTCGAGCTGCTTGACGATCGGCTCCAGGAAGGGCAGAAGCGGGCGCACCTCGTCATCGAGGGCCGCCTCCTTGAGAAGACGCTTCCTGGTGTGAATGATCTCATTGCGAAGCAACAGGTAATCGACCTGCCCGTCGCGACTGAGCCCATCGAAATCGATCTTCCCGAGAACCTCGAGCTGCTCCTTGTAGAAGGCCAGCTTGCGCTGATGGTCGCTTTTTGAAAGCGGGATCCTGTAGAAACGATCCAGGTTGCCGCGATCCGCGTCATACCTTTCATAAAAAGGCCGCAGGCCGGTTGATATGTCGCTGGCTTGCGCTTCGGGCTCCGCGGCGCGAATCGGGATTACCACAAGAAGAACGCCCACGAGCATCATCATCCGCTTCATGTCTATAACCTCTCCATGTACCAGTTGAACGAAGCCCATAGCCTATTCCAGGGAGAAGAGCCTGACAAGAGGCGTGCCCCCGCTCCCAGCCAGATCCGCGAGGGTGACGGAGGCTACTTCAGCGGCGAAAAAGACATGGGCGCGAGGTAGATCCTCTCCGGAGGCTCGCTCAAAAACCTGCCCCCCGCCTGGGATTCCCTGGAGACCTTCCGCCAGAGAGGATCTCGCCCGAAAGCCATCCAGTTGGCATCCGCCTGCTCCCGGCTTGCGTGATGAACGAGATAGACCAGGGTGTTCCCGGCTTCCGGCATGTCAAAAGGTGTCCAGTAGCCCACGTTACGAATGCCGTGCTTCCTGAACAAGCCGATGGTGTGATCGCGGAAGCGGGCGTTCAACCCGGCGAGCTTGCCCGGATTGGCGACATAGGTCCTGAGCTCGTAGACCCCGCCGACCTTCTCGATCTTGTCCATCGAAGCGGCCGAATATTCATTCTCGCTCATGAAGATACTGGTTGGCTTCTCAGCGAGGAGACGCTGGAACTCGGGGATGTCGAGAACCGCCTCCCACTGCCTGTCCCTGGTGAAGCTGTTCCAATTGCGGTAGGCGGCGTAGCGCGATGAGTGCTTGAGAACGTAAACAAACCGCCGCCCTTTACTCCCGCGGCCTTCTGTAGCGATCCAGTAGCCTACAGCCTCCAGCCCATGCTTCCTGAAAATACGGTCGGTGTGATCGCGAAATCTTTTGATGAGGTGCTGGAAGCGATTCTCGTTGGCGACATAGATACGCAGCTCATAGACGGGGCCCGCAAGAAGGCGTGCGGCTGGAGGGAGGTCCGGCGGCCCCGGTGGGGCCGAACGAGCGGACTTCAGCCCAAGGGCGACCTCTACCGGAGCCCGAAAGACCCAGGCCATATCATCCGAGATCAGGCGGCTCGAATCGTGTCCGCCAATATAAAGCTGGTTATCACCAAAAGGGGAGAGACAGAAGGTTCGCGGCGACACCAGCAGGGTTTTCCCGGGGACGTAGGCATTGTTCACCTCCTGGACCTTGTAGGTCTTGTCGGCGGAACGGACCGCGTACATAGCGCCCGCGTAGAGTTGACAGCCCTTCCAGCGCAGGTGGTTCTTCCCCTGGATATTCCCCTGGAAGCCGATGAGATGCACCAGCTCCCCTGTTCCCGGCATTTTCACCGGCAACATCCTGTTGTGGGCCCCAAGCGTGTAGGTGACCCTGACCCCGAGAGCCGCGCTCATGAGATCCGCCATGCTGACCTCATCGTGCAGGCTGTACCGCCCGCCCGCGGCGGGATCGAGACGCTTGACCTGGCTTCTCGATCGATGTCCGGGCGCCCAGAGAAACAGGAGCGAATCTCCGGGGCCGCTGGGATTTGAAATGGTCGTCAGTCCCCGGATCCCTCCGACATCGGTGTCGGTGTCGGCTTCCAGGTTCAGTATCTCGGTATAGCCCGGCCGCTCACCATCTTCCCTGCGATAGATCGAGCTCCCCTCCGAAAGGTAGAGGGAACCATTGGCCTGCGCGAGCCCCAGCGGGCGCGTTCTCAGGCTGCCCGTGGTGAGAAAAGGAAATTCAACATGCCTGTCCCAGCGAATCTTCCCGGGAAGGGTGGGATCGTAGACGCCCGAGGTAACGCCAGGGTTCCCCAGCAGGAGGAACAACCGCTCAGCCCCCGTAACCTTGTCCCTGTAGACCTCCATGTCACGAGGAACCCAACGCAAGCCGCCCGCGGTAGACCCGTGGCGAACCAGCGTGTGGATCCACTTGCCGCTGGAATCATCCTTCACCCAGGTGGAGACGGCTCCTCCCCGCTCAAAATTCGCGCCAGCCGCCATCACCAGCAGGTTTCTTTTCTTCGCCAGGGGACGACCGGCGCCATCCCGGCTGAAGGTAACCGACTTGAGTATATTCCCCTTCATGTAGCGCAGATCGAACCCGTTCTCCTTGCCGGTATCCAGGTCGACCTCCCAGCGTCCGTCGGCGGAATCGAGACGAAGAACCTGAGCCGATTGTTTTTCCGCATCGGGTGGGATCACCCAGCGAGAGTCCACCCAATAGCCGTTGGCCGCGTAGAGCTTTCCCTTGTGAGGAACCAGGTGCATGATCTCCGACCCCCCGGCATGCGCCCCATTCCGGTCGGTATAGCCCGCATTATAGCTCTGAACCCAGCTGGGGCTTGATTCGTCCGCCTCAGCGCCAAGGCAGACGAGGGCGGCCAGCCCCAGCGCAAGCACGCAATAGAACCTCCTGGATAAAATCACCCGGACAATCTCCTTGCTGAACAGCCTGGGCCGGCACGGAAGGAAAGCGTCTTGTCCCCCTGTCTCCCAGGCCCTATTTCTCAAGCACGATCCTCACCGCCACCCCGCCGCGCTCACTCATTGGCACACTCAACACTGTCTTCGAGTCGACCGCCTTGCGAGTGATTCCTACCTTGGTTCGAGTGCCGGCCCCCGGGTCGTGATGATAGGTGTGGGCCTTGTAGGCCTTGCCGGGCACGAGGAAATCGAGTCTCACCTCAAGCGTCCTGGCCTTCCTGGCGTTGAGACAGCCGACATACCAGTCAGCTCCCTTGCGCCTGGCGACGACCGCGTAGGCGCCGACCTTTCCATGAAGAACCCTGAGCTCGTCCCAGGTTGTCGGCAGGGCCTTGATGAATTCAAACTCAGGCTCTCCACCCGCCGACGACGGCTGGTCATACCAGAACAGGAACTGCCAGGGGCTGAAGAAGCAGATCATCTTGGCGAGCTGAGCCGCGTGGGATGTCGTCTGGTCCACGTAGCCATTGAAGTAGCAGAAGGTGTGGTCCGCCGGGCCGGCGATCATGCGGTTGAAAAGATTCGCGAGCGCCTGCTCGTTCGGTGGACGGGTCTCGTCCCCGCCAATCCCCTCGGCGGTCATGAAATTCGGATAGGTGCGTTCCCAGCCGGTCATCCGGTACTCATCATGGACGTCGACCATAATCTCATACTTCGCGCACTTGGCGATGGCCTCGTGCATCCAGCGGGTCCAGCGCTGGTCGCCATGCTGGACGAAACCGAACTTCAGACCGGTGATCCCCCATTTCCTGTACAGCGGAAGCAGGTCATCAAGGTCTCGCTCCAGGTGACGCCTGTTGACGTAGAGGATGACCCCGATATTCTTTTCGCGGGCGTACTCGATGACCGACTGGAGGTCGAGCCCTCGCCGTGACACCGTCCGCGCATCGGAGCTCATCCTGCTCTGGTCGCCATACCAGCCTGCATCGAACTCGATAAATTGCAGATTGTTCTCGACCGCGAAATCGACACAGGCCATTCCGCCCTTGGTCGAGAGGGTAACCTCGCGAATGACCTTCCCGGGGCGAATCCAGCTCGTGTCTTTTATCTTGTTAGGCTCATTCAGATTCAGCAGGAGGTGGTTGTTCTCGAGCAGCTCTCCCGGACCATCGGCCGCCATCACCACGCGCCAGGGGGTCCTGAGAGGCAAGCTGGCTGTCACCGGACCATGAAGCCTCGAAACCAATGTCCGGGAAGAACTCTCGGAGCGACGCAGGCGCATGCGGGCATAGTCCACCAGAGCCGCCTCAGCGATCGCAATGACCTTGTCATCCTCGGTTTCCACCACACAGGGTCGTTCGATGCTGCTGCGCAGTTCGCTCAGCTTGACCTTTGAATATTTCCCCTGGGCTGAATAAACCGCCCAGGTCTTGTAGTCCTCTCTGAAAGAGAACTCTGTCTCCTCTTTCTCGATCATGATGGACTTCTTTTCCCCGCTCCCCCTCACCACATAGCGGAATGCGACGCCGGAATCATAAGCCCGAACATCGAGCTCGAGGCTGGCTGAAGGCGCGGGGCGCCTGAAAATGAGCGAAGCTCCGCGATAGTGATCGCGAACGATGGCGCGCTCTCCCCAGATCGGCCGCCAGCTCTCATCATGAAGCCGGAGCCCCTCCAGCTCGACCCTGGTATAGCCGTTGGTCCATTCCCTGCCGGGAAATTCAACAAAGCCAAGACCGCTGGGAAGAATCACATCTTCCTGCCCACGCCGGACGCGATACTGGGGCTTGCCCTTCTCACCGACAGAAAATTCGATCGCGAGCCCGCCGCCGGGAGACGACACCGAGACCCACGGCTCAGCCCCCTCCCCCTCGCAGAGGGATACCGAGAGAGCCAGGAGTACAACAGAGCCCATCGCCGTAATACTGGAGCACTTCATCCAGAGGCTATTTCTTCTTCAATTGCTTGGAGATGCTGTCGATCTTGCCTTCCTGCAGGATCGGCAGGTAGCGGTTCGGCATGGAGAGCACAAAACAAGCTACCGCAGTTCCGTACATATCTCCGGGTACGCCGCCCACTCGTCCTCCCCTCCAGAGACCATCCTGAGATGATTCGCCGGCGCTGAGCATCTGGCTCGCAACGAGATAGTCTCGCAGCCGCGGGTAGGACTCTCGCCAGCGCTTCCCTCCAACCTGGTAGAGCGCCTGCCCCACATAATAGAGAGTGTAGGCATCTCCGCAAGGGACGCTGCCGTTTCTCGACCCGGGCTTGGCCGCCTTGCCAATCGCGGCCTGGATCACATCAAGATTCTTTCCGATTCGCCAATCACCGTATTGACCAAACTCCTGCAGGCAGACAACTCCGGCCGCTGCCATCGCCAGCGTACCGCCTCCGCCGTTGTAGGTGAACTGGCCGGCCTCGAGCATAGCGGCCTTCGGGTTGGTCAGGCCGTTCTTGCCTGAGCGAGTCTTATAGTACCTTCTCACACTCTGAATCGCTGAGCCCACCACCTCGGGCGAGACCTCCAGGCCGCTGTCCATGGCGCCGCGGAGAGCCTTGGCCTGCATTACCACGAGGCTGAGGTCATGTCCCCGGCCCTGCCGACGCGCGCGATAATCCCAGCCTCCATCTTCGGCCTGGGTATTCGAAATCAGCTTGAGCGCCTTATCGAGCACCTTGTTGAGAACCTTGTCGTTCGTCATCCCGTAGGCCTGACCAAGCGCAAAAGCCGCAAGGCCATGGTTGTACATGTCATGCTGAGCATTGGCTATGTTCAGGAGCCCGGAAGGCTTGGCGTTCCGGGTCATGTAGTTCAAAGCCCTCCGAACGGTATTGCCGTAGCGGCCACGGCCGGGAAGGTAGCCTGCGGAAAGAAACGCCAGTGCCCCCATCCCCACAAGTCCCAGGTTGTTGGAATTCCAATTGCCCTCAGCACCCTGGTTTCTTGCAAGCCATTCAAGACCCTTCTGAAGAGCACGCTCACTCGCGGGGGTCACCTCCCACTCACCCTCGGCAAAAACAGATGACGTCAGAAGCGAAACCGTGAGAAGCAAGATCAATGTAGTTCTAAATAATTGTCGCACGCCGCCACTCCCTTAATTCAAAGTGGATGATTATCTGTTCCAATAGCCTATGCGAGGGCACGAAGACTGGCAAGGGGCTGGTCCAGCATCGAGAAGGCCAATAACGGACGCCGCCAATGCCCCGCTGGTAAAAAATCCCGAAGCATCATGGCCTTACCCGGCTGTCATCACTCACTCGCCCTGGTGGCACGGAACCAACCATGCCGTTCGCTCCACCCGTTACTATGTACATCCGCTATCGTGACGGTACAGAGGAGCTTTACGACATGTCCAGCGACCCCCACCAATGGGGAAACCTCGCCCACAAGCCCGGATACGCAGCGACGAAAGAGGATTTAAAAAAATGGCTCCCGAAAACTAACGCGCAACACTTCCGGGGAGATGGGAAAGGGCGCAAATAGTTCTTCGGCTCTCACGCCCAGAGATCCTCCCACTAACCTTGATGTATGGAGGCTCGGTGGTATATCCTTCCGGCTTTGATACCCCACACATCCTCAGCAGAAACATCTCATCCCCATGCTCCAAACGGTAAATCTAACCAAGCGGTTTAATGGCCAGGCTGCGGTCGACAACTTAACTCTGAAGATCGCAGCAGGAGAAATATTCGCGCTGCTTGGCCCCAACGGAGCCGGCAAAACGACAACCATCAATCTTCTCCTGGGTTTTCTCACGCCAGACGGCGGGGAGGCGCGGGTAGATGGATCGAATGTCGCCTCCGACCCGATCGCCGCGAGACGAAAAATCGCCTACATCCCGGAACAGGTCATGCTCTACCCTCGCTTTACCGGGCTCGAAAACCTCGACTACTTCAGCTCCCTCGGAGGGCGCAAAAGAAGCAGAGCTGAACTCCTTGAGCTGCTTGAGCGCGCGGGCCTCCCGGAAAAGTCAGCCATAGGCCGCGTCTCGACCTATTCCAAGGGAATGCGCCAGAAGGTCGGCATCGCCCTGGCGCTTGCCACCGAAGCGAAAGCGCTCCTGCTGGATGAGCCAACGTCCGGGCTAGACCCCGCGGCATCCCATGAGTTTTCTCAACTTCTCGGGAAGCTCGCAGGCGATGGGGTTGCCGTGCTCATGGCCACCCATGACCTCTTTCGAGCCCGCGAAGATGCCACTCGAATCGGCATCCTTCGTGACGGCGAGCTCTCCGGCAACTACACGGCGGAAGAACTCAAAGACGTCGATCTCGAACAACTCTACCTGAAACACCTGGCCGCCAGCCCGGCCCGGCCAGGGGAAAAAGCCGAGCCTCAGGAATGACCTTCTCCATCGCACGCAAGGAATTTCAAGACACCTGGCGAGACGGCCGTTTCCGCTGGGCGGCGATCATCGTCCTCGCCCTCCTGGGTGTCTCGTTTCTGCTTGCCCGCCAGCAGGTAGACCACCAGCGCAAAGAACGCGAAGAGGCCACGAAGATGGAGCGGGACAACTGGCTCAACCAGGGCCGAAAGAACGCGCACGCCGCGGCGCACTACGGGGTCTATGTATTCAAACCCGTGGCGCCCCTGTCCGTTTTCGACCGTGGACTGCAGCCTTTCGTCGGCAGCACCGTCTATCTCGAGGCTCACCGCCAGAACCAGGCCGCCTTCCTCCCCGCGCAGGACTCCACCTCCATGCGTCGTTTCGGTGATCTGACTGCGGCCGCGTGCCTGCAGCTCCTGCTGCCCCTGCTCATCATTCTCTTCGCCTTCGGGGCCCTGGCGGGAGAGCGGGAGAGCGGCACCTTGCGGCAGGTATTGAGCCTCGGAGTGCGCCCGGCTTCCCTGGTATTCGGCAAGGCCATGGGGCTCGGAGGCGCGCTGGCAGTGCTGCTGGTGCCGATAGCCGCGGGGGGAATCTACGTCTTCTCCGGAATTTCCGGAATGGGTACCGCCACGGATGAGAGCTGGCTTCGTCTCGCCCTGATGGCCTGCGCCTATCTGCTCTATCTCGGAGCGATCCTCGCGATCAGCCTCACCGTCTCCGCCCTGGCCCCCACCTCGCGCTCGGCCCTCTCCATCCTGCTGGTCTTCTGGGCGGTCAACGCGGTGCTGGCGCCGCGCCTGGCCTCCGACCTCGCGCAGCGGTCGCATCCTATGCCAAAGCTGGCCGAGCTCGATGCAAAGCTGCTTGAGGCCAGGAAGCAGGCGCTCAACAGCCACAATCCAAACAGCCCGGCCATGAAGGAATTTATAGAAAAGCACCGGGATGCATCCGGCAAGCTGCCGCCCAATTTCAGGGTGCTGCTCATGGAGGAGAGTGAGCGCCAGACCAACCAGGTCTACGAAAAACATTTCGGCGGGATCTGGGATCTGCTGGAGGCCCAGGACGAGGTCGTGACCTGGTCCGGGCTGGCGGCTCCTCTCCTGGGACTGCGCTCCGCATCGGTTGCCCTCGCGGGAACCGACTTCACCCACCACAGGCACTTTTCAATCGCCGCCGAGGAGCACCGCCGCGAGTTTATCAAGATGCTCAACAACTCCCACGGCGCCTCCGGACGCGAGCTCTGGGAAAAGCTGCCGCCCTTTCGCTACCAGCCGCCATCCCTCTCCCAGGCGGTCTCTGTGGCCATGCCGGGACTCACCATCCTTTGCCTCTGGTTAGCCGGCGGCTGCGTCGCGCTCTACTTCGCCTCCAGGAGACTGAAACCAAGCTGACGGGGAAGCCCTTCCTGATATGACCACTCACATATTTTTTCTTGAACTCAAGATGATGGCGCGGGAACGCGCCGCCTGGCTCCTGCTCGTGCTCTTCGCGGGCACCCTGGGCTATGGCTACCGCAATGGCGACCAGCTTGCGGATCGCAACCGTGAAGCCGCCGAGACGGCATTGCAGGGCTCCGAGAAGCTCCAAAGCAACATCCGCAGGCACCTCAGCGAGGAAGGCAACGCGATCCCTGTGGGAGGCCGGGGAGGTATCGCCATGGTCGGGTTCCTCGCCCAGCTGCCGCCGGCGCCTATGCCGGTCCTGGCTACGGGCCAATCCGACCTGGTGCCGGCCAGCGAAAACGTGATCCTGATGAGACTGGCGACACCGGTTGGCAAGCGCTCTGAAATCGAGAATCCATCCCATCTGCTCGCCGGGCGCTTCGACCTCGCCTTTGTGCTGACCTGGCTCTTCCCCCTCTTCCTCCTGGCCTTTCTCTACGACCTCATGGCTGGAGACCGGGAGACGGGAACCCTTCGCCTGGCGCTTTCTCAGGGAATTTCCCCGGTCGGCTGGCTCTGCCGCCGCGCGCTGGCACGAGCGCTTCCCGTGATGACACTTGCGCTCGCCGCTACCGCCCTGGCCGGCGCCGATGGATTGGGCCTGCGCCTGGGAGCGGCCCTTGCCGTGATCGCTATCTATGGTCTCTTCTGGGCGACCCTCGCTGTGGCGATCAACGCTGTGGCGAATAGCGCCGCTACCGCGGCCGCCTCGCTGGGGGCGGCCTGGGTCGCCATCGTACTGGTGGCGCCGACCCTGCTCAACCTCGCGGCGGAAAGTCTCTACCCGACCCCCTCGCGGCCGGAGCTTGTGGCGGCGAGCCGCCAGGCTTCCGGGGAAGCCGAAAAGCTCGGCGACGAGCTCATCGACAGCTTCTACAAGGAACATCCGGAGCTCGCCCCGCCTGACAAAAGAGCCGATTACTGGGCCATGAAGTTAACCGAGCAGGAGGAGGTCGCGAGAAAAGTCGCTCCTGTCCTCGATAAATTTGAAAACCAGCTGACGCGGCAGCAGCAGACCGTTGGCCGCTGGCGATTCGTCTCTCCTGCCATCGTCACCCACGAAGCCCTTACCGACATAGCCGGAACAGGCTACTGGCGCCACCAGTCCTTCCGCAAGCAGGTGAAGGAATTCAAGCAGGATATCTCGGACTTCTACACGCCAAAGGCCCATCGCCGGGAGCCGCTGGTTCTCGCGGACATCGAAAAAATGCCCACCTTCTCCTTCGTTGAGGAGCAGGACTCTGAATGGCTTGACAGGGTCGGCAGGGGGCTGGCTGGAATCCTTGCGTTCTCAGCCCTGGTCGGAGCCTGGGCGCTGGTCAGCCTGCGACCTCGACGACTGGGTGCGACGACAGGCTGAGACCCGCCACCAGGGTCCGGCAGGTTTCAGGCAAACGACATCAACAGCCCGCCTGGGAAACCTCGCAGTCTTCCGTCGCGGCATCCGTCGGGTCCTCACCACAGGCGGGAAAGGGAGCACCGGGGGCGTCCCCTCCCTGGAAAAGGAAAGTCAGGGTGTAGATCGGATCCGAGAGGTCAACCAGGCCATCATCATTGGCGTCGAGGGCGCTGATACAGCCCACCCCGGCGCCATCCACAAAGAGAACCTGGAGACTCTGCACGGGATCTGAAATATCGACGGTCCCATCTCCATTGGAATCCGCCCGGACAAACAATCCAGAGTCCTCGCCGGAGGTGACCAGCAGATCAGAGGTTGAAAAGAAGACCTCTCCAACCGGATCGTCCCGCTGCCAGGCAACCCAGAGAACCTGCCGCCCCCTGCGTCCCGCGGGGATCTCGAGGTCGAAATAATAATGGTTCTCCGAAAAACGAACCTCGGGCCTTCCCAGGTATTCCATCCGGTCCCAGGTGAGAGCCAGCTCAGGCCGCCAATCATTTGTGGTCATCCAGACATCCCAGACACTGGGATCGTGAGGAGCTGTCGCGAAAAAATCAACCTCGATGGTCTCTCCCGCCGCGACCGAGGTCGCCGGCCACTGCGGGCTCACCTGGTCCAGGCCGCGGTAGGTGCGGGCAAAATCTTCCCGATGGATGCGGCCCCCGCTTGCGAGTTGGCCATCCGGAGCCCAGGGGGAATAGTCGTAGCCCGGCGGCAGGCCGGCCCGCACCGCCTCCGGGATGTTCCGCGAGACCTCGTTCCAGGAATAGTAAGAACCTGTCCCATCGATCGCGATGGCCTCTCGGGCAAGCTCGAAGGCCGGGTTCTCAGGATTGGACTCATACACCCGGTAGACCCGGCTCATGGGATAAACAAGCGTCCCGTGCCCGGCGACTGGCGAGGACGCCATCATCACCGCGAGCCACAACAGGAATGCTGACCTTGCTCGCTTGATATTCTTTCTCATTACGTCCTGCCCCCTGGTCCGCCCGGACCTCTCCTTGCCCCAATTGATATACGTACAACCAGCCCCATAGACTACGGGCCAGGATGGAGGCTGGCAAGAAATTGGTCCTCGGCTACTGCCTGCAGCCGACCGGCAGGGTTTCGCAGGAAAGGCCGTCATCGGTTGGGTCAGCCCCGCAGGACGAGAAAGGTTCCGGGGGAGAGCGCCGCCCGAGAAACAGAAAATTCAGGAGGTAGACGGCATCGGTCACGTTGATGTCTCCATCATCATCGACATCCGCAGCTTTCCCGCAAGCAGGTACGCGGCCTCCTCGAAAAAGATAGTCCAGGACAAGCACCGCGTCCGTAAGACCCGCAGCACCATCTCCATCGGAATCACCCCGGATAAAACCCTCCGGAGAAGGCGGCTCGGGGAAATCGACCACACTGTCGAGCCAGTCGAGATAGCGGGAGACCCGCGACTGGTAGTCCCGGGAACCGTACTGCCCGACCCTGGAGCCGTTGCCTCCCTCCCCATAGGAGTTCAACCCGGCGATATGCGGTACACCATCTACATCGATGAAGGCCGGCCCCCCGCTGTCGCCGGAAACCCCGACACCCTCAAGTTCGGTGATACCGTCCTCCCCGGGGCGTTCAAAAATGATCTCGATGAAGTGATTGTTGACCGCGGTAACGACATTGGTGGCCTGTCGCAAATTGCCATCGCTTTCCGCGCGCCGCTCTCCCTGCAGTCCCGTGGCATGCACTCCCCGCCCGAGAAGGGTAATGATCGATCCGAGCTCATCCCTTCCCCGATAAATCGGAAGAGGCTCTACCCCCCTGACGGGCCGCGTGAAGCGAACGAGGGCTATGTCAAACTCATCGCGCCTTCTATTCCAGCTGGGATGCTTGATGACCTCCGCCACCTGGTAGGCTCTGCCATTGACCAGCAGAGAGTCCCCCGGATCGAGATCATCGGCGCAATGCGCCACCGTCAGCAGGTAGGACTCGTGCACCAGGGTTCCGCTGCAATCATCCGGCTCGAAGAGGGTCACGATCGCCGGGTAGTCCGCATCCGGAACAATATAATCGGAATCATCCAGGTCGTGACGGGTCACGATAGCCCAGGCCATGGTCGCTGTGACAAGCCCCAGGCAAGCCGCCAGAAGGCAAATCAACGATGTCTTCATATCCCGAACCTCTCTTTCGGTCACCTTGAGTCGACCCATAGATTAAGGCACGCACAGCCTACTCGCAAGAACAGGTGGCCACGGCCAGATAAGAGCTTCTTCACCGGTTTCGGCTTTGAGTGGTCCAGACCGGTGACGTAGGATGCCTCCCATGAAAAAAACAGCCTCCATCATCACGGCGACGCTGGCTCTGACCTTCTGTTACGCCGGGGATCTCCTCTCGAAGGAGCGCCCGAACATCCTGTTTATCTTCTCCGACGACCATTCCTTTGAGGCAATCTCAGCCTATGGAGGACGCCTCAAGGACGTCGCCCCCACCCCGAACCTCGACCGGATAGCCAGCGAAGGGATCCGGTTTGACAACTGCTTCGTCACCAACGCCCTGTGCGGACCGTGCAGGGCCGTCATCCAGACCGGCAAGCACTCCCATCTGAACGGCTTCCTCGAGAACCACCACGTGTTCAATGGCGACCAGCAGACCTTCCCGAAGCTCCTGCAGAAGGGCGGCTACCAGACCGCTCTCATCGGAAAATGGCATCTCGGATCCGAGCCCCAGGGTTTCGACCTCTGGAACGTGCTCCCCGGCCAGGGAACCTACTACGCACCGGAGTTCAAAACTCCTGCCGGCAAGACGCCGGGAAAGCCGGGTGAATACGTAACCGAGGCCGTCGTTGAAAAATCCATCGCCTGGCTCAAGAACGGAAGGGACAAGAAAAAGCCCTTCATGCTGATGGTCCAGCACAAGGCGCCGCATCGATTCTGGCTGCCCCCGGTCAAGTACCTGAAGGAATACACCAGCAAGCATTACCCGGAGCCGAAGAACCTCTTTGATGACTACGAGGGCCGCGGCACGCCGGCCCACACCCAGGACATGACCCTGCGGGTGACCATGGACCTGGCCCTCGACAACAAGATGGTCCCCTTTCGCCAGGACCGCATGAACGCCGAGCAGAGAAAACAGTGGAACGAGGTCTACGATGAGATTCGAACCCGGGTGCTCAAGGAGCGCCCGCAGGGCGACGATATGGTGCGCTGGAAATACCAGCGCTACATGGCGGACTACCTCGCCTGCATCAGGTCGCTGGATGATTCGGTCGGCACCCTGCTCGACTACCTGGAAACATCCGGACTGGACAAGAACACGGTGGTGATCTACGCCTCCGACCAGGGGTTTTTCCTTGGCGAACACGGCTGGTTCGACAAGCGCTTCATGTATGAGGAATCCCTGCGGACCCCGCTGCTGGTGCGATGGCCTGGAAAGGCGAAGCCGGGCACGGTCAACAAGCACATGGTATCGAACCTCGACTTCGCCCAGACCTTCCTGGACCTCGCCGGACTCGAGCTCCCGGGAGACATGCAGGGCCGCAGCCTGAAGCCACTGTTCGAAGGGAAAAATCCCGAGGGCTGGAGGGAGTCGGTCTACTACCACTACTATTGCTTCCCCGAGTACCACGCCGTCCGCCGCCACGACGGCGTCCGTAACAGCCGCTACAAGCTGATGCACTTCTACGACATCGACGAATGGGAGCTCTTCGACCTCGAGAAAGACCCCTCGGAGATGAGGTCGGTCCACGCCAGCGCGCAATATGCCGGGGTCCTCAAGCACATGAAGGGCGAGCTGGCAAAGCTTCGAAAGCAATACAAGGTCCCACCGGCTCCAAAGCTGCGAAAGGGAGAGACCCTCTTTCCGCCCTGGCCCGAATTCGGCACCTTTGAGATCGGCCTGGGCAACGAGGGCTGGACCTCGCTCTTCGACGGCAAGACGCTGAAGGGCTGGCGGCAGCCGGGACCATCTCCTGCCACCCAGATAGCGGCCAATGACAGCATGAAGGTCGTCAACGGAGAAATCCACCTGTCGCCCGCCCCGAAGGTCTTTTACCTGCACACCCGCTCGTTCACAGATTTCATCCTCGAGCTGGAGGCGAAGATGCCCGACAAGGACTTTGATTCCGGCGTAGGATTTCGCTGCGTCCTGCCCAAGGGCGCCTTCCTGCCGAAAGGATTCCAGAGCGAGATCTCCGACATCCGCAGCGGAGGGATCTTTGACATTGGCGTGGGCTGGGTCCATCCCGCCGAAAAGCAGGAAGACATCGACTCCTTCGTCAAGCGCACCGGCACCTTTTACAAACAAGGAAAATGGAACCAGATCCGGGTGCGCTGCCAGGGCTCCCGGATCCAGACCTGGATCAACGGCCAGCTTTCAAGCGATATCAAAAACGCCGCCCACAAGCGCGGCACCATCGGCCTGCAGCACAACGCCAAACAAGGCGTCTACCGATTCCGTAATATCCGGATCCGGGAACTCACCGCCAAATAAACAAAGATTGTCTATTTCTTCATTCCGTTGAATCAAGTCGCCCCGCCGCGTGGCTCGCCCTCACCCACAGGAGCTATTCATGATCCGTAACGTAATAGCTGTCATCATTGGCATCATCGCAGGAATGGCCCTGAACCTGGGTATCCTTGAAATCAACTACCTTGCCTGGCCCATACCGAAAGGGCTCGACATCAGCGACTCAGCGCAATTACAGAACTACCTCGACACCCTCCCGGTCCTGGCCTTCCTGGGCGCCATGGCGGCTCACCTCGCCCAGTCCTTCGGCGGCGGCTGGGTCGCGGCCCGGCTCGGATCATCGCACCCCATGCTGCTGGCGATGATCGTCGGAACGGTCTCGCTCGCGGCCGGAGTCATGATGATGACAATGGTCAAGGGACCTGCCTGGATGGCGATCGAGCTGCCGCTCTATCTTGTGGTCGCCTGGCTGGCTGGAAACATCGAACAGAAACGGCGTGCGGCAGGTGGCACCCCGGCACCGGCCCCTGCTGAGACAGAGAAAGCGGAGTCGGAGGAGGCATAGCAAGCCCTCCTGCCATAGCAGCCCAGAACGCCTGGCACTTTTCCGGACGACTCCGAAACTCCGCCTCGCGGGGTCGCCGCTTATTTTGTCCCGCTGAGCTCGAAGTCGCTGAAGGTGGCCCAGCGCGGCTTCTTGGCGTCACCCTGCAGGGCGAAGAGCCCGACCTTTACCTCTTCGCTGCCGCCCGGCAGGGTGGTTTCACCATGCGCTGTCCATTTCTTGCCGCCAGGGGCCTTGACCATGGCCTTCACCTTGCCGTCGGAAATCTCGAGCCGCAGCCGCAGGGGCCCCTCCCTGAAGGGGATCTTCTTGACAACCTTGGGCTTGGCCTTGCTCTCAAGGACCAGGGTGCACGATTGCCCTCCGTACAACTCGCGGTCGAACTTGATGTAGTTGTCATCGTCGAGGTAGATCATGAGGCCGGCCTGCTCGTATTCTTTCCTGGGATTGAAATCTACCGTGACCTCCACGGCGGCTTTCGGGCCAGGGAGAGCCCTCAGGAGAAAATTCTCCGTCTTGTTGTTCCTCTTGCCCCAGATGTTCGATGGCTGCGCCAGGAGCTGCAGCTTGCCGTCCTTCAGACGCCAGTCGGCCTTATCCTCACGGACAAAGCTCCAGCCCTTATCCAGCGCCTTGCTGAAGTCGGCCTTGTAGCCCGCCGCGGGGCCAGCCCCGACCAGCGAACCAAAACCCACGAGCATTCCAAGCAACACCACCAACGTTCGAATAACGCGTTTCATGTCGACAACCTCTCACTGTTTTAGATTGAACCGGAAAGACAGCCTATTTGAAGTAAAGCTCACAGGCAAACGACAACCTCACTCTTCGGCGGGACCCGCTCCTCGCTCCTCATTGCCCGACAAAACGCCCAGCAAACCGCCAAAAAAAGCCCCCTCGAAACCCGCCAGACATCCGCAGGGAAGCCTCCCCTCACCCTGACCCGAAGACCTTCTTGCGATGGAAGCTGCCTTGCGGAGACAGCCCCTGCTCAATCGCCTCCTGCACCGCCTGGCCGCCCGCGTCACCGTAGCCATAGACGATGGCTCCGGGGCTGACATGCTTATTCCAGTGGCCCTGGAAAATCTCCGCCAGCTCTTTATTCTTCGCGAGCCGCTTGGGAACCGCATGATACATGGTGAGCAAATTCCTGCGTTTCCTGAAGAACCTGCCGATGAACGAGGGGAGCGTTCTGCTCAACCAGGTTTCACTGACGATCGTAACGTGCCGGGGAATCATATACCGGGGGTTTCCAAGAGGACCCAGGACCTGCTGCATCGCCTCGGCAAAGATTCCTGACGCCTTTTCGTCGGCACCCTTGCCCCTCAGGTAAAATCTCAGCCAACCGCCGCCCCGGTCGCCGCCGGCGTGGGCTGTGTAGCGCGACAGCTCGCCCGCGTCCTGCAAAGACCGCACCACCACCAGCGCGATCATGTTGGCGAGCGTGTCGTTGTTCCATTCGGTCAGCGCGAGGCGCTTGAATGGAGGGAACTCTCCGCCGCCAAGACCGATCTTCGCCTCCACCGCCTCCCGTGGAGTTTCATCGAAGGGAGTGCCAACCTTCCACAGCCCGCGAGCCTCGGACCGCCGCGTTGCCCGCTGGAGCATCTCCTCGTTAAAAAGCTCCAGCCTCTCAGAGACACCCTCCGGACGCGCATCGGTAAACGCCGCGTGCACATGACCAACCCCCTGCTCAATCGCTCCGTCATCGCAGACTCCGTAGAGCTGGGAGTGTTTGCGCTTGAACCTCCTGTAATCATCAAACCCCCGCCTGAACTCTTCGGCCAGGCAGACCACGTCCCAATTGTTGGCGACCTTCTCCAGCCAGTCCTTGTCGAGGCGAAACGACCGTCCGCGCAGCTGGTTAATGCTCATGCTGGTGGTCACGGTCGTCAGGTCGACGAGCACGTTGATACGGCTGGCATCCCAGCCTTCCCCGAGGAGCCCCCGCGTACCAACGAGACACCTGGTGATGCCCTCCTGGAACGCTTCGGTGATCATCTGGGTATAATGCCTCGGCCGCCAGTGCTTGCCGCCGCCCTTGATTTCGTAGTAGCCGTCTCGTTCCACGGGAGCCAGGTTGATCTCGAGGTCGAGATCGCCGATCCAGCGCTCAAAATATGGCAGGATCCGCGGCAGAAGATCGTCGTCCACCAGCACCGTCGAGCCGGTCATAAACACCGGGTCCAGAGCATCAGTCTCCGGGTCGGTCAACAACGCTCTGAACGCGGCGACTGCTCCGCCGGCCTCTTCGTCCAATACCCCCTCAACCAGGGCTGTAGCAGAGGTCTTCTCAAAATCGGTGACGAGAACGGCTCGCAGCCGGTCACCCAGCGCGCGATGCTCGGCCTTGAGAATCACCTTCACCGCCTCGAGCTTGGCCGAGGCATAGGCCATCACCCTGCCAACCGGGGAGGCGCACGCCCGCATGCCGGTCTCGGTGATCTGGGTGCCCATCATCCGCAGCCGGCTGATCGCCTTCTCGGCGAGAGCCTGGTCATCCGGACTGGGAGACCGCCGGAGACCATGTCGAATATATCGATCAAGGAGCGCGACGAGCCTTTCCCCCTCCGGCCAGTCGGCTACAAGAAGCCCGGAGCTGGAAAAAGGAACGCCGGCCGGCAGGCCTCGCCCTGCCTCCTCAAGATGCATCCTTGCCGCATCGGCGAAGACCTCGTCCCGACGACGGAAGCTCGTCCAGTCCTTCGCCTCTCCGCCCGGCAGGCGGAGCTCGCCAAGCACATCCTCCAGCCAGCCGTCGAGCCCGGGGACCCGCGCCGGCTCTCCCTCCGCCGGCGATGGAGGGTCGTCCCTGAGCTCCGCGACCAATCGCTCGAAGTCTTCATCGACCCCGGCGATATACCGCATCTCCTCCACCGATGGCCGTACAAAATAAGCAAGGTCCTGGTACGGAGCGAGGTTGCCATCTCGAACCAGCGCCGGCACCGGCACCTCGTAGTCAATCGGCCCGAAGAAGGTACGGTACCGCTCGGCGTCATCAGAATCGGCATCATCGAAATCAGGCGGCGTGGCGGTCAGCCCGAGAACCACTGGATCATCGAACAACCCCCGCACCTCGCTCAGCACCCGACCCCAGTGGCGCAGGAGATGATGGCACTCATCAAGCACGATGAGCCCGACCCCCGCTTCGACAAGGCGATCAAGGTTTTCGCGAGCGCTCGCGGCCAGCGAGCCCAGCACCTTTCCACCGCGAACGTCGGCATCACGCACCTTCTTGCGATACGTGCCGAGGCGCTCGTTATGATAGCTTGCGTTGCTCGCCCGGAGGCCGACGATCCAGGCGTCGGCGCTCGCTGGATCCTCCGCCTCGCCCTCAGCGATAAGCGTCTCTACCCACAAGGCCCTGGCCCTCGCCTCGAGGTCTTCATCGCCGCGGCGCGGCAGAGTGACGGACTGGTAAGTGAGCGAGGTGAGGATGCCAGGGTTCTCTGGATTCGTAACCACCGCCTCCTCGTATCCATCCAGGTCAAAAAGCTCCTTCGCCCGGGCAGTCCACTGGGCCTGGATCGCCGAGTTCGGGCTGAGAACGAGAGCCGGCCGTTTCACGAGGTCCGCCCAGACGTAGAGCCCGAGAACCGTCTTGCCCGAGCCGGGAGGAGCGACAATGTGAAGCTCCCGCTCACCCTCCTGCAGCTGTTCACGGATAATCCGCACGGAGGCCTCCTGCGAGGGCCGCAGGGTACCGTCAAATCGTACGTTGCGGAGGCGTTCGGGCATGACAGATCTTCAGGTTTCTGGGGAAAAACACCGGTGATGTCGCGCATCCGGAATCTTTGCGGTCACCGAATGCTCCACCGAGGGTAAACCTCCGCACGGAGATCATCCACAACGCCTTGGGGCGTTCACCGTGCTCCTGGACGTCTATCACTGATCCCCGGGATCATCCACGATGTTGAGGTCGATCTTGATGTCCATCGGCGGCGGCGGAGGAGGAGGCTGGAAAGCTCCTTCTTCCTCGTCTGCTTTCTCCCCGGAAAGGTCCGGCGCGCCGTTTTCGTCCGACCCTTCCTCCCCGGCGGCCTTTCCTGATTCTCGAGCGGCCTTGATCTGATCGTAGACCTCCAGGACGCCGTTGACTCCGAAGTAGCCCAGCACCCACAAACCCATGCCAACCTTGACCGCCCCCTCCACCCCACCGACAATAGCTCCGATGGTTCCTCCGACGCAGGCCCCAATACAGGACCCTAAGCAGCCATAACCTGACCCTGCAAGCGCCATATCGACCTCATGTCCAACACTTCCGGAAAACAGGGAGTTTAAGGGAGGCCTTCTCCCCTGACAAGTAGCGATGGTTGCCATCGAGCGAAAGCCCGGCAAGCACCGGCTACTTCTAAACGCCCGCACTCAAGTTGTCAGAAGTTGGTACACTGACCCATAAAGGAGTTCGATATGAAAATCGGCCTGACTGCGGCTCTCTTCTGTCTGACATTCATCCATCCCCTCGCTCCCGCCCCCTGCGCCGACAAACCCAACATCATCCTCTTTCTCGTTGATGACATGGGCTGGATGGATTGCGGAGTCTATGGCTCGAAATACTACGAGACGCCCCACATGGACAAGCTGGCCAAGCAGTCGATGCTCTTCACCGACGCCTATGCCCACCCGCTCTGTTCGCCAACGCGGGCGTCCATTCTCAGCGGACAGTATCCTTCGCGGCATGGCATAACCACTGCCAGCGGACACCAGCCCGCCCGACCCGCAGGGCAGTCGCGTTACCCCAAGGGAGCTCCACGCAACAAACCTTTCCTCTATGCCGCCAGCAAAAACTATTTGGATCCCAAATTGATTACCTTGCCTGAAGTTCTGCGCGAGGCCGGTTATTCCACGGGCCATTTCGGCAAATGGCACATCGGACTGGCCCGAGAGCACTGGCCCGAAAAGCATGGCTTTCAGGTTGCCTTCCATGCCCAGCCCAGCCCGGGCCCCCCGGGTAGCAACTACTTCTCACCCTACGGGGTCAAACCAGGCAACGAGCCCAGTCCCAGGAGCCCAGCAGGCACCATCACCGACGGCCCCGATGGGGAATACATCACCGACCGGCTGACCGACGAGTCGCTCGCCTTCATCGAAGCGAACAAGGACAAGCCCTTTTACCTGAACCTCTGGCACTACGGGGTTCACGGGCCATGGGGGCACAAGGAGGAATACACCGCGAAATTTGCGAAGAAAAAAGATCCCAGGGGCGAGCAGCGCAACCCCATCATGGCCTCCATGCTGAAAAGCCTGGACGAGAGCCTCGGGCGAATCCTGGCGAAGCTCGACGAGCTGGGGCTGACCCGGAAAACGATCTTCATCTTCTACTCAGACAACGGCGGCAACGTACACAGCAATATCCCCAGCGACCGCAGGATCGCCAATATCAAGCCAGGTCATCCCAGGTACCCCATGGTGGCGGACTGGAAGAAGTGGGCCGGCCCGGAAGCCCCCACCAACAACGCACCGCTGCGCGAGGGCAAGGCGCGGATCTACGAGGGCGGGCAGCGCGTGCCGCTGATGGTGCGCTGGCCCGGGCGAATCAAGCCGGGCTCGACCAGCGATGCCGTGGTCGCCGCGATCGACCTCTATCCGACCCTGCTGGATGCCCTGGATCTTTCGAAACCGAAGAACCACCTGGTCGACGGCGAATCCATCCTCCCCGTGCTGGAAGGAACCGGCGAGTTGAAGCGCAAGGCCTACTTCACCTGGTTCCCTCACCTCGTTGGCGCCGTCTCGGTGCGCCAGGGCGACTACAAGCTGCTCCGCCGCTTCGAGCCTCATCCGAAGTATCCCGGGGTGGTCGAACTCTACGACCTCGAAAAAGATATCGGGGAGACCCGCAACCTTGCCGGCAAGATGCCCGGAAAGGTCAAGGAGTTGCAGGCCCTCATCGACGGTTTCGTGAAGGAAACCGGGGCACTCTATCCGAAGCCCAATCCCAACTACAACCCGGACAGGAAACCCGCTGTCTCAAAGCCCAAGTCCAAGCGGCCCAGCCCGGAGGAGTTCCTCCGCAGAAGGGACAAGAACAAGGACGGCTCAATAACCCTGGAAGAGTTCATCGGCGACCCGAGAAACCGCGATGTGCCGGCGCTGAAGAAGCAGTTCAGCCGACGCGACCGCAACGGGGACGGAAACCTGACCCTGGATGAATTGAAAAATACGA
>DCKY01000219.1:0-1418 GCA_002320775.1 Planctomycetes bacterium UBA1662
GGTCAAGCATACCGGAGAGCCCTGTCCCAAGGACTATCTCGAGGGTCGACGTTTCGCCTTCACCTCCGGAGTTCCCAAGCTGCTGGGCACCCCGCGGAAATTCAAGCGTCACGGCGAGGGCGGCATCTGGATGTCGGACGCGCTGCCGAAGCTCTCGGCCATGGCCGATGACCTGACCGTCATCAAGTCCATGCACACGGAACAATTCAACCACGCCCCGGCGCAGCTGATGCTGTACACCGGCTCCCCCCGTATGGGGCGTCCCTCGATCGGCTCCTGGGCGACCTACGGGCTCGGCTCCGAGAGCCGGGACCTGCCCGGCTTCATCGTGCTGGTCTCCGGGGGGTCCAATCCGAGCGCGGGAAAAACAGCCTGGGGGAGCGGCTTTCTTCCCTCGGTCTACCAGGGCGTTCAATGTCGATCCAAGGGCGACCCGGTGCTCTACCTCTCAGACCCGCCCGGCATGAGCCGGGGACTGAGGCGCTCGAGCCTGGATACGATCCGTGGGCTCAACGAGATCCAGCTCGGGGCCCTGGGGCATCCTGAGACCCGCACCCGGATTTCCCAGTTCGAGCTCGCCTTCAAGATGCAGATGTCGGCCCCCGAGGCCATGGACATCTCGCGGGAGTCGAAGAAGATCGTCGAGGAATACGGCGCCAAGCCAGGAGCCGCGAGCTTCGCCAACAACTGCCTGCTGTCCCGCCGCCTGGTCGAGCGCGGCGTGCGCTTCGTCCAGCTCTTTGACTGGGGCTGGGACTTTCACGGAACGAACCCGCGCGAGGACATTCGCGGCGGCCTGACCAGTAAATGCAAAGGTACCGACCAGGCGGTCGCGGCGCTGCTGAATGACCTGAAGCGCCGGGGCCTGCTTGAGTCTACCCTGGTCGTTTTCAGCGGTGAGTTCGGACGGACTCCTTTCAGGGAGGGCCGCACATCCGGAGGCAAGGTGCTCGGTCGGGACCACTACCCGGACTGCTATTCGATGTTCATGGCCGGCGGCGGGCTCAAGGCCGGAATCTCCTACGGAGAGACCGACGAGCTGGGCTTCCGGGTGGCTGAAGATCCGGTTCACGTGCACGACCTCCAGGCGACAATCCTGCACCTGCTCGGATTTGACCACGAGCGTCTCACCTACCGCTTCCAAGGGCGCGACTACCGGCTCACCGACGTGTTCGGTGAGGTGCGCCACGGGCTGCTCGCCTGATGGCTTCTCGGGCTCAGCGGCAGTAGGGGTAGTATTCGCAGCCGAGGTTCTCGTTCTGGCCGCAATCGGGGTAGGGCTGCGGGATGCCCCCGCCCTGGCCGAGGAAGAGATAGTTGACGATGCTGACCGCGTCGCTGAGGTCAACCGCTCCATCGGCGTTGGCATCGCCGGCATCGCGGCAGGACAGGTCCGTGTCCGGGTCGGTGAAGAGGTG
>DCKY01000219.1:1745-24770 GCA_002320775.1 Planctomycetes bacterium UBA1662
CTCAGCAGGGTGATCGAATCGCTGATATCTATCTGCTGGTCGTTGTTGGTGTCGCCCCGGAGAAAGAGGAGTCCGCCTGTGAGGGAGAAGTCGCTCCAACTGTACGGGGTGGTGGTGTGTACGTCATTGGCGAGGTCGGCGCGGATAAAGCCGACCCCGGCGTCGATGATTTCGACGTTGGTGAGCCGGTAGGGCCCATCGGCCTGGGCGCCGAAGATCTCGTAGCCATCGAAGTCGATCTGGAAGCCCACCTCTGATGCCGCTGATTCCAGCGAGTAGAGAGAGCCGGCCTGGGAGATGGTGTTGCCGTCGAGATCGGTGAGAGTTGCCAGGACGACCAGGTCGCCTCCGCGGTTCGCATCCAGGAGACCTCGTACCCAGAGATTGTCCTTGAGCTCTCTGTCTCCCGCGCCTCCTCCGTCTCCCTCCTGCTCGAGCTCATCGGCGCCGGATTCGTACTCTTCGCCGAGGGAGGCGAGGTCGGAGCGCACCAGGAGTTGCAGGGTGTCGGCTCGCTGGAAGGAGTCTCCCTCGGTGTCGGAGGCCTCAACCTCGATAATGTAATAGCCCGGCTGGGAGCTCTCGGGGAGGGTGGACGAATAGATGCCATCGCCGGCCTGGGCGTCTCCTCCTTCACCGCTGTCGTTCAGGTCGACCAGGGAGAGGCTTCCGTCAGGGAAGAATACCCGGGCGCTCTGTGTCACCTCGACTTCGCCGGGCAGCAATTGGGAGTCTTCGAGCTCGGTGGTCAGCAGCGGGGCGGAGCCCAGCGGGACATCGTAGCCGTCCAGCTCGCTGCTGAGGTAGATCGAGCTCTCCAGATGGAATTCGATGGTGTACTTGATGTCGGGGTTCTCATCGGGATTGTCAAGCTTGCCCAGGTAGGTGCCGTGCTCTCCGGAGTCGGTCTTGAAGTAGATGACGTTGGTGCCTTCTCCATCGTTGTAGGATTCATAGACGAAGCCGCGTTCGGCCGCGTTCTCGCCGGTGATCCCCTCGTCTTCGATGTCCATCCCCGGGGTTCGCAGCTGGAAGTTAAGCGGACCCTTGTCCTCGGAGTTCAGGATGATGATGATCGAACCGGATGTGTCGGAGACGAAGGGGATCTCGCGCGCATCGCCGGGGGCCAGTTCGCCCTGTCCCACCTTGCCGAGGGTCATCGAGGATCCGCCGCCTCCAGCCCCGCCGCCATCTCCCGCGTTTCCGGCCTCCTCCTCCTCGTCATTCCCGAGGATCCGTCCGAGGCCAAGCCGCTCGAGCAGGGCAAGTGATTCCCGGTCGCGTCCCAGGCTGTTGTGGTCCGAGCCGAGGATGAAGCGGCGAGGGTTGCTGAAGATTCCCCTTTCGAGGCCTTGCCCCAGGGCGCTTTGCAGGCAGATACGTCCATCGTGCTCGGCGCAGTCAAGCACGTCATCGAGCTCCCGTTGCCCGCCGGTGCCGGCCACGAGATAGAGGGCGGTTGCTCTTGAGCTGGTGATGCGTTCGTTGTAGAGGTCGAGGAAGCGCGAGGTCTGCTCGTCCGCGGCCTTGTAGCCCAGTTCCTCAGGCGCCTGGATTCCGCCGCGTATCGGCCGGGCGCCAACATCCGAACGAGTCTCGACGAGGGCTCTCGGGGTTCCCCGGTTCGGAGTGCCGAGCAGCAGCAGCCTCCTGGTCTCGAAGACCGGGGAGGTGTGGCCGTAGAGTCTGGCGGAGAGCCCGGCGAAGCCGTAGGCGACCATGTCCACCTGTCGTGGGCTGCTGCCGAACTGCCGCAGGAAGTGGCTCCTGACGTTTTCGATTTCATGGACGAGGTTCAGGCTTCCCTGGACGATCCCTCCGCCGGTGGCGATCGGGATCAGCAGCCCCGCGCCTGTCTCGAGGAAGTGGTCGTGCAGGGCCTGCCAGCGCCGAACGCCGCTTCTCTCGGGCGAGACGGCGATGACGGGAAGGGCGACGCGCAGCTTGAGGTTGCCCTCTTCGGTGGAGATTCCGTGGGCGAAGGCGCGCAGAAAGCGGCCCTGGGGGCCGTTTCCTCCGCGCTTGGGGGAGAAGGTTTCGAGCAGCCCGAGCCGGATATGCTCATGGAAGCGGACCCGGTATTCGAGGTCGAAGGGCCCATCGTGGTTCTCCACGGCGATGTTGAAGCGGCCGTCATCATCAATTCCGCCGCGGGCGAGAACCTCGTCTCCTCCCTCCGTGAATACAAGGACGATGCCGCGTCCCAGGGCGGTGTCTGTGCTGTCATCGAAGACCACCTCTCCGGTGAGCGTGGTCCCCGGCGGAGGTTCAAATTCCTGTACGCAGGAGCTGGCGGGCCCCGGGTGTCCGCGGGCGGTGAGGCCGGTCACCGTGTAGCGCAGCTCGAGCCCCGGGGGAGGGAGCTCGTCAATCCAGGAGGAGCTCTCGGTTTCGGAGAGGACAACGCCATTGCGTTCAATCTCGTAGGCGGCGAACTCGCCGCTCTCTTCCCAATTGAGCCGGACTCTTCGTTCGTTGCCTCGTTCGCGAGAGCACTCCAGGCCCCTGACGGCCCGGAGGTCGGTGGTCGCTACCAGGAGTTCACAGCGGGCGACGGGACCAGCCGGTTCGTCCGCGGCGACGATCTCAACGACGAAGTTCCGCCCCCCAGGCCCCGGTGGTGGAACGTCGATCGTTGCCTGGCGGCGATTCGGCGAGATGCTCTGTAGGCCCTCGGCAGGTTCTCCATCGAGTCGTATCATGAGGCGACTGTCGTCGTCGGGCGTCCAGGTGATGCGGATTCTCGGCGATCCTCGGATCTGTGAGCAGGCCAGGTTCCGCACCACGAGGCCTCCCACCGTGATCGTCGCGGGCTCGGACCGCAGGCCCGGATCGCCGTTGGCTTCGACAATGTAGCGATGGGGGCCACGGCCGGGGTTCGGGTCGACATAGACCTGCAGATCGCCCGGCAGGCGATTTTCAATCACTCGGAAATCACCGTCGCCATCGGCGCGGAGGATCTTCTGGTAGTTGAGGCGCCTGGGAGAAAGCCAGCTCAGGCGTACTCGCCCCCGCGGAAGGAGCCTCAGGTTCAGGTTTCTTGGCCGGTTGGCGTCGACTCCATTGCCGGGTCGTCCGCCAAGCTGCGCGGGCAGGCTTGCCGTTGAGCAGATGGCGGCAAGGGCCAGGAAGAGGGCTGTAAGGCACCGACCCCATCGCCCCAGCCGCCGCCGGGTTCCGCCGTCGGTTTTCACTGAGCTGGATTGGGTTCTGATGAGTGCCATGGGCGTGCTCTTGGCTGCGGAGAGCCTTCCATTAAACGGGCACGGCGGTCACAGGACGATCGGGCCCGGGTCCAGGGGACCCTCTTGCAGGGTAGCTCCGCAGTTACTGTCAATTCTCAGGGTCATCGCTTTCTACTTTCCATAAAAAAGGGCTCTCGAATGATTCCGAGAGCCCTTTGGAGTTGGAGGAAAGTTCACTCTTCCGGTCTCGGTTTGCCTTGCTCCTCAGGTCATGCAGGAGCAGGGGCAAATAGTTTGGGTCGATTGCCGAACCCGAAAGAGTATTTTGTCTGCCCGTATTGGAGTGTCGCGAGTCGGGCCGGGTTTTGGCGGTTGGCAGGTGCCGCCTGGACCGAGCCCTCATCGAATTCAATATCTGCAGCCGGCAACGGGTCGTGGAGCCTGCAGCTTCTGGGGAAAGCTGCAAGGCACGCGCGAGAGAAAGAAAGAGACGGACGGTGACGGCAAAACAAACATCGGGCCTGTGTCCGTACCGTAAATCGATAAACTATGACAAACACCATCAGTCGTCCGCCCTTTCGATACTTTCGCGTTTCCTTAACCTGTCTTCAGTTGCAGCCTTGAAAACGACTCTCCTTTACGGGAAGATCAAGGTTACAGGAGACCCTTATATTCACATTCCGTGCCAATTACATAAGTCCTTATTTTACGTAGGAAAACGCCAGCCGGGCACCCAGAAATGACAAGGATATTGTTAAAAATGGGGCGATGTCGCACCTGTGTGATTTTACAGTGACAATATCTTTGTCATGCCCTGTCTGTCGTATTTCGGGCCGGACTTTTGATTCACTCTTGGGCTCGATGCTGGTATCTTTCCGAGCCATATGAGTGAAGAAAAAACAAGGCGGGCGCCGCTCAAGTTCCTGCTCGACAACTCGGTCTTTCTGATCGCCGGAGCCGCCGCCGCCCTGGTGTGGGCGAACCTGGACAAAGCTGGCTATGACGAGGTGATGGGGAAGGTCCTCGCCGGAGAAGGCTCCCACGCTATCACCCCTCGCTTCATCATCAATGACATCCTGATGGCTTTCTTCTTCGCCATCGCCGGCAAGGAGGTCTGGGAGGCTCTGCTGCCGGGAGGTCCCCTGTCCAACTTGCGCAAGGCGGCCACTCCCTTGCTCGCCACCCTCGGCGGCATGGTCGGTCCCGCCGGTCTCTATCTTCTGGGCTGCTACTATACAGGCACGATGGATTCTCTCGGCAATGGCTGGGCTGTTCCGATGGCCACCGATATCGCCTTCAGCTACCTGGTCGCCCGCCTGATCTTCGGTCCCGGGCACGCGGCGATTCCTTTTTTGCTCCTGCTGGCGATCGCTGATGATGCGGCAGGCCTTCTCATCCTCGCGGTCTTCTATCCCCAGGGTCCCCTGGCTCCCGTGTGGCTGCTCGCCACCTTGGCGGCCATCGTCCTGGGCCTCTTCATGCGTCGCCTCAAGCTTCAGAGCTTCTGGTGGTACCTGCTCCTGCCGGGCGCGCTGAGCTGGTTCTCATTTCTCGAGGCCGGCCTCCATCCCGCGCTCGGGCTGATACCGATCATTCCCACGCTTCCCCACGCCCACACCGACCTCGGGCTCTTCGCTCGCGAGGAGCTTGGCCGCAAGGACACTCTCAATGAATTCGAGCATTGGTGGAAGAACCCCGTTGAGATCTTTCTCGGCCTCTTTGGCCTGGCCAACGCCGGAGTTGAGATGTCGAGCGTTGGAACCGGCACCTGGCTGGTGCTCCTCGGGCTCCTGATCGGCAAGCCCCTTGGGATCGCCCTCATTACGGTCCTGGGGCAGAAGCTGCTCCGGCTCGAGCTGCCGGCCGGCATGGGCTTCCGTGACCTTCTGACCGTTGGCATGGTCGCCGGCATCGGCTTTACCGTGTCTCTCTTTGTGGCCGCCGCCGCCTTTTCAGGCGAGAGCCTGGAGCTGGATGCGGTGAAAATGGGCGCGCTGGGAAGTTTCGCCGCCGCCTTCCTGGCAATTGGCGGAGCGCGGGCCATGGGGATCCGACCGGGCGCCGCCTCGTCGGAGACAGGGAAGCAGGAGGCCTCTTCCGAGGAGACCGCCGCCGAGGAGACGGGTGAGACGGAGACCGGGGACGAGTCCGCCTAGGTGATCTCCAGGACGGCGTCGCCAAGCACGTCGAATCTCGGCTCGATTCCCAGTCCCGGAGCTTCACTTGCCGCCATGCGTCCATTTTGCCGCTGGGGCGCGCCCTCGGCGGTGCTGACGGTAACGTAGCTGTTGAAATCGGTGGCCGTAAAGAGCAGCTCCGTGGGCGTGGAGTGCGCCAGGTGGGCGATCGCCGCGGTGATGATGTCGCCTCCCCAGGCGTCTTCGATCGTCATGGCGATACCGAGAGAAACGCAGAGATCACGCGCTTCTTTCGCCCGTGTGAGCCCTCCGAACTTGCTGATCTTGATATTGACCGCGTCCATGGCGCGGTCGGCGCGTCCACGCAGAAGGACCTCGAGTGAGTCAATCGACTCATCCAGCACGAAGGGGTGGTCGGTCCTTTGCCGGATGGCGAGGCATTCCTCGTAGCTCAGGCAGGGCTGCTCGATATAGACGTCGACATCACGCACGCCCCGTACCACTCGGGCCGCCTCGTGCATCAGCCAGCCGGTGTTGGCATCGGCGATGAGGAAGTCGCCCTTCTGGAGCTCGGCCCTGACCGCCCGGATGCGTTCGATATCCGTCTCCGGGTCGGCTCCTACCTTCAGCTGGAAGCGCTGGTAGCCCTCTTCCCGGTAGCCCTTGACCTTGCTGGCCATCTGTTCAGGGGATTCCTGGGAGATCGCCCGGTAGAGGTGGAAGTCTTCCCCGTAGCGTCCACCCAGCAGGGTGCAGACTGACTGCGAGGAGGCCTGGCCGAGAATATCCCAGCAGGCGATATCGATGGCTGATTTCACATAGGGATGCCCTTTGAGAGCCGCATCCATGCGGCGGTTGAGGGGCCTCAGCTGGGTTGGGTCCTCACCGATGAGGTGGGGAGCCAGCTCAGCGATTCCGGCGCGGGCGCCATCGGCATAGGCTGGCAGGTAGAAGGGCCCCAGGGGGCAGATCTCGCCATGGCCGGCGAGGCCCGAGTCAGTCTCGACCCGGACGATGGTGCTGTCAAAAACGCTGATGGACTTTCCTCCGGACCAGTTGTAGCTGCCCTCGTGCAGGGGGAGGTCGACCTGGTATGCAGAGATCTTTGTTATCTTCATGAGCTTTGTCCTTGTGATTCAAGCGACTGGGCATGGTAACGCTCAGGAGGGGGAGGTTTCAACAGCGCACTGGGCAAGCGGCCTTCTTTGTGGAGTTAAGCTCGGGTAGGATGTCCGGCCTCTCAATTATTGGAGCTCACCGGATGAACAGGAAATTGGCCGCGGTCACAGGCTGCCTGGCGCTGCTGCTTTTTGCGGCCCGCGCCCGGTCGGAGGATGTCTTCAAGGCCCGCGCTGACCTGCCGCCGCTGCTTCAGTTCAACGATGGTTCCGAGGTGAAGACCGCGGCCGACCTGGAACGCCGCAAGCGGGAGGTGGCGGCGCTTCTCAAGCGTTATTTCATCGGCACCTTTCCCGAGAAGGTTCCCGGCCTGGTTTCGGCGAAGGTGCTCGATGAGCGTAGAGCCGATGATGGGTCGCTTCGTCGCCGGGTCCAGCTGACCTTTGACACCCCGCAGAAGGCATCCTTTGAGGTGAGGGTCTGGGTGCCGAAGGGTGAGGGTCCTTTCCCGGTTCTTCTTACCCAGCCGCGTTATTACCAGCTGCGCTGGGCCGAGCTGGCGCTCGAGAGGGGCTACATCGCCTGTCTTTACCCCGGCGTTGACAGTCATCACCGGGAGAAGGACTTTCCCGGCTATGAGAGCGCCTGGCAGGATTTTCGCAGGGAGTATCCTAAAGCCACCTGGAGCGAGATCTCGACGAAGGCCTGGCTTGCCAGCCGCACTCTCGACTACCTGCTGGCCCCCTCCAGCGGCTACCGCTTCGCGCCGGGAAAGGTCGGAATCATTGGCTTTTCGCGCTACGGCAAGCAGTCGTTGATCGCTGCCGCCTTTGACGAGCGAATCACGAGCGTTGTCGCCAGGAGCCCCGGCTCACCAGGCTCCAGCCCCTACAGGTTCACCTCGAGAAACACCTGCGCCGAGGCTCCGCGGGACTTTCCCTCCGAATGGTTTCTCCCCTCGCTGCGAGACTATACCGGCCGCGAGCACGAGCTGCCGATCGATGCGCATGGCTGGTACGCTCTCATTGCCCCGCGCCGCTGCCTGATTCACACCGCGCACAATGATGGCTCCGAGCCCACCTTCGCCGTCGAGCAGGCCTACCTCGAGGGCCGCAAGGTCTATGCCCTGCTTGGGCATCCCGACAACCTTCGGGTTCTCTACCGTGCCGGCCAGCATGGCCCGGTTACGGAAGAGCAGCGTCGACGAAACATGGAGTGGTTTGATCTCAGCTTTGGCCGCGGCGCCGCGAAGCAGGATGACTTCCCCGAGGAGCTGATTCATTATTTTGACTGGGAGGCCTGGAAGAGAGGCGCGGACGGGGAAGATCTGCGGAGGCGGTTTGTGCCGGCCGAGGCGGCTGATGACGCCGACCGACGCGCGCGGATTCGCTGGCTGCTCGGGAAGCCGCCGGCCAGGCTCGCGGGGCAGGAGCGGCAAGATTTCATCACCCGGCAGGAGTCGGCGATGATGACGCACGACCGCTGGCGGGCCGGGGGTACCTCGCGAACGCCGGTTCGCTTCGGTGCCGGGGTGCGGGGAAATCTGTATTTCAAAACGAAGAACGACAAGCCGGCTCCCGCGGTCATCTGGCTCCACCCCTATTCTTATCACAGCGGCTACAACGAGGGTTACGGAGTGGAGGGAACCACCATCTACCATCGTCTCGCCGCGGCCGGCTGCGTGGTGCTGGCTTACGACCAATGCGGCTTCGGGCTTCGCCTGCTGGAGGGGCGTGATTTTTACAGCGAGGCTCCGCTGTGGTCGAGGCTGGGACGAATGGTGGCGGATGTGAGCGCGGCCGCGGATTTTCTTATCGACGGCAAGGGCGCCGTGCAGGGAGTTCTGCCGAAGGTGGCCGCGGACAAGGTCTACGTGCTGGGCTTCAGTGTCGGCGGGTTGGCGGGGCTCTACGCCGCCGCCCTGGATGAGAGGCTTGCCGGGGTCGCCTCCTTCGGCGGCTTTACGCCGATGCGTTCGGACACCTCGGTCTCGACCGGGGGGCTGAGGCGCCTCTGGCAATGGCACGCCCTGGCGCCCCGGCTCGGCATCTTCGATGGCTCAGAGGAGAAGGTTCCTTTTGACTATCATGATGTTCTCGCGCTCATCGCCCCGCGTCCCTGTCTGGTCTACGCGGCGCGGCGTGACCGGGAGCTCGATCCGAAGGCGGTGAGCGAGTGTATCGAGAGGGCGAGAAAGGCCTGGGAAGCTGGCGGTGTCCCGGAAAAGCTCGAATACCATTCTCCGGACGATATTGGCCGTTTTCAGAAGACCCAGCACGAGCTCTTCCTGCGGTGGCTTCGCGCGCGAAGCTGAGGGGCCTTCCTATTTTGCGAGGATCGACTCGGCGTAACGCAGCTCGCCGGTGCGCCCATCGTAATACTGGAAGATGACCTGTGGTCTTGGATAGGCCACCCAGCGGGTACCCAGGAGGTCCTGGGGATTGTTGAAGACGTTGTTCACCTGCACCACACAGTAGGTCGGGTGGAGAAGATGGTTCCTGGGAATATCAGAGCGGTAGTAGGTTGACCAGCGGATGTCGACTGCGCGGGGGCCGTATTTGAAGGGGCCATTCGGCGGCCGGTCTCCTTCATCGCTTGCCCAGTGGTTGTTGGAGTTGTGCGGTCCCGAGGCAAATTCCCACACCTTGTCGGTGATCTTGATGGCGAAGCTGTTGTGGAGATCTCCGGTGAGCATGAAGACAGGCTTCTTGAGGGAGTCGAAGAAATTGATGAGCTTTTCCCTCTCATCGAGAAAGACGGTCCAGGCCTCATCCTTGTCGCCAGCGCGGATCTTGCCGCCGCCGACGTGGGGGATCATGAAGTTTACCGAGGAGACCACGAAGTGGAAATCGGCGTCGCTGGCGGTGAGCTCGCGCATCAGCCACTCGCGCTGAACGGTACCCAGCATGGAGAGGCCCTTCTTGGCCGGGTTGCGGGTGTCGTGCATCTGGCGTTGACCCCGGGTGTCGAGGAGGAAGAAGTCGCAATTGGCGACACGAAAGCGGGAATAGGAGCGCCGGCCCAGGGAATAGGAGCCGTCGCCATCGGCGTCGGCCGGCGGGCGGATGCGGATGCGATGGGCGTCGATGACTTCGACAATTTCATAGACCCCGGCGTTGGGGTCGCCGCCGACCCCGTCGAGAGAGTTATCGTTGACCCCGGCGTTGGGGGTGCCCCAGTGGACATGGAGGTTGTTGATCTGGGTGAGGTCGGCCCCGGTGAAATCAGCCCTCTCGTCAACGAGGATGTCGCTGCCTTTTTTCAGCTGGCAGCGTCCGAAATGTGTTCGCTGGGTGAATTCCGAGGGGTTGCTCCAGGCCAGGTAGTCGTGCCAGGCGCGGACTCCGATATCGCGGAAGACGGCCCTGCGGTCGCGCAGCCCGGGCGTGCCGGCGCCCCAGATGTCGTTGAGGCATTCATGGTCGTCGTAGGTGAAGAAGGATGGAATCCGGCTGTGCCAGCGGGCCAGGTTCTGACCCTGGCTGAGGAAGTGCTTGTAGTTCTCCCAGACCCCGACGAGGGTGGGGGCGCTCTTGAGGTCGTCCGGCAGGTTTTTCGGATCTGCGCTGACCTGTCTCAGCCAATCGGCGACGGTGTATTCGCGGCGGTTTTCATAGAGCCAGTCGCCGTTGAGGATGGCGAAGTGGATCCGGTCCTCGAGCTTCCGGAGCATCGTGGCGAAGGCAGGCAGGGATGGTCCGATTGAATGCCCGGGGTTCTGGTTGTTGCCGCAGGCGAATTCGAAGCTGAAGTTGAAGAGTCCTTTCGGGTTGAGCTTCTCGTCTTTGAGGTTCTTTGAGCTGGGCAGGGTACGAAACGATCCGTTCCGGGCCGTACGGCCGACACCATCTGCAAGCACCAGCTCGTAATGGTATTTCGTGTCCGGCTTCAGTCCCTGGAGGTGAACCCAGCCGGTATTGTCACGGTCAAGGGTGGTCTTGACGGGATTGCTGGTGAAGTTGAGCCGGTCCGGAGAGAGTCCGTACCTCACCGCGAACGAGCCCGCGCGCGCCGTGCGGCCCCAGACCCCGACGCCGTCCGAACTCAGGCGTCCGAGGATCGGTCCGTGGGTGATGTAGTTGGGAAGCTCGTCCTTCGCTGCGCAGACGGTCGGCGCCAGCAGGATGAGCATGGCGACGCTATGGAGTTTTGAGAGCATGTCGTCTCGACCTCGTTTTTTCTGTGAAACCCGTTCAGCCTCAGCCCGCAAGGGGGTGGAGACTTATTCTATTCTTTCCCGGCGCAGGAAAGATACCTTCAGACCGGGGACTCTGTTCCGCTGCGAAACCTTTTGTGAAGAATGCAACCGGTGCCCGGTCACGGGTATAATCTTCAGTTCACCCCGCATCTTGTCAGGAAACATCGATTCGTATGAAGCAGAACACCGCCATCCCGCTTTTCTTCGCCTGCCTGCTGGCGGTCTCGGGCCCTTATTTCCTGCCGCAGCCACAGGCAAGCGGCACTCCACAGGGCAAGGCTGGGACCGTTATCAGCACCGAGGTTTTTCACATCGGCAATGATGAGAAGAAGGACTGGAAGTCCTTCACCCGGGCGAAGCCGCACGATGGAAAGAAGATCAGCCTGAGGTTCAGCTCCGAGCCGAACAAGTCCGAACGGGCCCTGGAGATCAGTTCAGGCGATGTGAACTCAAAATGCGGTGTCACGCTCAACTCCCGGCGGCTTGGCAGCCTGGTCAAGGGCAAGGGCGGCAAGGGAGAGAATCTCCAGTACTTCAAGGTGCCTGCGGGCCTGCTGAAGAAGACAGGCAATGTGCTCGTGGTGCAATACGAGGAGAAGACCACCGACGATTTCTATTTCGGGCCTACGGTTCTCCACGCTCACTCGGTGGCACGGATGAAGCGCCTGGCGGAGGTCGAGGTGGTGGTGACCTCGAAGGAGCGGCCGGGTGAGGGGCTGCCCTGCCGGCTGACCGTTGTGCGCCTGGTCTCGAAGAAAGCGAGAATTGTCGAGGAGCCGGCGGAATTCAAGCTGGAGAAGAGCTCGAAGCTCGCCTTTCGCAAGGGAACAGCCTACACCCTTGACGGCCGGCTGGACCTGGCCCTCAAGCCGGGCAAGTACAGGGTCTACGCGACCCGGGGGTTCGAGTACGGGCTGGGTATGGCCCGGGTAGACCTCTCGCCGGCGGAAAAGAGGCGGGTTGAGCTGGTCCTCGAGCGGGAGGTGGACACCACCGGCTACCTCGCAGGCGACACTCATATTCACACCCTGACCTATTCCAAGCACGGCGACGCGAGCGTCGCTGAGCGTGTGGTGACCATTGCCGGGGAGGGGGTGGAGGTCGCGATCGCCACGGATCACAACCATCACACCGATTACAGTCCTGTCACCGCCCGGGCCGGCTCCGGCGATCACTACAAATCGGTGGTGGGAAACGAGTTCACCACCTCCATCGGCCACTTCAACGCTTTTCCGGCCGACAAGAAGGCCAAGCCCGCGAACCACAAGCACAAGGACTGGGACAAGCTGCTCAAGGCCGTGCGGGCGACCCCGGGAGTCAGGGTGGTGATCTGCAACCATCCGCGCCGAGAAGGCTTCAAGAAGGGCCCGTGGGGCAAGATCGGTCTCGATCCCGTCTCCGGCGAATTCAGTGATGGCCGCAAGTGGCTCGGCCTGGACGCGGTTGAGGTGATCAACGGCAAGACCCTGGAAAAGCAGGTTTTTGACAACTTCTCCGACTGGTTCGCCCTGCTGAACGCCGGACATCGTCTGACCGCGGTTGCAGGCAGCGACTCCCATACCGTCGCCCAGCCGGTCGGTCATTGCCGAACCTACATTCGCAGCTCGACGGATGACCCGCGCCGTATCAATGTGGGCGAGGTGGTTGACAACATCCTGGCGGGCAAGGTGCTGGTCAGCATGGGGCTCCTGGCGGATGCGAAGGTGAACGGGCAGTTTTACGCCGGGGACCTGGCTACCGGTGTAGGGGAAGATCTGGAGGTCGACATCGAGGTCAGGGGACCCCGGTGGGCGCGGGCCAGCCGGGTCGCCCTCTTTCTTAACGGTCGCAAGGTGCGAGAGGAGAAGATCCAGCATCCTTCCAGCGCTGTGGTGAAGTATAAGGAGCGCTGGGTTTTCGGGGGGCCGTCGCGCGACGCGCATCTCGTCGTGATCGCCTCAGGGCCTCCACTGGAGAATTCCTACTGGAGCCCGCCGCAGGCTGATCGCTACGTGGTCGGCGCGACCAACCCGGTCTGGATTGATGGAGATGGCGATGGAAAATTTTCCGCCCCTGGCGACTACGCTCGCCAGCTGGTGGCCGAGCATGGAACCGATGGTGTTGCCCTGGCGAAGGCTCTCAGGGCTCACGACGAGATCACCGTGATCCTCGCGGCGGGTCTCTTCAGAAGAAACCTCGCGGAGGTTCTCCTGGACGTCTACTCGAGGTTACAGAAACGTTCCAACAGCGAGCTCGAGGAGCTCCTGGAGACCTTGAAGGCCGGGCGTGGTGAAGCCTTCAGGGACTACTCCAGGACCCTGGGGCCGCTCGATCTGTTCAAGAAGCCGGCATCCAGGGACGAGGCGGAGAAAAAGAAGTGAGCGCGCGGTCTGGATTTTTACCGGGAGGCAGGCACTTGCATCCGCGGGTGGGGTAGTTCAGGATGGTCGCATGATGGAACACCGTTCAATACTCATGGGAGCGCTGGTGGTCTTGCTCGGCCTCTGTGGTTGCGGCAAACACCCTGGTGACCAGGCAGCTCAGCCCGCGCCACCCCCGGCGGCTCCGGAGGCTACCGTGGAGAAGGCTCCTGAGCCCGAAAGCAACGAGAACGAGAACATTACGGAGGCACCGATCGTGCAGCAGGATCCAGCCGAGGCCACCCCGGAGGCGACTGAACTTACTGAAGAACAATGGCGTGAGAGGCTCTCCCCGGAGGCCTTCTATGTTCTGCGGCAGAAGGGTACGGAGCCGCGATTCTCAAGCGCCTACAACGCAAACAAAAAGCAGGGAAGCTATCTCTGCGGTGGTTGCGGGGCCGTGCTTTTTTCTTCGGTTGAGAAATACGATTCCGGCACTGGCTGGCCGAGCTTCTGGCAGCCGGCTGTTAAGAAGAACATCGCCACGGTCGAGGACAACAGCTTTTTTTCCAGGCGTATCGAGGTTCTCTGCGCGAAATGTGACGGACACCTTGGTCATGTATTCGATGATGGGCCAGCCCCTACAGGCCTGAGATATTGCATCAATGGCATCAGCCTGAAATTTGCTGAGCTGGCTGAACAAGATCAGGAGAAAGATAAGGGCGAGCCCTGATTCCGCAGCGAGCCTGCTTGTCGGAGCCGTCTTCCAGTTCTTCCTCTCTTCAGGGGTGTGTCACCATGAGATATATTCTTCCGCTTCTCTTGCCGGTTTTTTGTCTCCTTCCCGCCGGCTGTCGTCTGGCTGAATCAACCGCCCCCTCCGGGGGCATAACGATTGAGTGGATCTACGGAGACGAGGGAAAGGTCGCGGCCGCGATCCCATCGTTCGCCTGGCTCTCTGATGGCACGGCCCTCCTGCATGATCGCCGCCGTCCCGGAGCAGAACAGACCCTCGAGCGCTATGATCCCGCGGCCCGCAAAAGAGTTGACCTGGTCGATGCCGCCAAGGTGTTGCGCCAGCTTGAGGACCTGCTTGGTAAGGACCAGGCGCCTGGCCGACTCGGCTGGCCCGCCGTCATCGGCCGGGGTGGCCGCTGGGGAATCTATCTTCTCGGCGGCGACCTGTTCGCTCTCAACCTGTCAACCTCGGTGATCAACCGGATCACGAAGACCGAGGCGAGCGAGAAATCGCCGCGCCTGTCGCCTGATGGCTCGAAGCTGGCCTTCGTAAGGGAGGGCGACCTCTACGTCTGGGACCTCGAGGAAGGAGTCGAGCGCAGGTTGACCAGCGATGGTTCCGAGACCCTGCTCAATGGCACCCTCTCCTGGGTCTATTGGGAGGAGATTTTCGCCCGGCGGGACCTCGGCTACTGGTGGTCGGAAGACTCGACCGCCTTAGCCTACCTGCGCACCGATGAGTCGGCTGTCACCGAGATGATCTACCAGGGTTTCGAGCCGAACATTCCGGCCTTGACGAGGCAGCGGTATCCGAAGACCGGGGGCGTGAATCCAACGGTTCGCCTCGGTGTCCTCGAGCTCGCCAGCGGCAAGACCACCTGGGTCGATCTCTCGAAACACGAGCACGAATACATTGTCCGGGTCAATTGGCTCAATGACAGCAGGCGCCTCGCGGTGCAGACCATGGACCGCTCTCAGACCCGTCTCGACCTGTTCTTCGTGGATCGAGAGGAAGGCCAGCCGACTCACATCCTCACTGAGCGGGACAAGGGCTGGGTGAACATTCATGACGATCTCTATTTCCTGAAGAAGAGTGAGCGCTTTCTCTGGGCGTCGGAGCGAAGCGGTTATATGCACCTCTACCTGTATGATCTTGAGGGCAAGCTCCTCGGTCCGGTCACGAGCGGCGACTGGGCGATTCGCTCGGCCGCCGGGGCTGTCTCCTGGCTGCGCCAGGCGGTTCACTCGATTGACGAGGAGGGCGGCTGGGTCTATTTCACCTCGATCCGGAAATCTTCCATCGAGAAGCATCTCTACAGGGTTCGTTTCGATGGGTCGGGGCTCGAGCGATTGACGAAGAGGGCCGGGACCCACGGAATCGGCTTCAGCGAGAACGGGCAGTTTTATTTTAACCAGCATTCAAGCGGTTCGACTCCGCCCTCCCTGGCGCTTCACGCCCGGGACGGAAGCCAGCTCGAGGTGGTCGCGTCCGCGCGCCCTGAAATCTTTTCTCGTCTCGGCATGCGCTCTCCTGAGCAGTTCTCCATCAGCACCAGCGATGGGTTCAGGATGCCGGCGCAGCTGCTCAAGCCGGCGGGCTTCAGGCCAGGCCGCAAATACCCCGTCATCATGCACGTCTACGGCGGCCCGGCCGCCCCGATGGTAAAGGATGCCTGGCCCTCCCGGACCTACTTCGACCAGGTGCTCTTGAATCACGGCTACGTGGTGTTTCGCTGCGACAACAGGAGCGCCACGGCAAGGAGCAAGGCTCTCGAGAACGGCATTCTCCACGATGCGTGGGGCAGCGGTGAGCTGGCGGACCTGCTCGAGGCCATCGGCTGGCTGAAATCTCAGCCCTGGGTCGATCCGGACCGGGTAGGCATCTGGGGCTGGAGCGGCGGCGGCTCCTTCACCCTGCGGGCGATGACCGGCAGCGGCGAGTTCCGGGCGGGGATCTCGGTGGCCCCGGTCACCGACTGGGACTATTACGATACGATCTGGACGGAGGCCTTCATGAAGCGGCCGCAGGACAATCCCGAGGGCTACGAGCGTACCTCCCTGGTTCGTAAGGCGCCCGAGCTCCGTGGCCGCCTGCTGATCGTTCACGGCACCCACGACGACAACGTTCATCCGCAGAACACCCTGCACTTCGTGAATGAGCTGATCCGGGCCGGCATCCAGTTCGAGATGATGCTCTATCCCGGGCGCAAGCACAGCATTCGAGACGATCACGCCCGCCGCCATCTCTACGGGAAGATGCTCGAGTTCTGGAAGAGCAACCTCTGATGCGTGTCAGCTTTCGCCGGGGGGGTGGATTCCAATCAGGAGTTCTTCGACCACCTGTCCGCCCAGCAGGTGCTCTTCGATGATCCGGTCGAGGTTCTCCGGTCCGCAGCGCGAATACCAGGCCCCCTCGGGGTAGACGACGGCGATCGGCCCTTCGTAGCAGACCCGCAGGCAGTTTGCCTTGGTTCGCTGGATTCCGCCCTGCTCAGAGAGCCCCAGCTCCTTCAGCCGCTGCTTGAGGTGGTTCCACGCTTCAAGCGACTCCTCGAGTCCGCAGCATTTGGGCTTGGTCTGGTCACAGCAGAGAAAGATGTGCCTGCGAGACGCAGTCATTCCAAGCTCCTCCATGATGCCGCGTTGCTGCCGGAGGATGTCTTCGTCTTCCTGTTGGTTCATTTGTCTTTGCCGGGTCTGCGGATTCCGTGTTTCTTGAGTCGCGAGATGAGGGTGTTGCGATTGCGGACCCCTGCGATTCGCCCGGCCGCTGAGAGGTTCCACGCCGCCTTCTCAACCAGGGCGAGCAGGTAGAGTCGCTCAGCCTCCTGCCAGTGTCGATCGAAATCTCCCAGCCTGAGCAACTCTGCTTCCGGCGCGGCGGCTGGCGGGACGGCCGTCTCCGGGAGCCTCGCGGGGCTCTCCGTCCCTGAGATTCCCGGCAGGATCGCGCGCAGCGTATCTCCATCGATGCGCTCCGCTTCGGCGAGGATGACCAGCTTCTCTATCGAGTTCTCGAGCTCACGCACATTGCCTCGCCAGGGGGCGGCCTCCAGCAGGTTCATGGCCTCCTCGGTAAAGCTGATCATTTTTTTCCCGGAGCGCTCGCAGGCGAGCTCGAGAAAGATCATGGCGAGCGTCGAGATATCCTCCCGGCGTTCGCGCAGCGCGGGCATCTCTACGGGCACGACGTTCAGGCGGTAGAAGAGGTCTTCACGAAAGATTCCCTCCTCGACGGCTTCCCGGATCGGGGTGTTGGTCGCCGCCAGGATTCGGACATCGACCTTCCGCGGCTTGTTTTCGCCAACCTTACGAATCTCACCCTCCTGCAGCACCCTGAGCAGCTTCGCCTGCAGCTCGAGCGAGGTGTTGGTTACTTCGTCGAGGAAGAGGGTTCCGCCATCGGCCTCTTCAATGAGCCCGGTCCTGTCGTGGACGGCACCTGAGAAGGCGCCCTTGAGATGGCCGAAGAGTTCGCTCTCCAGGAGGTTTTCCGGCAGGGCCCCACAATCGACCGTGACGAAAGGCTTCGAGCTGCGACGGCTGGCGTAATGGACAGCCCGGGCGACCATGCTCTTGCCGGTTCCGGTTTCGCCCGTAACCAGGATGCTGACATCGGAGCGGGAGACCTTCTCCAGCAGATGGGCGAGCTGCTGCATCACATCGGAGTTGCAGACCAGATTCTGGAACTGGTAGCGGGTCTCAACCTCCTTGCGCAGGAAGAGGTTCTCCTGCTTGAGGCTCTTCATCAGGTTGGCGTTATCGATGGCTATGGCCGCCAGCTGGGCAAAGGAGACCAGGAAGTCGAGATCTTCGGTGGAGAAGCTGTCGGTACCCCGGCCGTCAACGTAGACAGCCCCGAGGACCTCGTTGCGGACGTTGAGGGGGACGCACATCAGGGTCTGGATCTTAAAAGAGATGACGCTTTCGCGCTGCCGGAAGCGCTCGTCAGAGCTCGCATCGGTGGCCAGCACCGGCGCTCCGCCTACGGTTACGTCTTCGATTACGCTCTGGCAGATTTCCGTGGCGTCGGTTACCGATTCCCGCTGCATTCCGCGGACCGCCCTGATGGTCAGGGACTGCTCCCGGTCACGCAGGAGGATGAGCCCCTTCTCGGCGCGGGTGGTCTCGATCGCAAGCTCAAGGAGATGGTCTAACAGCGGGTCGAGATCGACGATCGAGTGCAGGCTCTTGGCGATTTCGTAGAAGGAGCGCTCCCGGGTCCCGGCCTCTTCGCGCATCCTCGTCAGGAGCTCTGCATGGGCACGGTCGATCTCGCGGTGGCGGGGGAGGCTCTCGAGAAAGGCGCTTCGCAGATCCGGATCTTCAAAGGCGTCGGCCTTTTCTCGCAGGAGGATGTAGGCCCTTCTGAGGGCGGCGTCAGGGTCGCCGGATTTCAGCCCGCCTGAATGGAGGGCCGTGAGCGCCCGGTGGCGGGTAAACCAGATCTCCTGGGAGCAATCGAGCCAGCCGGGGTATTCCTCGAGCAGGCGGACGGCCTCGAGGGACACCTTGTCAGCCTCCTCCAGCGCGTTGCTGTCGATGAGAGCCTCGGCGCGCAGGCCCAGGCATTCGATCATCGAGTTGCGGGCTCCCGCCTTGGAGGCCACCTCGAGCGCCCGGTCCAGCTCACCGACAGCCTCGGCCGGCGCTCCCTGGTGGAGCTGGAGGCGTGCGCCGGCCAGGAGGATCTCGAGACGCTGGCGGCTGCCGCCGCCGCCATCCGCCGCCACTGTCTTTGCTCGCTCGAGCCCCCGTGCCGCCGCCTCCCCCTCCCCCTTGTGGATGAGGATGGTCGCCAGGCGGCTCTCGTTGATCGCCAGGGAAGGGAGATTTTCTACTTCCTCGGCGATCTCGATGGCCTGCTTCAGCAGCGGCAGGGCCTTCTCGTATTTTCCTATGCGCATCCACACCGCCCCGAGATTGCCCAGGTCGGTACCGATGCCCTGGCGATGGGCGAGCTCCCGACGGATCTGCAGGGCCTCGCTGATGAAGTCGAGGGCGCGCTCCAGCCGCCCCATCTCGGTATAGACCAATCCCAGGTTCACGAGGTTGCCGGCCTCGGCGCTGCGCAGGCCGATCCGGCGAAAGGTCTTCAGCGAGTCCTTGAAGTGCTCTTCGGCCGCCTCCAGTTCGCCGCGGTCGAGACGTATGAGCCCTATGTTCGACTCCAGGGCGCCCGCTCTCTGGTTGTCTCCAAGCTCCCGCCTGATCGTCAGAGCCCCCTCCATCTCCGCGAGAGCCTCATCGTAGATGCCCTGGAGGTAGTGTCCTGAACCCAGCAGCTGGAGACTTTCCGCCCGCAGCTCCTGGTCTTCGAGCTCTCCGGCGACCTGGAGGGCGGCTCGCAGCGAGCTCTCCGCCTCGGTGAATTCCGAGAGGAACAGGAGAAACATCCCTCGTCGATTCAGGAGCCGTACCCGGAGAGAACCCTCGGCGGATCCCGTTTCGAGCATCTCATCGAGCTTCGCAAGCCCCTCCCGCTTCTTACCCACGGAGTCGAGATAGAGGGCCTCCCGCAGGGTGACCTCTCCCCGGTTGGCTTCGTCGCCAAGCTCATCGGCCAGCTCGCGCAGCCGTCCGATGTCCTCGAGCTGTTCTTCTTTGCGGCCAAGCCTGCCCCAGACCTCTTCGCGCAGCAGGCAGGAGGAGAAGAGATCTTCGGGCTCCCTGCTGACCTGGATGGCCCGGCCGAGACAGGTGGAGGCTTCGCGGAGGCCGCCCTGGCGAAGAGCCTGCCGTCCCGCGCGCTCAAGGCTCTCCCTGGCGCTCTCCGGATGGTCGGAGAAAAAAAGATGCCTCGCGAGCTCTTCAAGCGGCGGTTCCTTTTCCGGGGGGCTCTCCTGCAGCAGCCAGGCGGCGGCCTGTCCATGCAGGCTCCGGCGGGTCTTTTCTTCAAGGCCCGCATAGGCGGCCTGTTCGAGCGCCGCGTGCGCGAAGGAGTAGAGGCTTCCCTCCCGCCTGAGGAGCTGGTCAAGGACAACGCCATCGAGGGCTTCGCGCAGCTCTCCCTTGGGGGAGGGATCCTCTTCATCGATGAGCGTCAGCAGTCCGCGCAGCTCTTCGCTGCTGAAGGGCCTGGAAAGGACGGCGGCGACCTCGAGGATGGCGCGTCGCCGCTCACTGACGTTTTCCAGGCGCCTGCGCGCAGCGTCTTCGAGCGAGCCGGGTATGGCAATGGCGACATCCGTCTTAAGGGTCCAGGTAGAGCCCTTGCGTTCGAAGGAGCCGAGGTCTCCGAGCCATCGGAGGTATTCTTCGATATAGAAAGGATTGCCGCCCGTGTCCCTCTGCAGCGGCCCCTGAAGAGCCTCTGGGATTCCCTCAGCATGGCCCAGCAGTCTCTCCATGTAGGTGGACAGGTCCTCGGGCTTCAGGCCTTCGAGGGTGATTCGTTCAAGGGACTCGGGAATATTGAAGAGCTCCTCGAGGTTGCGGGTAAAGCCGAGATCCTCTTCCCCATCGAGCCTGCAGGCGAGAAAGAGCCCTGGAGGCGTTCCCGCGCCCGCCGCACGGCGGGCGAGGTGGGCAAGAGTGTTCAGGCTCAGGCTGTCGGCCCATTGGAGGTCATCGATGGCGATCGCGCAGGCTTCGCCCCCGGCGAGCTCCACCAGGAGGTTGGTCACCTTGAAGTGGAAGCTCTCGATGGAGGCGCCCGCTACAGAGTCATCCTGGAGCAGGTCATCCAGGCATTCATCAAGCCTCGCAACGAGCCCGTGGTCGCCATCGTTTTCGGCCGCGATACGCCCGAGCAGCCGCTGGAGGAGCGCTCCGGGATGATCTTCCTCTCTGCAGGACTCCAGGTAGATCGGGATGTTGCTCACCTGCGTTCGGACCTGGAGCTCGCGCAGCAGCCGGGATTTCCCCATTCCGGTGGCCCCGAGAAGCAGCGCGCCGCCGGGGCTGCCGTCCGGTTCATCGGTGATGCGGGCGAGCAGCCTTGAGAGGGTCGCCTCGCGGCCGACGAAAACCGGTGAGAAGGCCGGCAGGGAATGCAGTGTTCGTTCGTGGGCGCCAGGCAGTTTCCGGCGAACCTCTTCCGCCACACGGGGCCGATTCGCGGGGTCTTTTTCCAGGAGCCGCATGGTGAGCTCGCGGTATTCTTGCGGAAGAGAGCGGGGGTCCACGTCGACGCCCTCGAGATGCCCCCGGATGAGTTCCTCCATTTTCTTGCCATGGAAGGGCGGCTGACCCACGAAGATCTCATGGAGAAGGATGCCGAAAGAGTAGAGATCGCTTCGGGCGGTGGGAGGCTCTCCCTTGAGAAGCTCCGGCGCCAGGTATTCGATCGTTCCCGAGAGGTCGTGGCTCTCGGCTCCAGTCGCCCTGGCGAGGCCGAAATCAATCAGCTTCACCCGGGCAGTTCCCTCCTGCCCGGAGACCCGGATGTTCTGCGGTTTCAGATCCTGGTGTACAAGGCCCCTGGAGTGGATGTAATCGAGGGCCGCGAGCACCTGGTCTAGCAGGTCGGCGAGGTGCGGAGCCGCCGCTCGTTCGGCAGGTGTTGGCAGGGCCTGGTCCAGGTGGCCGAGCAGGTCCTCTCCTTCAAGCAGCTCCATGGTGAAGTAACGCAGGCCATCGGTCGTGGTGCCGTAGTCGTAGACCTGGACCAGGTTGGCGTGTGTATGGGATGCCAGGAGCCGGAATTCTTCGCTGGCCAGGGATGATTGCGCGGCGGAGAGCTCCGCGCTCAGCACCTTGATGGCGACCTCTCTCTTCTCTACCGAATCAAAGGCCCTGTAGACGGTTCCGCTGCCGCCTTTTCCAAGGGTTTCAAGAATCCGGTAGCGGCGGTCCTTACCAAGCAGCTTCATCGATTTTCCGGGGTGAATACAGCACCTGAGATCTGCACAGAGGCGGATTCTATCATAATGACAAGATTGTTGTCAGAAAGGCTCTACTGCAGCTGTAGCGGAGGGGCTTCAACCTTTTATGGGGGAAAGAATTGGGACTTTGAGTCGCTGGTCCTGAAGGATATTATTGAGTCGGGTTGAGGGGGTCTGAGAGTTGTCAAACGAACCGGAGTAAGGCGGAGCCTGTCCTCTTCCCGGTAAGCCGCAGAGTCAGCTTATTGCAGAGTTGTCATACTGAGCGGAGAAGACGAGAAAATGCGCCATCTAGGCCGATGTTATTTGCTGACCGGGTTGGTTCTGCTGGCCGTCGTTCCCGCCTACGGGCAGGAAGGACTGGTGATTACTGAAATCCTTTCGCTGAACCGTTCTGGTCTACAGGATGAGGATGGTGAGTACAGCGATTGGATCGAGCTCTACAACAACAGCGACACGGCGATCAATCTTGCCGGCTATAAGCTGACCGACGATCTCGAGGATCTTACGAAGTGGGAGTTTCCCGATGTGACGCTCGGCCCCCGCCGCTACCTCCTGGTTTTCGCCTCGGACAAGGATCGTCGGTTGCCGGACTCGCAGCTTCATACCAACTTCAAGCTTGAGAGACAGGGAGAGCTGCTGGCGCTGATCACTCCCGATGGCTCGAATGTTGTCGCAGCTTTCGCGCCTCAATATCCGCGCCAGGTGTCCGATGTTTCCTGGGGGCTGGCGACAGACTCGGAATTTAGCCGGGTTGTCGATTCCGAGACCGCTGTGCGGGTTCATGTTCCCGCGGACGCGGCCATCGGCCTCGACTGGGTTGCTCCGGCATTTGATGATTCTTCCTGGCGCGAGGGCACCTTCGGTGTCGGTCTCGAACGGTCCCCCAACTCCGCCAGGAGCTTTGCTCCGATGATAGGGACCGATGTAGAGGAGGCCATGTACCGCGTGAACGGTTCGGTCTACATTCGTTCGACCTTCAATGTCGCTGACAGCTCGGCGATCGACTCCATGGTGCTTGGCATGCAATACGATGATGGTTTTGTTCTCTTTCTCAATGGGGAGAGAATTCTTGATGCCAACGGTCCGCCGCCAGCCGAGCTGGCCTGGGATTCCGAGGCTGACGCCAGCAATCCAGACACCCGGGCCCTGGAGTTTGAGGAATTTGATCTCTCCGAGCACACCTCCCTGCTGCGCGATGGTGTTAACGTGCTCGCGATCCAGGGACTCAACGTCTCCACCTCGAGCAATGATTTCCTGGTAAACCCGACCCTGGAGTTGATCGATCTCGGCCCGGTGAATGCCGAGCTGCGCCAGTATTTCGTCGAGCCGACCCCGGGCGGGCCTAATCGCCAGGGGGTTGATTCGGTCAGCCCTGACCCGACCTTCTCTCATGACTCCGGCGCGTATGGGGGCAACCTGATGGTTGAGCTGGCCACCGAGGGCGAGGGAGCCGTGATCCGCTATACCCTTGATGGCACG
>DCKY01000219.1:25157-27631 GCA_002320775.1 Planctomycetes bacterium UBA1662
TCACCGCCAGGGTCTGGGTAGAGGGCTCGCTTCCCGGAGAGTCGGTCTCCCGAAGCTACCTGATGCTTTCGGACTCGGTGCAGGCCTTCACCTCGAACCTGCCGATCGTTCTGATCGATACCTTCGGGCGGGGAATCGGAGAGGGCAGCTACACCCAGGTTTTCTGTCAGTTCATCGATGTCGGTGAGGATGGACGAGCGAGCATTACCGGGGAGCCTGACTATGTCGGCAGGGCAGGTATGAAGGTGAGGGGTTCGAGCTCGACGGGCTTCCCCAAGAAGCAGTACGCCTTCGAGACCTGGGATGAAGCGAACGAAGACCTGGATGTCTCGGTCCTGGGAATGCCCGCGGAGTCCGACTGGATTCTTCACGCGCCCTATTCCGACAAGTCACTCATGCGAAACGTTCTCTGCTACCAGTGGAGCAACCACATTGGGCAATACGCGGTGCGGACCAAGTTTGTCGAGGTCTATATGAACTCCCGCCGCAACACCCGCATCGGCTCTTCGTCGGCGGAGTACATGGGGGTGTATGTCTTCATGGAGAAGATCAAGAGAGATGGTGACCGGGTTGACATCGAGAGGCTCCTGCCGGGTGATGAGAGCGCTCCCGAGGTTACCGGCGGCTACATTCTCAAGAAGGACCGTCTCGACCCGGGTGATTCAGGTCTGACGACCAGCCGCGGGCAGAGACTGGCCTACTTCTATCCCAAGGAGCGGCTTATCCGCCCCGCGCAGCGCACCTACATTCGCAATTATCTCAACTCCTTTGAGGCCGCGCTTTACGGGGCCAATTTTACTGATCCTGAGGCCGGGTACGCCGCCCACATCGACGTGATGTCTTTTATTGACCATCACATCCTGGTTGAGATTGCCAAGAACATCGACGGGTACCGATTGAGCACCTTCATGTACAAGCCGCGCGGCGGCAAGCTCAGGATGGGCCCCATCTGGGATTACAATCTCTCCCTCGGCAACGCCAACTATCTCAATGGGGGCAATCCGGTTGGCTGGTACTATCCGCAGCTGGGCGCCGGTGATTATCCCTGGTATGCCCGGCTCTTCCAGGACACCCGGGGTTTCCGGGCCATGTACAGTGAGCGCTGGCGCCAGCTCCGGGGCGAGCTGTTCAGTCTCGACTACCTGCTCGGGACGGTCGACCAGTGGACCGAGAAGCTGCGCGAGCCGCAGGAGCGTAATTTCCAGAGATGGAACATCCTGGGCAGCTACGTCTGGCCGAACTTCTACATCGCCCCGACCTGGGAGGACGAGATCAGCTGGATGAGCAACTGGCTCGAGAACCGGGTCGCCTGGATGGATGGGCAGCTGATCGGCCTGCCGGCAAGCCCCGACTTCAGCTCCGACGGCGGCTTCATCGACCCGGGCTTCGAGTTGACGATCACCTCGGGGGATGAAGGACAGATCTACTACACGCTCGATGGCAGCGACCCGAAGGGGCCGCGGGCGATATTGGGGGAGGCGGCCCTTCTCTACGAGGCGCCGATCGTCTTGTCCGAGAACACCCAGGTAACCGCCCGGGTTCGGAGCGGGCCGGAGTTCTGGAGCCCGCCCAGCAGCGCGGTTTTTGTTACCGGCATCCCGACCCTGCGCATCACCGAGCTTATGTTCCACCCGCCCGATCCGACCCTCGCGGAAGACCCGGAAGACAATTTCAGCGCCACGAATATGGAATTCATCGAGTTCCAGAATATCGGGACGGAACCTCTCGACCTGGCGGGGATGCGATTCAGCCGGGGAGTGCGATTTGAATTCGAGGAGGGCCAGGTGCTCGGCGCGGGCGAGTATGGCGTTCTCGTCGGAGATCTCGAGGCTTTCACCGCGCGCTACGGTACCGAGGGGATCACGGTCCTGGGAGACTTCTCCGGCAGCTTCAGCGACAGAACCGAGACGATTGAATTCCTCGGCGAGCTGGAGGTGCCGATTCACAACTTCTCCTACAGGGACACCTGGTATCCGCAGACCGATGGCGAAGGCTACTCCCTGGTGATCCGTGATACGAGTCTGCCGCTGGAGGACTGGGGTGAGGAGGCGAGCTGGAGAGCGAGTTCGAGGCGCCTGGGAACGCCGGGGACCGCGGACGATGGAGAGGTCGAGCCCGGCGGAGGACTGCAGATGCCAGGCGACGTCAATCAGGATGGCCGGCTGAATCTCTCCGATGCGGTGAGCGTGCTGACCTACCTCTTCCAGGGTACCCCGGCTGAGCTGCCCTGCGGGGATGGTTCGGCCGCCGACGAAGGCAACCGCGTGCTTCTCGACAGCGATGGAGGTGGAGCGATCCACATGGCGGATGCGATCTACGTGCTCAACTTCCTCTACCAGGGAGGCCCGCCGCCGGTGCTGGGCACCGAGTGCGTACCGATTCCGGGCTGCGAGGAAGTCTGCGCCCCTTGAGGGGAGAGTTTATTTCTTCGCGGCGGCTTCGGCTGCGGCTTTCGAGTTGGCCTTCGCGTCCAG
>DCKY01000177.1:0-3232 GCA_002320775.1 Planctomycetes bacterium UBA1662
CGTGGCGCCGGTGGTCTCGATCTCGGCGCTGGTAGGCTTCATCGGTCTGGCCGGGGTGGCCTGCCGCAACGGACTGCTCCTGATCTCGCACTACTATCATCTCATGGAAGAGGAGGGAGTGGCGAAAAAGGACGCTGTCGTGCGAGGGGCCCAGGAGCGCCTGGTGCCGATCCTGATGACGGCCATGAGCTCCGCCCTGGCCCTGGTCCCGCTGGTTCTCGCCAGGGGAGAGATCGGCAGTGAGTTGCAACACCCGATCGCTGTGGTTATCCTCGGGGGGCTTGTCAGCAGCACCTTCCTGAACCTGTTCGTCGTCCCTGTCGGCTTCGACCTCTTCGGAGGGGGGCCAAGGAAAAAACGCGACGACATCACCGACCATCTGGAGGCCACCCAGGTCCGATCATGAAATCACTCCACCCGGCACTTCTTGCCCTGGCCGCCCTGTCTCTTCCAGCCTGCGGTGAACCGCACCACCACCCGCACCCGCACCAGGAAGTTCCAGTTTCTGTTGAATCCACACCGGCCAAGGAAACAGGAAAAGAACAACCCGCCTCCGACCATGGCGACAAGGCCGACCTGGGCACGCTCGCCCTGGCTGGAAACAAGTTCAAGATCGTCCAGCTTGGCGACCTAGCCGCGGGCAAGGAGAGCGCCTTCGAAGCCCGGCCCCAGGGAGCGTCCGCCGAGGACCTCGCCAATTGGAACCTCTACCTCTGGGTTGAGGACAAGGCGGGCAAGCAGCTGAGCGCGCCATCCAAGGGAACGGTAGAGAACTCAGCCCTTCACTTCCATGTCACTCCACGCAAGGGAGAGACCTCCCCCGAAAAGGTCGTCCTCCGGTTTCGCTCCGAGGGGACCGACGTACGCGCCAGGCTGCCGCTTGATGGACACGGCCACGACCATCCCGAGGGCCCCCACGCCGGGGTCCCGGCCGCCTTCGCAGGCGATGGCGGCGGTCACCTCGAGCTCAAGCTCCACGACGACAAGGGCGACCTCGAGCTCTGGCTCTACTCTGACACGACCTTCGAGAAGCCTTTCGACCTGCCGGTGGCCAGCGTGATCGAGATCGAGTTTGTCGATGTGAACGGCCGCAAGGTCACCCTGCGCCCCCGCAACACCGAGAAGAACGAAGACGAGGCCGGAAAGCCCAACATCCGCGACGGCAGGACCAACTATTTCATCTACCCCTCAAAAGCCGACGAAGACGCCTCCTGGCTCAAAGGCAAAACCTTCCAGTCCATCGTCATCATCCGCTTCTCCAGCGAAGGCAAAACCTGGACCTCCGAAGAATTCGTCCTCAAACCCCACACCCACTGAGGGGGCAACCCCAACGCGACAAGGCGATAGGATTCGAACCTACGACCTTCTGACCCCCAGTGAGAAAATACTTTTGTTGGAGTGACGTTTCAACAAAAGCCACACCCCTGACTGATACGCCTGCTCGAGTTATGCGAGATCCAGACCGCCTTGCGCTGCTCCAAGAGACGGTACGCACATGACTGCCACTACCAAGCCATATGGAATGAGAGCTTTCAAAGCAACTCGGCGATCGGTTTGCCGAAAGGCAGGATGAACTCCGGCCGGCCGTTGTGGTCCGGGATGGTGGCGTTCTGGTCGATCCCGAGATGCTTGTATACCGTGGCCCAGAGGTCGTTGGGAGTGAGGGGGCGGTCGTGGGGGTGCTCACCAAGGGCGTTGGTCGAACCCACCACCTGGCCGTGCTCCATCCCTCCTCCGCAAACGAGAACCGACATGGCTCGCGGCCAGTGTTCCCGCCCGTAGCGGAGGCCCTTGGATCCACCATCGGCCCGGCTGATCTTCGGCGAGCGCCCGAATTCTCCCGTCACCACCAAGAGGACCTTTTCGGTAAGGCCGCGCTGGTGCAGGTCTTCGATGAGCGCGGTCACGGCCTTGTCGTAGACCGGCAAGCGATGCCGGGCGTCTACCCACAGGTCGCAATTCACGGCATGTGAATCCCAGTTGTAAAATCCTAACTTCGGCGACTTCAGCCCGGACACGAACGGGTTCTCCATCACCATGGTGACAAAACTGCAGCCCGCCTCCACCAGTCGGCGTGCCAGGAGGGCCCGCTGGCCCCAGGAGTGCATCCCGTAACGTTCGCGCAGCGCCTGCGACTCCCTGGACAAGTCGAAAGCCTCGCGGGTCTTCGGATTGGCCATCAAATCAACCGCCATTTGCTGCCAGCTATCCAATGACGCCATCGCGCCACTGGAGTCGATCTCGCTGCGCAGTCTGTCCATCCGGCCGAGGAGCTCGAGGCGATCGTCAAGGCGCTCCACCATTTCCGAGCCCAGCGCCACATCCCGCAACTCGAAGTCGGGCTTGCTGGGATCACCCGGCACAGTGAAGGGATGGTAGGAGGGGCCGAGATAGGCTGAGCCCATCGCGTAGGTGTCCACCCTGGAGCGGCCTCCATTGGTCCCCGCCACGCAGTTCGGCAGGCCGACGTCCACGTGCTCACGCATCTTGGCCACGACCGAGGTGACGGACGGGGCGTCGTTCACCGTCCCGGTAGGTGTGGCCGGAATGCGGCCCGTCATGAACCGCTTGCTGCCCCCGCCGTGATCCGAAAAGGTGTGCGCGATGCTACGGATGAGGGTGTACTTGTCGGCACACTTCGCGTGCAAGGGAAGCAGCTCACAGACATCGATGCCCGGCACATTGGTCCTGATCGGGTTGAACTGTCCGCGGTATTCGGACGGGGCATCCGGCTTCATGTCGTAGGTCTCCATGTGTGGAGGCCCACCGGCGAGCCAGAGAAAGATCACCGAGGTATCCGGCTTGGCGCTCGGCTCCCCGGCCTCCGCCCGCACCTTCATCGCCTCGGCGAGACTGAGCCCCCCCATTCCAAGAGTCCCGATCCGGAGGAACGAACGCCTGGAAAGCGGTTCGGGCCACCGGCTTGATTTCAAGGTTCGTTCCATTGAATTCAATACACTATAGGTTGGTTGATTCCTACTCCCAGGCTATCTCAGGATAACATAGCAGTTTCACAGATGGAACGCCTGGCAAGGTTCACACAGGCCATACGCCAGGCCGTACGATTGCTCCCCGACCTGAAAAAGCAACTATACGGTCGGTTTGCCGAAGGACAGGATCAACTGTGGCCAACCCAGAATACTTTTGTTTCACCCCAGCACCTCCTTCACCACCTCACCATGCACGTCGGTCGGGCGATACCCGCGCCCAGCATGGCGGAAGGTCAATTGTT
>DCKY01000177.1:3625-13131 GCA_002320775.1 Planctomycetes bacterium UBA1662
ATCATCGCCAAGGCTCTCTTTGGAGGAGAGTGTCACGTCAACGAATAAATCAAAATCTGCCCTGTACCGTCGGCCGCGGCCAGCAGCTTGCCGTCGGGGGTAATCGAAATTGCGTACAGCGGTTCACTTTGTCCCTTGCTCTGCTCACCAAGGTCGCGGACCAGCTGCCCGTCGCTCAGCCGCCAGATCTTCACAAGCCGGTCGCGGCCGGACGTGAAGAGGTGCTGGCCGTCCGGGTGGAAGACGAGATCCGTAGCCCCACGGAAATGCGGCGGCTTCAATTCGCGGAGCGTCTTACCCGTCTTGGGATCGAGCAAAAACACCTTCCCCGCCTCACCTTCCCGGTCGATGTTACCCTGGCAGATCGCCAGGTGTTTGCCGTCGCCGGAGAACCGAACCGCGGCCATGCCCAACTTGAGCTGCTCGCTCACGTCGAACTTCAATTCGCCCGTCTGAACATCCCAGCCACGCACACCGGCATCGGTTTCTTTGAACTTCAGCTGGGGAAAGTTCTCTGCCGTCACCACCGTCTTACCGTCCGGGGAGATGTCCAGCGCACGAACCCACAGCTTGACCTTCCAGCGATGCCGCTGTGCCCCCGTCTGCGTGTCCCATACGATCACCTCGCTGGAGTCGTCGCCCGTGACAAGTGTTTTGCCGTCAGGGGAGAGGGCGAGGCCCCAGATCCAGTCTTTGTGTCCCGTCAGTTCGCGCAACGGCTTTTGTACGACGACGTTCGCCGTGACGGGCGGTGGTGGACCCGAAACCTTTTTCAGCCCCATCGTGCCTCCTTGATCTTTACGCACGAAGCCGTCGTTAAGGACAACCTGACCCGGTTCGCCGGTGGTCAGCGCGGCGTCCCAAAATTTCACGGTCAGATCGTTACCCGCGGAGATCAGCGTCTTGCCGTCGGGGCTGAGGAGGAGGCAATTGATCGCGCGGGTGTGTCCGGCCAGCCGCCGAACCGGATCGGGGCTCTTGTCGCCTGTCGCGGGCAGGTTCCAGACCAGGATGTCGCCACGTCGGTTGGCGGCCGCGACTTTGTCGTTGCCGATGAACGCAACGGCGAAAACCATATCGCTATTCCAGGGGAGCGTGTGGATCACCTTCGCGTTGGCAAATGTTTCGTTCATATTCATTTCACCTTGCCATTGCCGCTCACTAGCCCGACGCCCCAGCGAGAGAGCGAGTCACGCAACCCCCTCCCTGGCGCGTCAGGCTTGTGTTCATCCCAACAATTCCTTAATCGGCCTGGACCCTTCCTCCGTGGCCCAGATGGGGCGCGTGCCAAGATAGTGCTTGGCCCGATGGTCAACACCCATCGCCTTGTAGATGGTCGCGAGATAGTCCGCTTCACTGACCGGATTCTCAGCGACCTCGAAGCCATCGCGGTCGGTGGAACCGTAATACTGGCCACCCTTGATGCCGCCGCCGGCGAGGACAACCGTCCACGCTCGGCCAAAGTGATCCCGGCCCGCTCGAACGTTGATCGCCGGCGTACGGCCGAACTCGCTCGTCCACACGACCAGCGTGTCGTCTAACAGGCCACGCTCTGTAAGGTCGTCCAGAAGCGAACCCCAGGCAGGATCCATGGTCGAGTAAAGCGCCTTGGATATGGGGAAGTTGTTCATGTGGGTGTCGTGGCCGCGATGCCCGACCTCCACGAACGACACGCCGGCCTCCACGAGCTTCAGGGCCGTGAAACAACCGCGGCCAAACTGACTGTCGCCGTAACGGTCTTTGGCTTTTTCCCACTCGCCGCTGACATCGAAGGCCTGGCGGGCTCGCATCAGGCGGATCGTTCGTAATTCAGCCGTGCGGTGCGAAGCGAATGGTCGGCCGGGACGCTGCTCAGCAAATTGTTGTTCCATAAAGCTCAGCAACTCGCCGCGCCGTTCCTGAATCTCTGGCGGCACGGAAGGACTGGCGAATCCCGGAAGTTTACCATCATCTCCCAGGACGAACGGATCGTACTGCGGGCCAAGATAACCCGCTCCGTAGATGCCGCTGCCGCTGCCGATCTTGACAAAACTTGGCAACTCGCTTTCCGGGTTTTCGCAGTATTTGGCGATCATCGCGCCGGCTTCGGGGTGCGGAAAACGCTCGCTCGGATGGTAACCCGTGTGCATGTAATAGCCCCCGGGGCCGTGATCGGGCGTTTTCGTTCGCATGCTGCGAATAATCCCGAGCTTGTCGGCGTGGCGTGCAATATTCGGCAGGAATTCGCAAACCTGGATGCCGGGAACGTTGGTCGGCATCGGGCGAAATTCACCGGCGGTTGGCCGCCCCGGCTTCATGTCGAAGGTGTCGATCTGGCTTACGCCGCCTTCCATGTAGAGCATGATGCAGCGTTTGCCGGTGCGCTTCGCCTCGGCGGCAATCGTTTGCGAATGGAACAGCGCGCCCCAATTCGCGACGGCCATTCCACCCGCCGTGACGACCATCCCCTTGAGCAGGCTGCGGCGGGAAATGTGATGTCGCAAGTTACAAGTTGCAGATTGTTGATCCGGGTCCATGGTCACCTCACGTTTCGCGTTTAATTTTCAACCTGTAACTTACCTATTAAATCGAAACTCCGAACACGCCACGAGAACCCACATTGCCTCTTCCATTCGCTGCGATGCGAGCTTCGTGTCCTTTGGGTCGACGTCCAGGTATTTGACGAACCGCTCTCGCTCTTCCGAATTCGGCGTCCGGCTCAAGACCGACACAAACATCCGTTCGACCTTGGCGTTCCAGTCATCCTCGCTTTTGAGCAGGGCCTCGGCCAGGTTGCCGTTGCGCGGGTGACACAGTCCGCGGAAAACATCGCCATTGTGAATAAACAGGTGCTCCGTCAGGCTGCCCTGAAACTTGCCCTGGCCGTCGATGGGCTCGCCGAGATACTTCACCATGTCCCGGGACAGCCTGCTGTTCAGCGCAGATTCGACACCGAGTCCGGTGGCAATGTGGAGCGATTCCGTCAACTCTTCGACGCTCAACGGACGAATCCGCGCCCTTTCGTAGTACCTCGGCAACGCACTCTTGACCGGGCCGACGTCCGCTGCCTGGTACGCCTCGCTGTTGACGATTTCGCGTATGAGCCATTTCAGGTCGAACTGGTGGGCGACGAATCCCGATTCGATTGTCTTGAGCAATTCCGGATGGTTCGGCGAGTTTCCCGAATTGAAATCATCGACCGGATGGACGAACCCGCGGCCCATGAACTGGCCCCAGATCCGATTCACCGCGGCCCGCGCAAGATACGGGTTTTCCCTGGCCGTGATCCATTCGACAACCTTTTCGCGGCGCGAGAATTGCGGCTTGGGAGGAGCTTTTTTTGGTTCCACTTTCGGCTCTTTAAAGTCTTTCGGCAGCTCGGGTTCTTCGAGTTCGTCACCGCCCAGAAACCGCGGCTTAACGGGCTCGTCCTTCGTTCCCGGCTGAGCGTCTTTCGGGGTAATCTTGAAGTTGACCTCACCCGTGCTCTTCTCGCCGACATAGAATTTTTTGATGTGCTCATTCGCGCCATCCGTTTCGACGATGTAGGTACGCACGAAGAACCCTGCCATGCCGTAGTAATCCTGCTGAGTCCAGGACTCGTACGGGTGATCGTGGCATTTGGCACATTGCAGCTGGGTGCCGAGGAAGAACCGCATCGTCCTCGTGGTCAGATCGTCCGAATTCCGATAGGCTACGTAGAATAACTTCGAGTTATCCTCCTCGGCCTTAAGCAGTTTGTGGACGATGCGATCGTACGCCACGTTTTGCTCGAAGTGCACGGCCAGCCACTTGCGAAAAGCATCCCGGTTGGTCGAACGGATGCCCTTCGGATTGCGGCCCAGCAGGCTCACATCCCAGACCTGAGCCTGGTTGCGCGCGTAGCGCGGATCGGCCAACAACCTGTCGACAAGTTTTTCTCGCTTCTGCTGATCCTTGTCGGCGAGAAACGCGGTCGCCTCCTCGTACGTCGGAATCATGCCGACCAGGTCGAGATAGACTCGCCGCAGAAACACCGTGTCAGTCGACCGCTCCGGCGCTGAGAGCTCCTCCTTCGCCCATGCCGCTTTGACTTCACGATCGATCGTGTCGCGCAACGCATCTTCCGCCCAAGTCGACGACGGCAAAAGACAAACGATGCAGAGTACAAGATTCAAATTGAAAGTTAACGGGTGTTGATTCGAATTCATGACTTCCTCACCATTGGCGCGCTCAACCTTCACCTTACAATTTCCTCCACAACCCGTCCATGCACCTCGGTCAAGCGGTAATCTGGATTGCGAAAGTGTGTGGTTGCAGTCACGGTGAGTTGGCTCCTACCCCAGGATTTCCGCCAGGGGGCCGGACTGGTCAAGGTCCTTCAATTCCCTGTCTTCGGCACCGAAGTTTTCGCGTTTGTCGCCGACGGCATGGAGCAGCGCGAGAAAGAGGTTTCGCATGGTGCGATGGCCGTTCTTGCCATACTCGGGATATTGCAGGAAACGGCCGCCGAGCTTCAGTCCCTTCATTTTCCCGATGAGGACGGTAGGCCAGGCTTTCAGGAAGCCGTGGTGCGCTTCACCCGAGTCGCTCATGTAGACGATCAAGGTATTGTCGAGGACTGTACCGTTTCCTTCTTTCACCGAGTCGAGCTTTTTGGCCAGGCCGGCGATCCGCTCAGCGTGGAAATTTCGAATGATCGATCGCAGCCTTTGTGTTTCCGCCTGATCCGGATGCATGTGGCCGATCGCGTGCCCTTCCTTGTTGATCCCAAGCCCCTTCCATGTGAAATACGTCCCCATGCCGCCGCTGGCATCGAGCGTCACCACATTCGACAAACCCGACGTGATCACCGCGGCAGCTATATCACACTGCGCTTCGAGACGATCGGTCTCCGACTCGCTGTTGAACTTGTCAATAACGGGAGCGTTCGCCTTCAGGCGTTCCTTGATCTCCAGGCACCGCGCCTGGCGGTTTCGCATCCTGTCGAAGGTTTCGAGATACGCGTCGAGCTTCTCGGTGTCGGATCCGGACAGCTCCTTTCGAACCCGCCTGATATCGGAGCGGACGTAGTCGAGCAGTTTGTTTCGGGCTTGAAACACCTTCCCTGCATTCCCCTCCGCCACACTGCCAAATAGCGTTTGAAATGCAAGCTCAGGTTGACACACCAGGGGCAGCGGCTTCTTTGGCCCGATGGCCGACACGCTGTTGATGATAGGCGTCTGGGGGTCAGGATGGATTCCGAGACCAACCACCGGGATGATCCCTGGAAGCGACTCGGCCAACACATGATCCAGGGTCTGGGCAAACACCCCTTTGCGCCAATGGAAGCAGCCGAGCCCTCCGTAGCCTTTCGAGTGGTCACCACCCCCGGAAACCCGGCCGGACAATCCCTGCAAAATGGTCATCCGATCTTTGAACGGAGCGAGAGCTGCGAGAGCGTCATTGACTTCATAATCCTCCAGCGAAAGATCGAGCAGCCGATCCGCCTTGCTTTGGCGGTCGTCTCCCTTCCATTTCAAACCCTTCGGCTGGATATGGCTGGGCCACAGGCCGTTTCCTTCCATGAAGAAAATGATGCGCTGGGGAATCGTACCGGCATCCTGCGCCCTCAGAGAATTCAGAAATGGCTGCAACACCACGGTCCCCGTCCCAAGCGACAGGCCCTTCAGGAACGATCGACGGCTTGAGTTTTTCATGAGGACTTCCCTTCGGTTGGTATCGTTCGGTACAGAAACGATTCCGAGGTTAGTAAGGATACCAGCAGAGCTTTAAAACTCCCACCACTCTCAATGTAAGTCTTATCCGCTTCCTGCAGCGTGCGAGCATCGCCTGGTGTTTCGTTGCGGCCCATGAAATAGCGGAATGCGTGCCGAATGAAGACCTGCCGCACCCGATCGGATTCGGCCAGGCGACGGAGCATTTCCGGAGCGTCCCGGACTGGCCCGTCGAGCTCAGGATCACCACTGTAGGCGATCCGACCGGTGGTGTTGAGCGCGGCGTTTCGATAAATCTTCCGGTCCTTATCGCCGCTCTTTTTCACTGCTTCAATATCGATGACCACCTCCACGGTCCGCGCAAAACCGTAATGGTCGGACGCCTCGAAGGGGAGCCCGAGGTCGTCCATTTTTTCGTGGCACTTCCAGCACTTCGCATCCCGGGTAACCGACTGCCGCTGGCGCAAGGTCCGGTGTGGATCATCCGGAATCATAGCTGCCGCATCGATCGGCAGGTCGGGCACCCGCCCACCCAGCAGGTGCTCGCGAACCCAGCGCCCCCGGCGAACAATGTCATTGTGAAAATTTGTCGACCAGGCGATCTGCCAGCTTCGCTGCATGAGAATGCCGATATGCCCGTCTTCCTGCTGCCGACGATGATCCGATGCCAAGGGGCTGAAGTGACGAAAGAGCGGGCTGGCCGCGTAGCGAAAACCATCCAGCGTATGGTTGGGGACAAACAGCTCGTGGGTTTGATACGAATCGGTCGTCGTCAGCAGCTGCTTGAGCACATCCCGGTCTCGGGACAGAATGCTCAACACCAGGGTGTCGGTATCGTTGACGTAACCCCGCGGATTGTAGTGGATGCCGCGGCGGGTTTGGTGATCAGGCAGCGGGTCCTTGAAAACCTCCGGAGCGCGGTGGTAATCAAAGTATTCCCGAAAGAAGCGCAGCACCCTGGGCTTGGCGATCCGTGGAGTGTCCAGGATGCGCCGCAGGTGCCCGGCGACCTCTTCCCGCGCGGCGAGCTGGCCCTGTCGCGCCGCCTCAAAAAGTCCTCGTTCCCGCTTGTCGCCCAGCGCCAGGCTGAGGGCCATCGCGGTCTCGCGAGATGAAAGCATGCGGACCCCCGGCCGTACATCGCCGCCCCGGCCGACCTCGAATCGCAGGATGGCTTCCGGCGCCATCAGCGGCGCCATCAGCATGGTCTTTCCCGCCAGCGGCAAATCACCCTGGCGAGCCACCTCCTTGTAGAGCCCAATCATGGCCTCCACCTCATCTGTACCCGGCTCCCGGGCCAGGGCCTTGCTGAACTGCTGGCGGATCGCCACTTCCAGCTCCTGTCGATTGGGAGCAACCCTGGGATGAAGCAAGGGAGCGAAGGAGCCCCCGCCGCTCACCCGGACACCGTCCTTCATATACGCCTGCTCTTCGGCAGTGGCGGCCCTGGTCCGGTGTTCGTTCGGCCAGCCCTTGTTCCCGGCGGCGGGCACAATCTTATGGTGGCGGGTCTGGTTCTTGACGATCTGGTCAGCATTGGAGAGGTGGAGGCCCGACGCGCCATCATCAGGAAAGTAAAGGGCGGAAAAGTCCTTGAAGCCAGGCTCGGGAATCAGCCCAAAGGGCTTTTGCAGGCCATGTGCATTGAATTCGGCGGCCCAGTTGCTGTAGGCCTTGGGCGAGAGACGCCAAAGCCGGGGCGGCGGCGGAATGACTGGACCTCGCGGGCCGCCAAAGAGGATTGCATGGGGAAGCCGATTGCCATCGGCCGGCTTTTCATTCACTGCAAAATACGTCGACGGGCCGGCAGGCGGAGTGTCGAGCTTCACGCTGATCCATTTGATGACAGCTTCCGCGGCGGCAACCCCAGGCCGCGGCTTCCTGGCCGGGGGCATGTCTCCGGCACGCAGCCGTTCCAGTATCGACGCGTAGGCGACCCGGCCCACGATGTCATCCCGTTTCAGGACATTCAGTTCGAAATCCCCTTTGTCGGATCCATCCCCGTGGCAATCCGCGCAGTGAGTATCGAGAAAATCGTGAAACGCCCTGGCATCAGCAGGGACTGGCGCCTCAGCGATCGTCCTGCGCTGCAAGGAGTCCGGCAGTACGATGAGCCGATTAGCCTTCAGCGATTTGACCGTTTCATCGGAGAGCGTTTCCAGGCCGGTCACTGACACCACACCTTTGCGCTGCGCCAGCGCTTTTGCCGCGTCTTCCGACAGGGTGGTCAAGCCATCGAGCAGCAGCCAGTCGCCCTGGTACCCGGCCAGCGCCCTGGCCGCATTGGCGGAAAGCGTCGTTAAACTGCCGAGCGACAACCGCCCCTTGTGGTGCGATAGCGCCGCAGTCGCACCGTCCGACAGATTCTTCAGGCCACCGAGCGAGAGCGTTCCGTCCTGGTGTCCAGCCAGCGCAGAGGCGACCTCGTCGGAGATCGTCTCCAGGCCGTCGAGCGAGAGATTGCCCCTGCGCTGCGCAAGGGCGCGGGCCACCTCCGGAGAAAGCGTTTTGATCGATGGGAGGCTGCCTTTGAATTTCCGCGAAGTCGCCAAAGCCGTCGCCGACTGGGACGAGATCAAGCTCAGCGCCGGAAGTTCGCCGCTCCATTTCTCCCACGAAGCCAGCACCGAGGCCCCTTCGTCGGAGAGTGTCGTCAAGCCATCGAGGTACACAATCGGCCGGGCATACCCCGGGGAGCGATGTTCGGCGAGCGCCTTGAGCACGTCGTCGGAGATCGTGGTAAGCCCGCCGAGATACAGATAGCCCTCGCGCCGGCAAATGGCCCGCGCTGCATCGGGCGTGATCGCGGCCAGGCCGTTCAGATACAGGTTGCCGCGGTTGTTGGCGTCATCAGTTAGCGCTTTAGCTGCCTCGTCGGAGAGCGACGTCAGGCTATCGAGAACAAGATGGCCCCGTGCCTTCGCAAGGACCCTGGCCGCTGCCGGCGAGAGCGTTTTGAGCACGGGCAGGTTGCCGCCTGTTTTCGGCAGCAGCAGCCTGGCCGACTCATCGGAGATCGTTGTCAAACCCGGCATCGACAGGCCGTGCTCGCGCTTCGACAAGGCCTTGGCCACGTCGTCCGGGACCGTTTTGAAGGCGGGCAACCGACCACCCCAATTGTGCGGATGCATTCCCGCCAGCGCGATTGCGCCCTCCGGCGAAAGCGTGGTCAGGCCGTCGAGGTGCACTTGATAAATTGGCCCGCCGCCCTTGCGCTGAGAAAGCGCCTTGGCGGCCTCACCCGACAGCTTCGTCAGGCCCTTCAGCATCAGTCGTCCACCGGAATGCCGAGCCAGCGCCTTTGCCGATTCCTCGGAGATCGTCGTCAGGCCGTTCAGACCCAGCTCCCCTCGATGTCCGGCCAACGCTGCAGCCGCCTCATCCCTGAGCGCCGCCAGGCCGTTCAGGTGCAGGGAGCCCTTGTGCTGCCTCAGCTCCGTTGCTGCTTCACTCGACAGCGAGGTCAAGCCGTTCAGCCTCAACCACCCTTCGTGCCGTGCCAATTCTTTCGCGACCCCAGGCGAAAGGGTCTTCAAGCCGTCAAGCCACAGTCGACCGCTTTTGCCAGCAGCCAGCTTCTGCGCATCTTCGACTGTGAGTTGCCGCAAGGAGTTCGCATCCCCGGCATGGAGCGCTGCTGTAAGAACCAGCACGGAAATGGTCATGAATTTCATATCCAGACTCGCTCCAGGAACCAGTTGAAACCTGACTATAGCCTATGCGAGACCATGGGCGGGGGCAAGGAGAGGGTGGGGTCAGGAGGAATCCAAGGGGCCTGGCCAGGTCCTTTTTTACCCACGGCAGGCCCCTCAGCGTTTCTGAAACAGCTCC
>DCKY01000188.1 GCA_002320775.1 Planctomycetes bacterium UBA1662
AAAAGGCGGCCGGTTCCAACCGGCCGCCTTTTCGAAATAGCTGTTCAAGTTGTAGTGTTTCCAGGCGTTAAATCATTTTCCAACGCGGAAATACTTGTCGTGCAGCTTGTCGGTCTTCTTGCCGCCGATCGTGAAATCATCACTGATCAAATCCAGTTTTTTCCCATCGTCACTGAATTGCCAATACCCTCTGGCGGAAACTTTTTCTCCATTTTTCATGGAGCCTTTGAGCTCCCAATTCCATTTGTTTGAGGTCTCTTTCCAGGTGACACAATGAAAGACCGTGCCGCCGTTGAACACGATGAAAGACTCGATTTGCTTGGTGGATGCATTGTAGGCGCATATTTCTTTGAGGATGCCCGCGCCCGCGGCATCGGTAAGGAGCAGGGCTTCTCCATCCAGGCTGGTTCGTCCAAGTCGTACGCCGGAGATCAGGTCGCCCTTCTTTTTATTGTGGCCGGGCCAGTCATGAATCAGCTTGATCTCGGATGTAAAGCGCCCGGACATGAGTCGAGCGTATTCCTTGAACTCTTTTCGCGTCGACGAGGTCTCCTGGGCGGACAAAGAACTTCCAGTCAGCAGAACAAGCAAAACCAGGTAGCGCATTTTAAACTCCCAATAAAAGTATGTAGTTTCGAAGTCGGTCCACAAACACAAGCGCATCGTAGCAGGTCAGTGGAGAGAAAACATCTAACGCAGATGTTTTCGAAGCCAGTAACGATGGCTCAACCACTTTCGGATTCCACAACCCGTCCTGATTGTAAGCTTGTGCGATGGCGGCTTGGTTCGAGGTCGTTTGCCTATTTCCAGCGAACGCTTACATCCTCGAGCCAGCGCCGCGCTATGAGCTCGTGGCCCTGGGGGAGCGGGTGGACGCCGTCCCAGATCCAGTGCTCGGGGCTCACCGCCCTGGCCGCGGCGTCGAACACGTCCTGGGTCGGAACCTGGGCTGCGTTGAATTCTTCTGCCAGCTTCGTGATCACGGCGCGCATCTGGTTGATCTGGGCGCGACTCGCGTCCCACTCGCCGCCCTTGTTCATCCACCAGCCTGTCTTCAGGACGAAGGGGTCGAGCAGGACGATCCGGAGGTCGGGGTTGGCCTGGCGGCTGCTGGCGAGGATGTGCTGATAGTTCTCTCCCCATTTTTCAGCATCGAAGCTCGCGCCCTTCTTGACCTTGCGATCGTTGACGCCGATGAGGACGCTGAGGAGGTCCGGCTTCATGTCGATCGCGTCCTTTTTCCAGCGTGAGCGAAGGTCAGTGATCCGGTTGCCGCTGTGGCCGCGGTTGAAGAACTCGAGCCGCGCCTCGGGCATGTCGACACCGAGCCTCGAGGCGATCAGGTAGACATAGCTGTGGCCGAGGTAGTGGTTGCGGTCTTTCTCGTTGCGGCCCCATTTCATGTCGGTGATCGAGTCGCCGATAAAGAGCAGGCGGCTGCCCTTCTTGAAGGCCGGGCGCCGGTAGCCGTAGCCGCTGGCGGGGGCCTCGTTCTCGCCGCGCGCTTCGGCGGCAGCCTGGGAGCCCAGGGCCGCCGCGCCGGTACAGATCGCGCCCTTCTTCAGAAAATCTCTTCGATGGATCATGTTGTGACCTCTGGCTAATTGGTTGTGATGGCCGGGCATTTTGCACGAAAGAGGCGATTTTTCTCCATCTCGATCCGGGCTGCCGACGGACGCGCCAACAGTCTTTCCTGGATGCCGCGCAGCCTCAATTCGTGACGATGTAGTGAATCCTGATGCCGTGTCTCGATTCAACTCTTTCCGATACATGGTCACGATAGGCCTCGGAATTCGCCTGCTTGTAGGCGATCTCGAGATTTCCGTTATCGATCCAACGCAGCTTGATATCCCCAAAACCCTTCCAGGTCTTGTGTTTGCCGAGGAGGCCATCGCGCTGGTTGAGTTCGTCTTCTGCCCTGCGGAGGTCCGCATTCCAGTAGCAGTAACCCGCGGCGCCTCCACCTTCACAATAGAAGCTTGTCGCGATGAATCTGCCATCGGGTGATGGCTTTTCGCTTAGGATCTCCACGGTGTCCGTGCCGCCGCCCCAGCCGCGACACCCGCTGGTGAAAAGAATCACCAGCGCGAAAAATGTTTTTCGCCATTGCGGCATCCGGTTACCTGGAAACCCAGCCATTTCACGTTCTCCTCTTCTTTCCGTTCATGACCTGTAATCCTACCGTCGAGAGCTCATGGTTTCCAAAAGCCGCAGCGCGGATTCCGCCTGCCGGGAGGGCACGAAGATATGATCGTGGTGATGACCGGCGATCACGTTGGCGCTGATGCCCTCAGTCGCGAGCTCGCCGGTGACCGCGGCTGTCAGGCCGACCGCCTCGAGGCTCGAGTGGACCTGCAGGCTGATGCAACGAAAGGTTCCTTCGTAGCTGAGGCCTTCCTCCTCGGCGCTCTCCCTGGTGAGGACCAGGGTAAGCCCCTCCGGTTCCGCGAAAGAGGCCAGCGGGCTGGCGTGTGCCAGGGCGCCATAGTTCGCGTTTTCCACGCTGCAGAAGACATAGGTCTCCGGCAGGGTTTTGGGCTCAAGGTTGCGTATTAGCGTGGCCAGGTCGGTCTCAGCGTTCATGCTCCTGTCCTCCTGCTGCTGATAGACATCTCAGCTAATCCTCGAGAGTCTCCAGCATCTTCAACTGGGCCTCCAGTGGGGTCTTCAGGAAGGCCCGGAACGCCTTGTAGAAGGCCCGCTTGTCTTTTACCTGCGCGAATTCGACCAGGGCGCGTTCCCAGCCATGCTTCGCTACCAGCGGGTAGAGAACTTCCCGCGTGTCGGCGATGCTGCGCCCCTTCGATTTGTGGATCATGAAGGCGAACGCCCAGGCTCCTGCATCGTAGGCCAGGTGGCGGTAGTATTTCTTGACCGCTGGCGAAACCTTGTCGACGTCCTCCATGTCCTCGATGTCGAGCTCGGGGTCTTTCACCCGGTGGACATTCTTCATGAACTCCTTCATGGCGTCGCTGAGCTTCTCCCAGCCGTTCTTTTCGCCGAGGTAGGCGGCGAAGAACTCAGCTCCTCCCTCCACCATCCACGTCGGGGTGAAAGGAAAGGAGCGCTGGTAGACATGGGTGTATTCGTGGATCCCCCGGGTGTAGAGGTAGGGGTCCCTGAACTTGTGCGGGTTGATGAAGACGAGCTCCGCGATGGGCGGGTCGGTGTCGCCAACCATGGAGAGATAGGCATCGCCGCGGCCGCTGTGAGCCTTTTTCACCAGCTCCATTCCGGGGCCGGCCTTGCAGTAGCGCAGCTTTTCGCGATCGTCTCCGCAGTGATGCCGACAGTAGGTCTCCACCAGCTCGCGATGAAACTCTTCACTGTTCAGGGTCTTGTCCTCGTGCCCGAGGATGTAGACGTAGACCGGGCCATAGTTCCCGAAGTACTTCCGGGCGGCATCGATCCCCTCGCGAATCATCCCGGGCCACTTGGAATCATCCTTTTCGTTCCTGACATAAGTCGGCGGCGTCTTGTGCCGGGACAGGATCTTCTTCTCCGGCTCAAGCCCCTCCTCGCCGCGCACGGGGCACAGGATAGCGGCGAAAAACGCGCCTCCGACGGCCAGGTTCAGGAATATGGACTGGGTATTCATTGCGATGGAGATTCTATCCGTTCGATTCCGATTAATGTTTCGAAAGACGGGGGAGATGATACGACATTCCCCCTGTTTCATGGAAAGCTCCCTCTTCGGCTTACTGTCTTTTAGGATCCATTTCAGGCAAGATAGCCCGGACGGGATTTCCCGGTTGAAACCGGATGGTAGTAACCGAATCCGGCCAACGGCTCTGTACGGTACGAAGCGGTCTGCGAGAAATACAGATGAATGGAATTGAGCTGTCGGCGGCATTGAGGTCGGGGCAACGCGCCTACGGCACGCTGATTACATCGGCCTCGCCTCACCTGCCCGATAGATTGCGCAACGTCGGGCTCGACTTCGTGTTCATCGACACCGAGCACATCCCGATCGACGATCACGATCTCTCCTGGATGTGCCAGGTCTACAGCGGAATGAACCTGGTGCCGCTGGTACGGATCCCGGAGCCCGATCCCTACCGGGCGAGCAAGGTGCTCGATGGCGGGGCCGGGGGCATCATCGTTCCCTATATCGAAACGGTCGAGCAGGTCGAGGCCCTTCGCGGAGCGGTGAAGCTGCGGCCCCTCAAGGGAGAAAAGCTCGCTGGAACTCTCGATGGATCGGCGCCGCCCGGCGAGAACCTGGCCGGGTACCTGCGTGAGCGCAACGAGGGTAAGCTGCTGGTGATCAATATCGAGAGCGTGCCCGCGGTCGAGAACCTCGACCAGCTGCTCGCCGTACCGGATATCGACGCGGTCCTGATCGGGCCGCACGA
>DCKY01000088.1:0-4106 GCA_002320775.1 Planctomycetes bacterium UBA1662
CCCCTGACACCGAAGTTGTCGCTGGTCTTGACCAGGCCAACGCCGAAATAATGCTGCCAGATCCTGTTAACCGTCACCCTGCTGGTCAAAGGATGCCCCGGGTCCACCAGCCACCTCGCGAGCCCGAGCCTGGTCTTTGGCCAATCCTTGCCCCAGCCTCCCAGGACCTCCGGGGTGGCCGGCTGAAGCCTCTCTGATTTGTCTGGCTGGTCGTAGCGGCCCCGATCGAGGCGAAAGGTTTCACGCGGCTTCGAACGCTCGTGCAGGACCATCACGGTGTCCGGAGCTCCGGGCTGAGGACGAGGGACGGAGGTCTGCTGGATGGTGATCTTTACCGGCACGGGCTCCACGAAGGCTGCTTCTTTTTCAGAGAGTTCAGGCCAGCTCTTGGGAACCTTGATAAAGGGAGGACTGTTGCCGTTATTGGGCCCAAGCCCGGCCTCGGCGATGTTGTTGAAAAAGGCGAAGAGCTTGTAGAAATCCTTCTGTCCGATGGGATCGTATTTATGATCATGGCAACGCGCGCAGGTCAGCGTCAGCCCGAGGAACATCGTCCCCATGGTCTCTACCCGATCGGCCACGTACTCAACAATCCATTCGTCCGGAATGGAGCCACCCTCGGAGTTGATGCGATGGTTGCGGTTAAAGCCCGTGGCTACCTGGGTATAGAAATCACGGTCCGGGAGAAGGTCTCCCGCCATCTGCTCGATCACAAACCGGTCAAACGGCATGTCCGAATTGAGAGACCTGATCAACCAGTCGCGCCAGACCCACATATACCGCAGACGATCATTCTGGTACCCATCGGTGTCGGCGTAACGCGACGCATCGAGCCAGTCAAGCCCCATGTGCTCTCCGTAGCGTGGCGATGTGAGCAAACGGTCAACCACGTTCTCATAGGCCAGCTCAGCTTTATCGGCAAGGAAGGCGTCAAGCTCATCGAGAGTTGGCGGCAGCCCTGTAAGGTCGTAGGTTACCCGCCTCAAAAGGGTCGCCTTTTCGGCTTCGGGCAATGGCCGCAAGCCTTCACCCTCGAGCTTCGACAGCACAAAACGATCGACCCCATTGCGAACCCAGGCGGGATCTTTCACCTCGGGCAGCTCCGGCTTTTTCGGCGGCACAAAGGCCCAATGCCTGTCGTCTTCGGGCCAATCCCCGCCCGCCTTGAGCCACTTGACAAGGACTTCCCTGTCCTTACCCTTCAGCTTCCTGACAGCCTCCGGCGGAGGCATGCGCTCCTCGGGATCGGCGCTCAGCAGGCGCTTGAGCATCTCACCATCGGTAAGCACTTCGCTCTTCAAGGCCGCCGTCCGGTCTCCCAGGTGAAGCCTTCCCTTGCGCGCCCCGGCATCGGGGCCGTGACATTTCAGGCAGGTGTCGGAAAGAATGGGGCGTATGTCCCGGCTGAAATCGATCTCACCCTCTTCCGCCGAGACACATACGGGCGCCAACGCCAGGACGAACAATGCGCCTGCCCAATACCACCCTTTCCTGTTCAACAAGTTCGACTTCATGAAAACAGTTTAACAGAGTCCGCGAGCCCAATTTTGGCTCATTTTTCACTTTGAACTAAAGATCGAAAAAACCGGAACCCTCGTCCTTCTCCCGCCGTTCTTTATCATATTCCTCCTCGCAGTCTTCGCAGAGCTTTGGTCCACCCAGAAAACGAAGGCCCCCCGAGACAGGATTTTTTCGGCATCGCTCACACTTTTCTTTCTTCTCCGGCAAGCCAAACAAGTCTAAAACCATGACTCCCTCCCTGCCCGAAGGCTACCTTTGCAATTTGACTTCTTAGAGACACCATCTGCAGAAATCGAGTCTGCGATCAGAGACGTTTTGGATTGAATGGAGTCTTCGGTAAAACACCGGAAGCTCTCGCCCGTAGAAGCGGCCGCAGTGAATTGATAATGGCCTTCGCAGCCTTATCAGGCTTCACCGCCAGGTTGTTGAACTCAAGGGGATCATTTCTGTGATCGTAGAGCTCGACACCCTCCCGGCCTTCCGCCCACTCGGTATACCTCCAGCGCTCGGTTCGTATACTGCAACCCATCACCGCGCTCGCGAGCCTCTTGTCGGCGGGGCGGAGAACCTGCGTCACGGCGAACCCATCCCAGGAAGCGCCGGGATCATCGAGAAGAGGTCCCAGGCTTCGCCCATCCAGCCCTTCGGGAACCGGCACCCCCGCAAGAGCCGCGACCGTAGGATAGATGTCGACGAACTCGACAATCCGGGGGCAGGATCGTCCATTCCCCCTGGCTCCAGGAGCTCGGATGATCAGCGGCGCCCGGGCCGCCTGCTCAAACAGGGTTCGCTTCTGCCAGATACCGTTGTGCTCACCCAGGTGGTAGCCATGGTCGCTCCAGAAAACGACAATCGTATTTTCAGCCAGCTCGAGCCGATCAAGCGCGGCCAGCAAACGTCCGACCTGCGCATCGATAAAGGAAACACAGGCATAATAGGCCTGGAGGGCCTTCAACAGGACAGGCCGCTCGAGATTATAGTGAGGGACCGGGCAGTTATGGGCGAAGGCCGCCACCGGGATGTCGTCCCTGTCATTCGCCGGGGCGTATGGCAGCCGCAGCTGATCCAGCGGGTACATATCGAAATACTTCTTTGGAGCGACAAAGGGCGTGTGGGGACGGAAGAAACCGACCGCCAGGAAAAATGGCCGCTTCCTGTTCTTTTCCAGCAGCTCGATCGCCCGGGTCGTGATCATCCCATCGGTCTGCTCCTCATCCGTCCCAGCTGCGGCCAGCCAGCTCAGGGATGCGCTGATCTTGCGATGGGGCTCGGCGTTAAATACCAGCGCCTCGTCCGATTTGTCGCGACCCTTGGGGTTCAACCTCAGGTTCCAGGAGGGTGGATCATCAAATCCATTGGTCCCAATCGATGCGGGGACGTTGTAATGATAGATCTTCCCGACTCTCGCTGAGAGATAATCTCTTTTCTGAAAGGCCTGCGGAAGGGTAACCGCATCGGGGACCTCATCACGGAAATGCCGGTCGAGATCGTAGACCTTGATACGATCCGGGCGAAGGCCCGTCATCACCGACGCGCGGGTGGGATTACAAAGGGGGAGCTGGTTATAGGCGCGATCAAACCTGACCCCGCCAGCCGCCAGCCGGTCAATGTTCGGAGTCCGAGCCACCACATCCCCGTAACATCCGAGAGTGGAAGCAAGGTCATCTACAACGACAAAAAGTACGTTGGGCCGCTTCGCGGGAACAGGCGATTCGCCACGGGACAACCCAGGGAGGAGCAGGGAGACGAAGGCGACCACGGCAAACAACCATCGCCAGGGTCGAGATGGAATGAAATAGACCATGCCGGGTACGGGCTCCGCCTGGTTTATGATTTGGGCCTTGGGCTCCACTGACAACAACAGCCTATTCGAGTAAGCCGCCGCAGGCAAGCCGGGCGTTGGATGCCCTGCCACACCAGGGCTCCTGCGCTCTTGACTTTCGTGGTTTTGAGATGGAACCTGATTGTTTGTGAATTGGATATGAACCTTTCACCTCTCCTTTAAAGAGGACCACCATGCGTAATACCCTACTCGCCTTCACCTTGATTGTTTGCTGCCTGCCCTCACTAAAGGCCGACTGGCCCCAGTTTCGCGGTCCGGATGGACAGGGACACTCCAGCGCGAAAGATGTGCCCACCACCTGGAGCGAGACGAAAAACATCGTCTGGAAGACAAGGATCCCCGGAGAGGGATGGTCCTCCCCGGTCATCTCAGGAAACCAGATCTGGATGACCAGCGCTGAGAAAAAGGGGCTGTCGCTTCACGCTATCTGCGTGGACCGAACCAGCGGCAAGCTGCTCTACAACGTCGAGGTCCTGACCACAGGAGATGCCGGGCCACGGCATGTCCAGAATGGCTACGCATCGCCGACGCCTGTCCTTGACGACAAACACGCCTATGTGACCTTTGGACCTCGTGGAACGGTCTGCCTCGACAGGGCTGGCAAGGTTGTCTGGAAGAACACCGAGCTTGACTTCAATGTCATCCAGGGAGCGGGCAGCTCACCGATCCTGCACGAGGACCTGCTGATCCTTACCTGCGACGGCATCGACGTTCAATACATAGCCGCCCTCGACAAGCGAAC
>DCKY01000088.1:4451-12431 GCA_002320775.1 Planctomycetes bacterium UBA1662
GAAGCAGGCCCGCCAACACCTCGAGAGAGTCACTCGAGCCATCGGCAAGATGGCCTATTCGACCCCGCTAGCCCAGACCATCGATGGTGTCCCCCAGCTGGTCAGTTCCGGCGCTGACCACGTCGGTGCCTATGACCTCAGAACAGGAAAAGAGCTCTGGTGGATGCCCTACACCGGCTTCTCACAGGTTGGCCGCCCCTCCTACGGCAATGGACTGTTCTACGTCATCGGCTCGGTACGCCAGGACCATTTCGCGATCTTCGCTGTACGCCCCGGCAAAGGACAGCTGACGGATCAGCAGATTGTCTGGAAGAATTCCAGCGGCATAGGGCACGTCCCCTCTCCTCTGCTTGTTGGTAAGGAGATCTACGCCGTCGATGACAAGGGTATCACCAGCTGCCTCGATGCCATGACTGGAAAGGTCCACTGGAAAAAGCGCCTGGGCGGAAACTACAGGGCTTCACCTCTTGAAATTCGCGGCCGCATCTACACCTGCAGCCGGGAGGGAGTCTGCCATGTGCTGGCCGCCGGAAAAGAATACAAGGTGATCGCGACCAACAAGCTCGATGGGACCCTGATGGCCTCACCCGCGGTAGCCGGCCGGGCGCTGTTTATCCGAAGCGGCACCCACCTCTACCGTATCGAAAAGCCCGGGAAATAGGCTGCCGATGAAAAAGGAATTTCGCGCGGTCCCCCGGCCCGACGACATCGCTGACATGGCTCGGGAGCTTCGGTTCCACCCGGCGAGCACACAGTCTCCCGAAGCCCTCTCCGGGAAGCAGGTCGAAGAGTTCAATCGTGACGGGTATCTCAAAAACCTGAGAATCTATGATGACGCGGAAATTACGGGCATCCGTGGCTTCTTCGACGGCTTGCTCGAAAAGACCCTCGCGGCCGGCGACGACAGCTACTCCATCAGCACCGCTCACCTGCTCTACCCCGCCGTCTGGGACATCCTGACCCACCCACCCATCGTGGCGATCGCCAGGGATCTCCTTGGCCCCGATGTCATCGGCTGGGGGTCTCATTTTTTCTGCAAGATGCCCGGAGATGGCAAGGCGGTCGCCTGGCACCAGGATGCGAGCTACTGGCCGATGACTCCCTCAAAAACCGCGACTATCTGGCTGGCGATCGACAAAGCCGACCTCGGCAACGCCTGCATGAGCTTCATCTCCGGCTCCCACCACGAGGGTCATCTCCAGTGGCGTGAAAGCCGCGAAGCTGAAAACAACGTACTGAACCAGACCGTGGAGGATGCGGAGAGTTACGGCGAGGTGGTCCCGGTAGAGCTCGATGCTGGCGAGGCCTCTGTCCACTCCGACCTGCTCCTGCATGGCTCCGAGGCCAACACCTCCAACCGGCGGCGTTGCGGCCTGACCCTGCGCTACTGCACACCCGACGTCAGGGCAGAAAACGACTGGCACCAGAAGGGTGTCCTGGTTTGCGGAGAAGATCGCCATGGAAACTGGGCAAATCGCCCGAGACCTGAGGCTGAATAGGCCCGGTCCGTGAACGTGGAACCTGTAAATTCAATCGAAACCCTGGCGCCCGGAAGGAGGAATCAGAGCCCACCATGAAAAGACCCCCAAGCCTCCAGGCCCTGGCCCTTCTTTTCCTCATACCAGCCGCCTTCTTCTTCCCGGCCCCCGCGGACGCGGCCCGCCGCCCGAACGTTATCGTCATCCTGACCGATGACCAGGGTTGGGGTGATCTGTCACTCAATGGCAACGGCAACCTGGCCACTCCTGAAATCGACGCACTCGCCCGCGCCGGAGCGCGCTTTGACCGTTTCTACGTCTGCCCTGTATGCTCCCCCACCCGCTCCGAGTTCCTTACCGGACGCTACCACCCGCGTAGCGGGGTCTTCAGCACCTCCGCTGGCGGAGAACGAATCGACCTCGATGAAATGATGATCGGACAAAGCTTCCAGGCCGCAGGCTATGCCACCGGAGCCTTCGGCAAATGGCACAACGGAATGCAACACCCCTATCATCCGAACGCCCGCGGTTTTGATGAATACTACGGCTTCTGCTCCGGGCATTGGGGAAACTACTACGACCCTGTTCTCGAACACAACGGCAGGCTGGTTCGAGGCAAGGGCTTCATCATCGATGACCTCACCAACAAGGCCATCGAGTTCATTGAAAAGAACCGCGACAAGCCCTTCTTCGCCTACATCCCCTACAACACCCCCCACTCGCCGATGCAGGTCCCGGACCGGTGGTGGAACAAATTCAAGGGCAAGGACCTGCCCATGCGGCCCACCTCGAAGAAGCGGGAAAACCTTCCACACACCCGCGCTGCCCTGGCCATGTGTGAAAACATCGACTGGAATGTCGGCCGCATCCTCGACAGGCTGGATGAGCTGAAACTTACAAACGACACCATCGTGGTCTATTTCTGCGACAATGGTCCCAACGGCAACCGCTGGAATGGCGGCATGAAGGGCCGCAAGGGCTCAACCGACGAAGGTGGTGTTCGCAGCCCGCTGCTGGTGCGCTGGCCGGGAAAGATCAAGGCCGGGAAGACCGTCCCGCAGATCAGCGCGGCGATCGATCTCCTGCCGACCCTGGCCGGGCTCGCCGGGATCCCTGTGGCCAGCCGCAAGCCGCTCGATGGCGTCAGCCTGAAGCCCCTGCTGCTTGAAGAAAAAAGCAGCTGGCTCGAAAGGAATATCTACTCCCATTGGAGGGGCAGGGTCAGCCTGCGAACCCAGCGATTCCGCCTCGACCACCAGGGCCGACTGTACGACATGGTGAAAGACCCGGGCCAGGTACGAGATGCCTCCTCTGACCATCCGGCGATCGCGAGGCGATTACGAGATGACAGAGACGCCTGGGCCAAGGGAATTCTCCCCGAGCTGAAACAACCCCCACGCCCCTTTGTCCTCGGTCATCCCGGCTCCAGGTACACGCAGCTCCCGGCCCGCGATGGAACCGCCTCCGGAGAGATCCGGCGCTCCAACCGATTCCCGAATTGTTCCTATTTTACCAATTGGAAGAATGTCGAGGACTCCATCTCCTGGAACGTTGAGATCCCCTCTGGCGGAACCTTCGAGGTCGAGCTCCATTACGCCTGCGGGAAGGATGCTGTCGGTTCCACCATCGAGCTCGGCATGCGATCCGGCAATGCTGGAGCCGCCCCCGGGGGTAGCCTGCGAAAAAAAGTGACCGAGCCTCATGACCCACCCCTTCGCGGAGCGGATGAAGACTGCGTCAAACGAACCGAGTCCTACGTAAAGGACTTCAAGCCGCTCAAGCTTGGCAGGATGAAGCTCTCAAAAGGCGCGGGAAGGCTTACCCTCCGGGCCATTGAAAAGCCCGGCCCAGAGCTCATCGAGGTGCGCCTGCTCTTCTTTACCCGGGTCAGCGATTAGCCCACAGGGTACTGGCAGGGCCGCGCGGACCTCTACTCGCCACTGGCATCCGGCAGAGACCACCGGGTCAGTGTTTCATGGTCCTTCACAAGCAGCCCACCCTTGAGCAGCACAGGCGGAGCCCAGGTAGGACTATTGGCGACCTGGTAGGTGGCGGCCTTCCGGAAGCTGTCGCCTGTGGCTGTGATCACCTGCAGCCCGCCATCATTCACGAGCGCGACGACATAGCCTTCGATGGAGAGGAACATGACGTTCTGACCGGTTCTCCCGGGCCCCTTCCACAGGACCTTGCCCGTATCCAGGTCCAGGCAGAAAAAACGCCCCTTGTCGTAATGGGAGAGCCCATAGAGCAGCTCACCGTTAACGACCGCCGTGCTCATATCGAGCGCGACCTCTTTCTGGCTCCAACCCTTTTTAACGCTCCAGACACCGTCGACAAGCTTTGGCTCGATACTGTGAACTCCACGGTTCTCCCCCCCGACCAGCACACGCCCCTTGTGAAAGACGGGAGTCGGCATGTTCTGGTTGTGGGTCTTGTGTGGAAATGGGTATTCCCACAGCAGCCGTCCGGAACGGCTCTCCACTCCGGCAAGGACCCTGTGGTTCCACTCGACAACCTGTCGCACCCCGCCAATCTCCACCAGCAGGGGTGATGAGTAGCAAGGGCCGTCCTGGCCCTGGCTCCAGACCTCCTTACCCGTCGCGACATCGAGAGCGACCAGCGCGCCCGACTCCTCCATGCCAAAATGAGCGATCACTCGTTTACCATCCACCAGCGGCGATGTGGATGCGCCCCAATAAGGATGGCTCTTCTTGAACCGTTTTCGATAGTCCCGGCGCCAGAGCTCTTTGCCTGATGCCGCATCCCAGGCTGTCAAGACCCCCGATATGCTCATGGTAAAGAGCCTGCCATCGGCCAGCACGGGACAGGACTTGGGGCCCTTCCCATGTCGCTCTCCACCACCGCCGATCTTGAAAGGCGCGGAATAGCTTTTCTTCCATTTCACCTTGCCGGTCTCAAGGTCGAAACACCAGACGACCTCGGCGTCGCCCTGGCGCGCATGCTGGTAGACCCGCCCGGAGGCCACCAGTGGAGATCCATAGCCTGTGCCGACCTTGACTCGCCAGCCGCGCTGGAGCTTCTCAGGCCACCTGGAAGGCGCCTTGAAAGCATCCACCCAGCCATCCCGCCCCGGCCCGAGCCAGCCGGGCCAGTAGACGCCCCCGCCGCTGTCGACCTGCGCCTGGCAGACTCCCGCCAGGGAGATCAATACCGTGAAGCCAATGGCCAGCCTGCAATACGCTGGTTTCATTTCCTGGACCCTTCCCGCTGCCTAGAACAGCTCCTTGATCGGAGTGCCATCCAAGACCAGCTGCCCCGGGACACGGGGTATGGTCGAATCAAGCCGCATCTTGCCGACATCGAAGACGGTGTGAAGGATCGTTGTCATCATGTCACCGGGAGTGATCGGCCGGGTCGCCGGCTTCTCAGCCTTGGCGTTGGATCTTCCGATCACCTGCCCCATCTGCAGGCCTCCGCCAGCGAAAACCAGCGGACAGAGATTGGCCCAATGGCCCCGACCGCTACCCTTGCCGATCTTCGGGGTGCGCCCGAAGTCGCCGGTGATGACCAGCAGGATTTTTTCGCTCAGCCCTCGCTGTTCAACATCCTCCAGGAAAGCCGACACGGCCTGGTCCATGGTCGGCCCCAGCATGGCCATCCCCTTGACCATCCCAGGGTTGTTGCTGTCAGCGTGCATGTCCCACCCGGCGCTATGCACCGACACAAAGCCGGCCCCGGACTCACAGAGCCTCCGGGCGAGGAGCATCTGCTTACCAAGGGTGCTGGGCCTGTGGCTGCTATGCCCGATCTTTATATGGCTGGTGTCGTATTTCTCCACCAACCGGGGATCTTCAAGCCCCAGGTCAAACGCCCTGGTCGCGCCGCCAAGCAACATGGAGACGGCCTGGGACGACAGCTTGTCCATCGTCCCCAGCGCCTTGCTGCCATCCAGCCGCCGCCGAAAGGCGTCGATGGAGTCGAGTAGCCGGCGACGATTTTCAAAAATCTCCGGAGGGAGATTCAGGGTCATGTTCGCCACGCCCGGGTCCACTCGCTGGTCGTTGTTCCTGGCAATAGTCTTCCCCGCGGCCTCCGCGCCCCAGCCCACCTGCCGGGGGAACGGTCCGTAGGACCTCCCCAGAGAGCCGGACCAGGAGCCCTTGTTAAATCGATGGAACTCCTTGGTGTACTGCCGATCCACCTCGGCCTCGTTCAGGGTGATGTAGGTGGGCAAGCCGGTGTCAGGATGGTTCGTTCCACGCAGGCGTGAGTAGCAGGATCCGATGCTGAAGCCACTCGATCGGTTGCCGACCGGATCGGTCCCACCGGAGAGCACATGAATATGAGCCTTCTCATGATCGCCCACCTTGTGGGCATGCGATCGAACGACCGCCAGCTTGTCAGCCATGGCGGCCAGCCTCGGGAAGCTTCCCCCGAAGGTGACGCCGGGAAGTTTCGTCTTCACCTCGCCGTTGACGCTGCGATACTCCATCGGAGCGTCCATCTTGGGATCAAAGGTCTCGATCTGGCTGGCGCCACCGGAGAGGTAGAGCAGAACGACGGACTTGTCCCGCACATAGCCCTCATCGAAAGAGCCCCCCTTCGCCGCGAGCAGGCTTGGGAGCGCCAGCCCGCCAAGCCCCAGGCTTCCGACCCGAAGGAAATCACGCCGGCTGAAACCGGAGCAATCTCTGCCTCCTCCCGTCTGGACAAAATTGAGCACTGCTTCGTATTCTCCTCTACAGTCGGCAACGCGAACATATGAGATTCGCTGTGTAGAACCACGCTGATCTCATAGCGCTATTTTAGGTTATCCGGAATGGACAGCCAAGAGTTTGCCAGCGGATCTTCTGGCGGCCTCAAAGGTCCCCGAGAACCCTAAGTGAAACAATATAAGGACTTAGAGATTCCTGAGGCCTTTTACTTCGCAACGATCTTCACAAAAATCACCTTGTTGCGCTGCCCCTTGCGTTTCCCGAGCCTCATAAGACCTTCCCCGCAGGTAACCCAGCTCTCTTTTTCGCTGATCCTGCAAACCCCGGAATTTCCCAGGGTCGCCTGGTTTTCAGGGATCAGAACACGTTCGCTCTTCCGGATGACCCGGAGGGTTCCGGGGTCGACCTGGCCGATGAAAAGCGGCGCGCGGTGGCGAAACATGTGGTCGTTGCCCGCGCCCCGGCGGGTGTACACGAGAAAGAGCCCTCCACCGACCGTGACCCAATGCTGCTGCGTGTTGTAGCTACCCAGGGGCTTGCCATCATCGAAGAGCCACTCGCGGATCTCCTCGAAGTGAAGCCCATCCTTGCCCCGGGTGACATAGCCGGTATGGTCAGCCCGCAAGGTAAGGAAATACTTCCCGCCAAAATGGATCAGGGATGGCTCGTAGAGGCCGCGCCCCCGGGGAACGCTCAGCTCGGACCCATGCTCCTTGTAGGTGAGGGTCTCGCCATCAAACCCGCAGCGCGCCACCACGCTGGTGAAATTATACTTCTTCGGATCCCGCCAGTAGCGGACCGGAAGAAGGATGTCCCCATCGGGAAGATCCACGCGCTGGGTGTTGCCGGCGTTGGCCCCGGTGATCCGGTAGCCGCCATGGTCTTTCTCGGGCATACCCAGGAATCGAAGAGGCTCCCAGGCCCCCGTCTTGGGATCCATCACGGCGTAGGCCACCTTCTCTCTCAACGCCACCTCCCGCTTCCCGTCAGCGAAATTAAAGGTCTTTCCCGTGGCCAGGATTCGACCGGTCTTTGAATGCAGGGTCGGCCAGAAATCGCCGGGCGCGACCTCGTAGCCGTCGGCCTGTTTCGTGCGCCTGAGGGACTCAATTCGGGCCGGACGGCTCCAGGTCCTGCCGGCATCAAGGCTGGTCGACTGGTAGATGTCGTGGAAATCGTGGGACGTGGCCTTCCCCGTCTCTGACAAGGTCGTAACCCACCGCGGCTTCACACCGGGAACATAGGCCGTCCGCGCCTGCCACCAGTCCCACTGATCCGAGCCCTCTATGCTCCCCAGGTTCTCAATCTCAAGCCGTACCGGTTCTACCCGGTCCTGCCCCACGCCCCGTCCAGCGCAGATGCTCAGCGCCAGAATACTGGAAAACAGCGACAGCTTCAGATGCCTTCGAAACGGAAAAACCCTGGCCAAATCACGACTCCTTGCAGAAAGGCCCCTATGGCCCTGACGTCTGGATAAGAAATCCGGAAAACGATTACTTCTTCAAGTTCTCAAGTTTCTTGCGTACGAGAGCTGACTGTTCATCTGTGAGAACCTGCCAGCAGGCGAGACCGTTACCGACCAACTCCCATTCGTTGAATTCCCAGACAACCTTCTTGTCGCGGGTGATCTCGAAAATCTGGGGGTTCTTATCGCCAGCGTGACAATTGCCGACAATACGATTGCCGTTCTCAAGCTCCTGGAGGCAGGTCATCCAGCCCAGGCCGATCTCCGTTCCGGGCACCTTGCCCTTGACCTCCCAGACCACCTTCTTCTCGGGAGACACCTCGACCACGCTATGACCGCTGCCGGAGGCGATCAGGGTGTT
>DCKY01000158.1:0-22378 GCA_002320775.1 Planctomycetes bacterium UBA1662
GCTTCTACCTCGCCCTGCGAAAATCAAACCCCGCCCCCTACGCCGGCTACTTCGACCTCGGCGGTTACGTGGTTGCAAGCTCCTCACCTGAGCAATTCCTCAGCGTCGAGGGAGACCAGGTCATCACCCGCCCGATCAAGGGAACCTGCTCCCGCGGCTACACTCCCGAAGAAGATCTCAGCCGCAGGCGCAACCTCGGGCAGAGCGAAAAGGATCGGGCTGAGAACGTCATGATCGTCGACCTGCTGCGCAACGACATCTCGCGGGTATGCCGGCCCCATACTGTCGAGGTCCCAGGCCTCTTCGAGATTGAACGCCATCCCACCGTTTACCACCTCGTCTCCGAGATCCGCGGGCGGCTGAGGGAAGACAAGGACTCCATCGACCTGCTCCAAGCCAGCTTCCCCGGAGGCTCCATCACGGGAGCTCCGAAGGTGCGGGCGATGGAGATCATAGCGGAGCTCGAGCCTACGGCGCGCGGCCCCTATTGCGGCAGCCTCGCCTGGCTTGGCTTCGGCGGCGGCATGCAAAGCAGCATCCTGATCCGGACAGTGACCATCGGACGCGGCTGGCTCCAGATGCCCGTTGGCGGAGGGATCGTATCGGACTCGTCTCCAGAGGCGGAGTACCAGGAGACCCTCCAGAAGGCTACCGGCATGCTGCCGGCTCTTGTCCAGAGCGCCACCGGGTGAACCAGCCCCCTGGGGACTCCAGCGGCTCACTTCCGGGTCCCGATGATCTCCTTAACCAGCGCATCCATTCCGTAGATCTTGCTGAGAGCCTCGATGATAGCCTCGGCATTCACGGAGACCGCCCTCGCCTGCTCCTCTGTGTAGACCACATCCAGCACCAGGCTGTGAATGTTGCCGTCAAAGATCAGGCCGACCACCTCCGCCTTCCGGTTGATGACGGGGCTGCCCGAGTTGCCGCCGATGATGTCCGGGGTCGAGACAAAATTGAACGGGACATCCGCCCCTACCTTACCCCTGGCCTTGCGCCAGCTCTCCGGCAACACGTAGGCCTTCTCGCCCGCCCTCTCCTTGGCGAGCTTCCAGACCCCGCCCAGCGTGGTGTGATCGGGAACACCCTGGCCACCTTCCTTCCAGCCCTTGACCACGCCGGCGGCGAGCCTGAGGGTAAAGGTCGCATCAGGATAGACGCCGGTTCCCGTCACCGCGAAGGTCGCGGTAGAGATCCTTCCGTAGGCCTCGTTGCGAACACTGGTGACGAGATCCTCGTATTTGCGCCGGCTGGCCCGGGCGTAGGAATCAACACTCCGGGCAAGATCGATCATCGGGTCATCGAGTTGCTCAAGCGCCGCCTGCCCCCCATCCAGCAGCTTCTTCCGCGCCGCCGCGTCACCCAGGGTGGTTCCCGAGACAAGCTCATGGGCCCTCTCAGCCGGCGAGCGTCCGGCCAGCACAAGCTTCACATAGGGATGCTCGGCACCGAAAACCTTGACAAAATGAGTCAGGGAATCGGTGAGCTTGGCCTCCTCAAGCGCGGGATAAATCGGCGCCGGAGATGCTAATCTCATCCTAACGGAGGGAAGAGCCGTGTCCCTGTACTCAGGCAGGCGCTCACTCGAAGGTTTCGCCTGCTCCTCCACCAGCCGCAGAATGGTCCGCGCGTTTCGATAGAGCGTCGACCAGAAAGCCCGGGCGCCCTCGAGGAAGATAAACTCCTCCCTGAACTTGCGGGAGGCGTCCATCGAGTGCCTGATTCGCTCCCAATCATCCAGGCTGGCGCCAAGGCCGGCGTCAGCCGCCACGGCGGCCTGCAGCTTTCTCTCCTGGCGCAGCTTTGAATCGAAGGTGGCCGGGCTCAACAACCCGCCGAGGGTTCCGCGGATAGCTTTGCGGCTGTTCTCGATCCCGAAGAGATCCCCCCGGGCGATGCGCTTGAACTCGGGCCCCTTGAGCGCGAACTGCTGCAGCGCGATCTCCCTGCGATAGAGCAGCTCGAGGTAGGAAGGATAGGCGACATCTCTTAAAAATCTAAGGTGGTCGACGGTGTTGAGGCGCTGGGTGCTGCCGGGGTGTCCCGAGACCATCACCAGCTCTCCAGACCGGGTACCGCGCAAGCTCCAGCGCAGCCAGTCGGTCACCTTCGCCGGCTTTCCATCCTCGTAGAGACGAAGAAAGGAGACGTCGAGACAATAGCGCGGAAACTCAAAATTGTCTCCGTCGCCGCCGAAGAAGGCGATCGCTACCTCCGGGGCCATAACGAGACGGACATCGTCGTAGCGCTTGTAGCGGTAGAGATGGTACTGACCACCGCGATAGAGCATGACCACCTCGCTGTGGAAGCCCGTTTTTTCTTTCGATTCCTTCTCGATGGCGGAGCGCTCCGCCCGGCGGGCCTGCTCCGCGGCGCCGGGGTCCGAGGCGTCACTGCCGGCTTTTTTCACGCGGGCCGTCACATCCTCGATTTCCCAGAGGATGTTGATCTCGGTATCGGGGCATTTGAGCTCCTCCGCGTGGCTCCTGGCAAAGAACCCATTCTCGAGGTAGTTTTTATCAGCTGTGCTCAGCTTCTGCAGGATGTCCTCGACGACATGGTGATTGGTCATCACCAGGCCATCGGAAGAAACAACCGATCCCGAGCCGCCGGTAGAGATCCGGGTGGAGGAGCGCATCACGTGACGCGCCCACTGCGCATCCGGTTTGAAGCCGTAGGTCTTCTCGAGCCGCTCCAAGGGAAGCTGGCTGAACAGCCACATCCCCTCGTCCGCGGCGCAGCGAACGGAGATAAAACAGGCCAGCAAAACAGGAATTCCGCAGGTCAGGATGGAATTTACCTTCAATACTAATTTCATGAGCTTACCTTTATTCCTGTTTTCAATTCGAATGGGAGACTGGCCCGCAAAATACGGTTGCTGAAAACGTGCTCAACAACATGGAAAACAAGATCGTATGCCCGAGCGGCCCCGGAACGCAAGAACCCGAGCCACGATGATGCCAGCGAAACGCCCACTGAATTTGGATACCGAACAGCAAGCAATGACTCTCAGTTCACTTGCCAGGCTGACGCTGTGGCTGGGCACCATCGCCCTGGCATCCTGCAACGCGCTGGTGCGGCTGCCCCGGGATCATGAAAGGCTCATCCAGGACCCCCCGACCAGGCTCTCCGAGCTCGAACGCCTACGCTTCACCATTGAGAACCTTGGCGAGGTTGAACCGGGTCTGCTCTATCGCTCAGCCAATCCAGGCCCGGGACTGCTCAAGTTCCTGGTAAGACGGGTCGGACTGAAATACGTGGTCAATCTGCGCGGAACGACGAACCCGGAAAACGAGGCCCTCATGGAGTCAACGGGCGGCAAAATCATCAACCTGCCGATGTCCGCCAGCCGCCCTCCGAATCCGGACCAGGTTCTCGAGCTGATCCGGGTTACCCACCAGGCCCGGAGGGAGGGCGCCTCGATCCTCGTCCACTGCATGGCCGGGGCCGACCGGACGGGAATGATGGTCGGCAGCTGGCGCATGCTCTTCCAGGGCGCCCGGGACCGCGAGGCGCTGATGCGTGAGACCCTCATGTACCGCCATCTGCCCCCCGCCTGGCCAAACGTCCACAGGCACCTGGAGGTCTTCCGCCCCGAGCTCTTCCAGGACTTCGTCGACAACCCCTCGCTCCTTGATGACGACTCCCTCACAACCGCCCTGGAAGAGAGGTTCCTCCTCGGCTACCCCCTGCTCGAAAGCCATCTCGACACGACCAGTGGCCCCCTGCGTGCCGGGACATCTAAAACAGACCTGGTTGAAGGCTGGAGCGGGCCGGTCCAGCTGGCGACCTATGGTCCCTCTCCACCCCTGTCCGCCGGAGTGCGGCAGCCGGTTTACGCCCGGGCCCTGGTGCTCGACAACGGCGCCAACCGCCTGGCGCTCGTCTCCTGCGACCTCCTCATCATGCATCGTGGACTGAGAGCCGCGGTCATCGAAAAGGTATCAGCGAAGGCTCCCGAACTGGACACGATCATGCTCTCGGCGACACACACCCACACCAGCGTCGGCGGCTACGTAGACGACCCCCTCTTCGAATTCTACATGCTGGGAAAATTCGACCCGGAGTGGGCCGATCACCTCGCGGCCAGGATCGCCGCCGCCATCACCGAAGCCAATAGCTCGCTGCGAAAGGCGCGGCTGGGCTGCGGACGTACCTTTGTCGATGACGCCAGCCACAACCGCCGAATCGGCGAAGCGATTGACCCCGAGATCGCTCTCATCAAGATCACCGACGACGAAGAAAAACCACTCGCGCTGGTGGTAAACTTCGCCGGCCATCCCATCCTGGAGCCCGATGACGCGATGATCTCGCCGGACTACCCCGGCCTCCTGGCTGAAAAGCTCGATGCCGACTTCGGCTTCGGATTTTTCCTGCAGGGAGCCCTGGGGGACCTGAACGCGGGTTCGAGAAATCGAGGTGACGAGTGGAAGCTGCCCGGCCTGGCCGAGGCCGTAGCCGAGCGCCTTCACAAGGCCATCTCGAAGGCCTATGATGCGATCCCTGTCCAGGCGGAGCAGCGGCTCTCCTCGCTGACGGCCTCTTTCAGGCTGCCAGAGGTGGATTTCAACCTCATGCCAGACCTCCTCTTTCCCCTCGAGTGGCTGTTCAGCTCACTCATCGCCTGGCCGGATGAGTACCCCCTCCAGGGAATCAGGATCGGCAACGCGGCGATCATCGCGACCGCCAGCGAGCTCAGCGGAAGACTTGGGCGCCAGGTGAAACGCGACAGCCCCGCGCCCTTCACCCTGGTAGCCTCCCACTGCGGTGATTACGCGGGCTACGCCCTGGCCCAGCCCTACCATGCCCGCAAGAAGCTCGACGCCAGCTCCATCGCCGCCCTTGGCGGCCCATCCCACGGCCCCCAGCTTGCCAGGAGCTCGGCCTCACTCCTCGACGCGCTCTGGGATGAGAAAGAAAAAACCACCTCCGCCCCCCGGCTCTCTCCAGCGGCGATTCATCGGATCAACTGGCCCGAAGGTACCATCACGGATGAGGAACGCGCGCGACTGCTGGCGGCAGCGGCGAGGGAAGAGGACCGTGAGCTCGGCCTCTCCATCGATCCTACCCTCCCCCAGAGCAGGAGCCACGCGGCGCTGGTCGGAGGCTCCCTGGGCGAAGGCCTGAGAATAGACCTCTATACCGCCTGGCGCGACCAGGTCAGGGGAGCCTCGGGGGCACGCGGAGACCTGCGCGACACCGGCCTCCGGCTGAGCGCCGAGATACCTGCTCAGCTCCGCGTAGACCTGGAGCTTGGCCACCGCTCCTCCTCCTGGAGGCAGGGTGGCGATGAGAAAAGGAGCGATGGACCGCTCGCAGTCGGCCTGGGAATCGAGAAGGTCTTCACCATCAGCTCGAGCGCGATCGATGGAAACGCACTGCGCGTCCTTCCCCGGCTCGAGCTCAACGCGCCGGGAAGCGCTCCCGGCCCCGAAGAACCCTTCGCCTTCGCCCCGAGCTCCGGCATCTGGAGACCGGCTCTTGGAGGAGGAATCGAGTACACCTGGAACACCTCCAGGACTCTCAGCGCCCAGACCCTCTACACCACGTCCATCGGTGATCGTCTCGGGCGACAGCCGGGCGACCACTGGGAGAGCCTGCTGGCCTATAGCGAGCGGCATGGCTCCGTATCGCTTCACCTGCGGGCCGAGGCGACGCTGTGGCAGGCCGACTATCGCGAGGGCGGCCTCGCCGCGGCTGACCTCGAGGAGAGCTCGTGGGGGTTTGCCCTGCGCCCTGGCCTCTCCTTCCACCTGGGGGAGTCAGCCGAGCTCTTCATCGAAGGTCGTCTGCCCATAGCGGGGGAAGCCCCCGGAGCCGGCAACGGCAGCGGCCTGTTCATCGGGCTGACCGCCGGGTTCTGAGGAACTCCCCGGTTCAGGACCCGAGAAAATCGCGGACCTGCCCCGCGGTAATCCGGCCATCGTGAAGAGCGGAGGCGATCAAGACCCCGTCGACACCAGCCGAACGGAGCGCCTGCAGGTCGCCGAGATCCCGGACCCCCCCACCTGTAATCAGCTCGAGTTCGGGGTAGGCCGCCTTCAAGGAAACACATCTCTCCAGGTGCGCCGGCCCGCCACCAGTCCCGACGGCCGCGAGATCAAGCAGGATCATGCGCTCTACGCCGGAGTCGATCGCCACGCGGGCGATCTCATCAACCCCCGAGGGCCAGGTGTCGCCCGGGGCAAGGGACCGGCCCTCGGCAAGATCCAGGCTGAAGATCACTCTCCCCTGGCCCAGCTCATCAACAAGCCCCGCGAGCACCGCGGGAGAGGGCAGTGTCTCGAGTGCGGCGATGAGCTCTCCGTTAAAGACCGCGGCGAGCCGGCAGGCCTCCGCCGCGTCGCGAAGACCGGCATCGACCATCAGCTCGAGGCCAAGACTCTCGAGCTCGGCGAAGATCCCCACCGCCGGATCGACGCCCGAGATGGCATCCAGATCGGCGAGATACATGCGCCCGGTACCAAGCAAACCCCGAAGAGAGCTCGCGACCTCGACTGGCTCGGCCGATGAACAGAGCTTGCTTACGATCGGCTGATACAGAGCTCGCTTACCAGCGACACCTCTCACAACGAGGCCGTCCTTGAGGTCCAGGACTGGAATGATCCGCATGGCTGTAATGTCCGGTCACTCCTTTTGACCGAAAGCTCCACTAGTGAATTGAAATATCCGTATGGAAAACCGAGAATCGTCGCCTCACTCTAATGCATAACGAAAACCTACCCATACCTGAATCGATCATCAAGCTGGGCGGAAGCCTCCTTGGACTCCCGGACCTGCGGAGCCGGCTGAAAAACTTCCTCGGCGATTTCAGCAGGAGCCGATCGATTCTCATCTGCGGCGGAGGCGGCGCTGTCGACCAGGTGAGAAAATGGGACCGTATCTACAATCTCGGAGAGGAACGCTCTCACTGGCTTGCCCTGCGAGCACTCTCCATCACCGCCCGTGTCGCGGAAAAAGCCGTCCCCGGGCTCGAGCTTGCTGACTCGGTAGAGTCCATCGAACCTCTCTGGGAGGCCGGAAAGATTCCTGTCTTCGACCCCTTCCAGTTCATTATCGAGATTGACGAAGGGAGCCTCGACTCACTGCCCCGGCGCTGGCGGGTCACCAGTGACTCGATCGCCGCCCGCATGGCGAGGGTCTTCGGAGCCCGCGAGCTGGTACTCCTGAAATCAACCACCTTCCCAGAGCGCATCTCGATGTCAGAGGCCGCCGAGCTTGGCATGGTCGATGAGTACTTCCCCACGGCGGCAAGGGATATTCACCGGGTGGTCGCGATCAACCTGCGAGCGGAAGACCCCGAGGAGAGCATCCTCTACAGCGTATTTAGCCAGCAGTGAGCTCTTCGTGAATCAACCGGCTGAGTTCATCGACAGCCCGGCGGTCAACGCAGGCGGTCCGTTCACCGGTCGTCGCCGCGCCGCGCACAGCGATGACATCGACACCCGCGGCCGCCGCCGCCCCAAGCTGGGCCGCCCCCAGCTTGCCGGCCGCCACAAAGCGGATCCCGCCGGAGCGGGCTCGCTCAGCAAGAACCGCAACCATGTCCCAATCCATAAAGGCCGAGAGGTCGCCCGCCTGCTTATCGTAGGTGTCGACCAGGAAAAAAGGAAACTTCCGTTCAAGGGCATGCTCCAGGAGCGCCCCTGGCTCTGGAGACCCGGCCGCCTGCCAATCGGCGTAGGCCACCGCGACGAGATCCGCCTCTCCTTGACTTCCCTCGCGCACCAGGGCGCGTGCCCGGTCAAGCAACTCGCTCCAGTCCGTCTCACCGAGACCGCTGAGCCCGAGCTTGTAGAGTATGATCCCCCGCTGATGCTCCAGCTCCCAGCCCTGCCCTCGAAGCCGGAGCTCGCCGAGAGCGGCGCTCACGGGAGCTTGACCGTCTACAGCCTCAACCACCGCCTGCCGCGCGGCGGCCGGAGCCTCGCCCAGGGAGCCCTCACCGGGCTCCTTGATATCGATAATGTCGGCTCCTCCCTCAAGCGCCTCGACAGCCTCCTCAGCTGACCTCACGCTTACCAGCAGGCGAAGAGTTCTCTCCTCGACCAGTCCGGGCTCTCCCGCCAAGTCGATCTGGGTTCTCTTCAAGATCCTCTCCCTCAAAGATCGCAGGACAAGTTGTCCTCGGTCAGATCCACCCCCGGCAGCGGGAAGGGCGCCGGCAGCGCCGGGCCGCCGAGGAAGAGATAGTTGAGGATAAAGGTGGAGTCGGTGAGGTTGACGCTCGCATCGTCGTCGGCATCTCCGGCATCCATGCAATCCGGCGCCGCCTCTCCCATGAACAGGTAGAGAAGGATCCCGACCGCATCGGAGAGATTGACGCTCGTGTCGCCGTTAAAGTCTCCGCGAATGAACTGGGGACCAGGCTCCGCGGTCGCGCCTCCAGGGGAACCGTTCAGCTCAGAGGAGGCACTCCATCGATCGCCAAAATCATTGTCGAGATCGGCGGTCACCGAGGCGAGCTCGATCGAGTGCCCAGCCTTGACCTCCGGCCAGGAGCCGCCGTCCTTGTATTTCACATAATCAATGGTCGCCGGGTAGCCCGGGCCTGCGTCCAGGAGCCGCAGCTCATCTCCATTGTTATCAAGCGCCCCCTGGTACTCACCCAGAATCGTAGCGAGATTCTCAGCGCCGGGATATTGGGCCAGGAAAGCATCCCTGTCTCGCACGACCACGACCTTCCCGCCTTCGGGCACAACCGTCCCCCGGGGAAAAACGAAACTCACCCCGCCGGAAATCATCCATTCGGAAACATCTATCTGGCGGCCGCTGGTATTCTGCAGCTCGATGTACTCAAGGTCGGAGCCGGCGGTGATGGGACGATACATGATCTCGGTTATCTTCATCTTGTCATGGTCTCGAACATCCGCATGCCAGCGGGAGATATACTGGATGAGATAATTCCGGTGCAGGCGCAGCTGAGTTCGCACCTCGTCCGTGTTCCCGATCATCGTCTGCAGGGTGGCGCAATTGGCGCCGCAATCCGCCTCGCAATTGACCGGCGAGCGGCCCCAGCGGCCGTAATCCAGGCTCTGCTCGTTGGCAAGGAGGGTCTCCAGGTCATCGATGAGGGCGTCGTAGACGTCACTTCTGTACTTTTCCTGCAGCAGGTCCCAGAGCCTGACAAGGTAGGCGCGCTGGTAATAGCCATCTGAGGCGCTAAAGAAAAAATCCATGAAGTAATGCAGGCGAAAATTGCCCCGGACCGAGGTGGAAAACCAGGGGTTGAGATCACGGCCGGGACTGAGCATGCAATCGTTCAGCGTTCCCACCGGCCGGATATCAGGGTTGAAATTTTTGCCGAAGACCAGGTCCATATCCCAGGTAAGAAGGGTCCACTTGTCGGACTCCTTATTCCAGCAGAGGAAGTGGTTCTTCGCAAAGCTGTCGATATTATCGAGCACCGACTGGGCAAGCTGGTAGCCGATAAGCTGCTCCGGCATGCTGCGCTGCTGGAAAAACTCGGCCGAGGAGCCTCCCTGCGCATCGCGATGCATGTCGCCGATAAAGTCGGCGATTGCGGTGAAGTCTTCATCCTCGCAGGTCTCCTGCTCCCAATAGGCGGGATAGTCGGTGACCCGGCTCTGGACGGCGACCCCGATGGGGGTGCCTCCATCCCGCGGAGGCTGCTTCGCCTTGTAGAGGCAATCATCTCCATCGAAGCCGTTTCTCTCGAGGTAGCGACTGTCGGGATGCTCGAGCGAGAGGTAGAGACCATGGTAGCTGCCATTGAGATGCACCCTGACATACTCGGTCTTGCAGTAGGGAATCCCGAGCTGGCGAATGAAATCCCAGGCCAGGTGCTCGCGAACCAGGGACTTGTCCGTCCACATGCCCTGGAGATTCATCTTTCTCAGGTTCTTGAAATACCGTCCACGATTGAATCGAAACTTGAGGTTTCTCTTGTCGAGGACACAGGCTGTATTACCCCGAAAGCGCATTCCAACCTCCGGATAGATGTCGCCTTTGTAAACAAAGGAGCCCGGACGCAGGGTGTCGCAATTAAGAGCGCCGTTAATAGCCCTCGGGTTGGCGGTGCTCACCCCGGGTATGAGAATGTGGTAGACCGGCAGGCTCGTATCTGCGATCTCATCATTGACATAGAATCCCCGCAGGTCGCGCTTGACCATGCGCGTACCATTATGGGTTCGCGGCCCCGCCCCGACACTTCCATCCGCGGCCCTGGCCACAACCTGGTAATAGACCTCGGTGTTGTGCTCAAAGAGCGCAGGAAGCTCTACGGCATAGACCCCGTCGGAGAAGAAAGCATCTCCGTGCTGCCCATCATCGAACATCTGCAGGGTGACCGGGTCATCCTCGCCCACCACATACTTCAGCTCGACCGATTCGAGCACCTGGTTGCCCGGCGTACGAACCCGCACGGAAATCGTGGTGCTATCCTCCGAGGTCGGTTCCATGGGAAACCTGCCGTGATCCGAGATAAACGGCGGGATGCTCTCTGCCCTGGAGGAATTGGCCAGCCCGGGGCTCACGAGCTTCTCGTTGAGACAGATCTCGACTCCGCGCAAGAGCCTGAGCGACAGGTTCGAATCGCCCTCGACAAACTTGTAATCGAAGGAAAGAAGGTAGTCCGCCTCACGGTCGAAATTATCCGACCTGAAAGACTGGGTGACGCTGTCGCGTGAGGAGCAGGAGAAGCAGCCCTCTCCGCAGGAGGCCGCGGTGAGAACTCGAAGTCCACTGCTGCCATCGACGCCAATTCCGTCCAATACGCCGGAACCAGACGCGTTGCCGCGAAGATCCCAGCCCTCGGCTCCCGCTTCAAAATCACCGTTCACGATGAGATTCAGAGCCGGGTTCTGGACTGGGCTGAGCCGGATATTGTCGATCACAAACTCCCCGCCTCCGTTGATGGCAATAAGAAGCCGCTGGATGACCAGGCGGCCGAGTGGGCCCACGGCGGAGACACTGGAAAAATCACCCGGGCTGATGGCGCTGCTCGTCCAGCTGGATGGATCGGAGCTGATCGCGTCGGGCCTGATCTTCTCGAGGCTGCGGCCCTCGCCATCAGCCTCCCAGGGCCACTCGCCTCCATCTGAGTAACGCACCGAGTCGACAGAAACACCGGCTGCGTCCAGCAGGGAGATCCTCTCTCCGCCATTGGCCAGCTGACCGGTGAAATCGCCCAGTACATTGTCCAGGCCGAAGGACGCGCTGACATGCTCGGCGTTACGCGCAATGACCACATAGCCATCCGCGGCAAGCACGGTTCCCTGGGGAATAACGAACTCTATCCCGGTAAAACTCCAGCCACCAAGGTTGACAGCCTGGGAGCCGTGGTTGTGAAGCTCGATGAATTCCTCCAGCTCCTCGGAATTTCCTGCGGGATGGTAATGGATCTCGTTGATAACCACGTCGGGAACGGACATGGGAACCGGCGGACACGCGACCCGTGAATTGGCCGCCAGCGGGGTGGGCTGGTTGCCCACCGCCGAGACCCAATTGGTCGGTATGTTCGAAGGTGCTGAGACACATCTGCGCTCGAGAGAAGCTCCCCCCCCGTCGACGGAACCTGAGCCGGACGGCCAGGGGAACCTGTCATCGTATCTCACCACATCCGCGACAGCGTTGAAGCCGTCGAGCAGAGAAACCTTGTCGCCATCATTGTCCAGGCGGCCTTCGTAGTTACCGAAGAGCTCCGCCTGGGATACATTGTAGCTCTCGGCGACGAGAGCCCTGTCCCGGCAGACCACGACATAGCCGGAAGCTGGAATCTCCGCCCCTGCGGGAAACTCAAAATAGATGCCTCCTTCGAGCTTCCAGCCAGCGATGGCGAGTGCTGTCGGGCCGGAATTATAGAGCTCGACAAATTCCAGGTCCCTACCGTCGGGCGCCGGCGGATTATAATGAATCTCGTTGATGACGACTGAGGCCTGGCCCGTGGATTGCATGGTAAACACCAATACAATTGCAGCCAATGAAACCGGAAATCGGTTCAATCGGCTGCTCTTCAGCCTGACACCACTTGCTATACCAGCCAATTGAAAATCCCCATTTCTTCGCCAAAGTAGATATGAATACGCCCCAACACAATATTACGGGCCGATCCCTATTTGGGCTACACTGAAAACCTGCTAACAAGGCGCAATAAATGACGCATCTGCGCGGTTTTCCCGGCATTCGGCCCCTGTTAAAAAATGATTCCTGTCCGCATCGAGAAGACCATGACCACCAGCAAGATCCTCACTGTAGTTATCCTGCTGCTTACGCAGCTCCGCTGCCCGGCGGAGGACAAGAACCGGATTGAAATATCCGCGCCTGTTGACGATGGAGGATTCAGGCTCCACACGGTGCGCTCGCCCTACCAGGCTGGAACCACGAAGGTCAGGGTCCTGCTTCCGGATGCATTCGACAAGAGCCAGCGCTACAGGGTTCTCTATGTTCTTCCGGTTGAAGCCCTGGACGGCCGGCGCTGGGGAAGCGGCCTGCAAACCATCCGCAAGGCAGGGCTTCACAACCGGCATAAGCTCATCTGCGTAGCCCCGACCTTCTCACATCTTCCCTGGTACGCCGACCACCCGAGCGACCCGATGATTCGCCAGGAATCCTATCTGACCCGTGTCGTACTGCCCCTCGTTGAAAAAAACTACCCTGCCATCCCGGGAAGAACCGGGCGGCTCCTGGTCGGCTTCAGCAAATCCGGCTGGGGCGCCTTTACCCTGCTGCTGAGAAACCCGGAGGTCTTCGCCGCCGCTGCCGCGTTTGACGCCCCTCTCGCTCTCGACAAGCCCGGCCCCTACGGATCGGGACCTATTTTCGGCAGCCGGGAGAACTTCGAAAAATACAGGATCGAGAGCCTGCTGAAAAAAAATGCCGGGCAGCTCGGCTCCTCCAAACGCCTGGCGCTTCTCGGATATTTCGTGAACTTCCGCAAGCAACACGAAAAGGCCCGGAGCTGGATGAACTCCCTGAAGATCCAGCATCATTGGCACAAGGGCCAGGAATGGAAACATTCCTGGGAGAGCGGATGGCTGCCCCGGGCCATCGAGCTCATCGCTGGCGACGACAAGGTCCGGCCAGAGGGAAATCAACTCCGCAAGTGAAGAAGGAACCTTGTGAAACGACCGCCGACTCTTCACCGCCGCAGCGGCTCAGAGCTGACGGAGATGATAGAAGATTTCTTCCTGGTCAGGGAAGCGTGAGCAGGCACGCTTTGAGAACACGACCCTTCCATGGACGGAAACCTCGAAGACTCCATCGCGGGAAGGGACCAGCTCGGGGGACTGGCCAAGAGAGGTCTCGATAGCCTCGGCGAGAGTTGTCGCGATCCGCTCGTAATTGCCCGGCACGCAATACTCAATCGAAACCGGGGGCTTCTCGCGCTCAAGAGCGTCGGTGTCGGGACTGGCGATCAGACCGCGTTTAGACTCGAGTTTGCTCGTCAATGTTTGCATAGCTGGTCACCCATTCAGGCGCTGCTGGATTGTAAGGTAAGAATTTCCCTGAAACAGCTTTTTTGACGACGCCGAAAAGATTCTATTCAATCCGCCGAATAACTATTCGAGATTCGGACATGAAATCGACGAGATCTCCGGCATTTTCAAGCATCCCCACGAGATTGACATCGCTTGCGGGGACCGGTTTATCGGAAGTACTCATTGGCGTCCTGCCGAAGAAAATCGCCAGGGCCTGGCCCGGAGGCCAGTAACCGATCGTGCCGACCTCCACATCGCTGGTGGCAGTCCTATCGAGCTCGGCGCTGACGGGGATCTCGAAGTAGAACTCCTCTCCCCAGGTGTTAAACGACGTGTCCAACGGCAGGCTCTCAGCGATCGCCTGGGCGCAGACCGTATCCGAGAGTTCACCCCGCAAGGTCAACTCGCCAACCTGGACCTCAATGCTCATCGACATCTTCTCATACCTCCCGGCCGGGGCCAGCTAAAGTGTTCCGCTCTCGAGAACCGGTATTTACTGCGCAATAAAAAGGGCCGCGGCTGAATCGCCGCGGCCCTCTAAAAATGGTGACCCCAAGGGGATTTGAACCCCTGTTACAAGGATGAGAACCTTGTGTCCTGGGCCAGGCTAGACGATGGGGCCATAGCCGCCCGCACCTTTCGGTGAAAAGCGTTCTGCTATGATAGAAATGCGGTGGCAATCGTCAAGACCTTAGCGGTGTTTTCTGTGACTTAGCCCTGCCCTGTACCGCTGGCGACGGCGTCAGCCGTTTCCCAGGCGTGGTAGGAGCTTCGTACCAGCGGACCGGAAACAACCTGCAGGAAGCCCAGGCGCTCGGCCTCGGTCTTCAGGTCGGCGAATTCGGCGGGCGTCACGTAACGAAAGACGTCAAGCTGACGAGCGGTAGGCTGCAGGTACTGGCCGAGGGTGAGAATGTCGACGCCATGCTCACGAAGGTCGGCAAAAACCTCCAGCAGCTCATCCCTGGTTTCACCCAGGCCAAGCATAAGCCCTGACTTGGTAAGAAGAGAACCCTTGCGGCGCGCGGCCACGGAAGGCTGCAAGGAAAGCTCCTTAGCGGAACTGAGAACCTCGAGCGAACGGACGTAACCGGCGCCGGGCCGCACCCGGTCATAGAGTCGCGGAACCGTCTCAATATTGTGCGCAAAGACATAAAGCGCCGTGTCCACTACCCGCTCAACGCATCCCCGTGACCCCTGAAAATCAGGCACCAGGGCTTCGACCCTGCAGGACGGCAGCCTGTCATCGATCGCGTCGATGGTCGCGGCAAAAGCGGTGGAGCCCTGGTCAGGAAGATCGTCCCGGTTCACAGAGGTCAGCACGGCATAGTCCAGGCCAAGGTCCTCGATAACCTCGGCGACCTTGGCAGGCTCATCCTCATCCAGTTCCTCGGGTCTGCCGCTGGAGACGGAGCAGAAATTGCAGCCCCGGGTGCAGATGTCGCCAAGCAGCATGAAGGTGGCCGTGCCATGGCCCCAGCACTCGCCGATATTCGGACATTCAGCTTCCTCGCAGACAGTGTGAAGACCGTGGGCCTTCAGACGTTCACTGAGAAATCTGTAGCGTTCGTTGTAGGAGAACTTCGCCTTGACCCAGCTTGGATGCTTCGGCCTTGCATGGCTGACCGCTGGCTCCTCAGCCGACAACACCGGCAGGGGATGAAACCCCTCCCGTGCGGACTGGTTTTCGTAGCTGTCTTCTTGAACCATGAGCGCCGTAGCTTTCTTTCCTGACCTTGCAGGCCGCATTCTAACTCTTCAAGCCAGAGGGTTCCCGGCAAATCGCCTCATCGGAAGGCGCTCTTCAGCGAAAAATACCCAGGAACGCCTCAATTATTTTCCGGATGGCCGGACTGAGACGTCCCCGCTGCCACTGGCCGCAGGCTCGGGAGAGCACCTCGCTCCGGGTAGGATAGGGTCTGATGATCCCTCCCATCTTCCTGAGTCCAAGCTTATGCGTTATGGCCAGGCTGAGCTCCGATATGAGCTCACCGGCGTGACTCGATACCACCGTGGCGCCCAGGATCCTGTCCGATCCCCGAAGGAGATGCAGGCGAAGAAAACCTGTCTGCTCCCCATCGAGAACAGCCCGGTCGCTTTCAGCCATGGGTATGGTGATGGTGTCGATCTGGAAACCAGCCGCGCGCGCGCCCTCAGGATCGTAGCCGACATGTGCGAGCTCAGGAGACGTATAGGTACAGCGAGGAACAACCAGCCCGCGCACCTCGAGGCGCCTGAAGAAGAGAGCGTTCTGAACCGCGATCCGAGCCTGGGCATCCGCCGCATGGGTGAATTTTTCCTCCGAGCAGACATCTCCAACCGCGTAAATCACCGGGTTGTCCGTCCTGAGCTGCCCGTCAACGATGACCCCGCTGCCATCGGCCTTGACACCCGCCGACCCCAGCTCCAGACCCTCCACGTTGGGAGCCCGTCCGGCAGCTACCAGCAGCTCATCTCCTTCGGCTACCTCCATCGTCTCACCCTGGCGATAATGAACCCGGACGCCAGCCTCCACCCGTAAAATCTCCACTCCGAGGAGACAACAGACCCCCTCCTCCTCCAGAGACTCCCGAACGAGGGCCGCGGCCTCGGGATCCTCCCGTGGAAGAACCTCGGCGGCGGACTCGAGCAGCGTCACCTCGCTACCGAATCTCCTGAAACACTGTGCCATCTCACAGCCGATGGGACCGGCCCCGATCACGACCAGACGAGCGGGAGCGCTCTCCAGGTCAAAAAGCGTGGTGTTGTCAAGACAGCCTGAATCGGCAAGCCCCTCAATCGGCGGCAGAACAGGTCTCGAACCTGTGGCGATGACCGCGCGCCTGAAATTCAGGGTGGCCCCATCGACCTCAACCCGTGAGGGACCGGCAAATTTCGCCCGGCCCAGGAAAACGTCCACTCCCATGCCAATAAATCGCTCAACACTGTCAGCCGGGCTGATGGAAGCCCGCAAGCGGCGCATTCGATCCATCGCGGCCTGGAAATCACCCGCCCCTCGCACCTCGGGACCGCCGAAGAGCGCGGAGCTGTCTCGAGCCGCCTGCCACGAGCGGGCGGCGGCGATGAGCCCCTTGGAAGGTACGCAGCCCGTGTTGAGGCAATCACCTCCGAGACGATGTTCCTCGACCAGGGCTACCCGGGCGCCAAGGCCGGCAGCGATCGCCGAGCTGACCAGGCCCCCTGCGCCCGCCCCGATGACAACCAGGTCATAGCGTTCACGCGGAGGCGGGTTCTCATGCCCTGGAGGCCTGACATTGGATAGCAACAGGCTGTCCGGGGTGTCGGCGGATTCGTCTACAGGAAGCTTTTCGGTCATTGGTCATCACCCGGGAGAGGGTCTAAAGGCGCGCCCGCTTGAAAGTCCCAGCGGTTATACTCTGACGACCATGTCCCAGGCAGCAATAATCGTCGCCAGCTCCGATGAAAGTGTCAACGCAGGTCTGGAAATGATACGCGCTGGCGGCAATGTCGTCGATGCCGCCATCGCGGCCGCCTTCGCCACCTCAGCCGGGGAGCCGTCAATTACAAGCCTTGCCGGAGGCGGGGTGATGATCCATCGGGATGCCGGCAAAGGCTCCGTAAAGATCTACGACCTCTTCGCCAACGCTCCGGGTCTCGAGGGTACGCCGGGACCGATCGACTTCGAAGGAATCGACATTTATTTTCCCGAGGGCGCTACGACCCAGACCTTCCACATCGGCAGGGGCGCGGCGGCGGTGCCGGGGACCCTTGGAGGCCTCTGCGCGGTGCTTGAAAAAAAAGGCCGGCTGCCGCTCGGCGAGGTCCTCGCCCCCGTCATTCGCTGTCTCGAGGAAGGAATCGAGGTGCGGGACTACCAGGCCGCCTGCTTCAGCTACCTCGAGGGAATCCTCCGGCTCTCCGAGCTTGGCAGGCACAGCTTCCTCGATGAAAAGGGCGAACTGCTGGCGGCTGGAGGAAGCTTCAGCAATCCTGCGCTTGCCGGAACCCTCCGGAACCTCGGAGGATGCGAACCGGAAGAGGCCAGGGCCTGGCTGAGAAAAAACATCGAGGACCCGATTCTCGACGCCTTCGGCCCCTCCCGCGGCGGCCGCATCACGGCCCGGGATCTCGAAAGCTGGAAACCGGAATTCCGCGAACCGCTCGAGTTCAGCTTCGCGGACGCCAGGATTTTCACCAACCCCGCCCCATCTTTTGGAGGTCCCAGCATCCACCAGACCCTCCGCCTGCTGGCTGAAGCCGGGGCTGAGAACGGTCCGGCGGGAAGCCCGCTGCGATACGAAAGGCTTGCGGCAGTCTTCCGCAGCGTCTCCGAGCTGAGAGCTGAAGACCCCGGCATCTTTGACCGGGACAACTCAAATGAGCTCTTCAGCTCCCGCCTGCGGCGCAACCTCGACAGGCCCCGCGAAGAGGATGGCGAAGCCCCGCCGGAGCCGCGGGCTCCGGGCTCCACGGCCCACATCAGCGTCATCGATGCCGACGGCAACGCCGCGGGCATCACCCTCAGCCATGGGGAAGGCAACGGCTTCGAGATCCCGGGAACCGGGATCCTGATGAACAATTTCCTTGGCGAGGAGGACCTCTTCCCCGCCGGCCTCGGCAGCTTCACCCCGGGCGCGAGGCTCTCAACCATGATGGCGCCAACCGTCATCGAACATTCCGATGGAGCTGTGAGCGTCCTGGGGTCAGGAGGGGCGAACCGAATCCGCACCGCCATCGCCCAGATCGTTTGCGGGCTGGTCATGGACGGTCTCGACCCGCGGGAGGCCATCGAGCAGGGCAGGATCCATGTCGAGAACGGGATTCTCAGCGCCGAGAGCTTCGCCATCGAAGGTTGCCCGGAAAGCCTCACGGGCGCTCTCCAGCATGCTGACGAGCTCGATGAGTTCAACAGCCCGGGACTCTTCTTCGGCGGCGTACATATCGCCCACAGGAATACCGCTGGAGAGCTGGCCGGCGGCGGCGATTTCCGCCGCAACGGTACAGTCGGAAGGACCGGCTGAAACCGGCGCTCCTTGAAGAGCCGGCGAAGAGTGAGTATCCTGCCGACTCGAAAACTGAACTCCCGCGGTAACCATCGAGGCTCAACCCATGCGCTGCTACAGTTGGAATGTCAACGGAATCCGCGCCGTCGCGCGCAAGGGCCTGCTCCCCTGGAAGCAACTTCCACGGGCGGATGTCTTCTGTCTCCAGGAGACCAAGGCCCATGTTGAACAGCTGGACCCCGAGGTCGCCGAGCCGAAGGGGTGGCACGCCTATTACTCGACGACCCAGCGCAAGGGCTACTCCGGAGTCGCCATCATCTCCCGAAAGGAGCCCGACGAGGTCATCGAGGGACTCGGGGTCAGGAAGCTGGACCAGGAGGGCCGAGTGCTGCGCGCGCGCTACGGCGACCTGCTGGTCATCAGCGCCTACTTCCCCAAGAGCCAGCCCGAGGGTCCGCGCTTTGAATACAAGCTCGATTTCTGCCGGGGCATGCGGCGATTCCTGAAAAAGCAGATTGATTCGGGCCTCAATGTCCTGCTGATGGGAGATTACAACATCGCCCACGAGCCGATCGACCTCGCCCGCCCGAAACAGAACCTCCAGAACCCGGGCTTCCTCCCCGAAGAGCGCTCCTGGATGAGCCGCTACCTCAAGAGCGGTTTCCATGATGTCTTCAGAGAGCGCAACCCCGACCTCGAGGGCGCCTATTCCTGGTGGAGTTACCGCTTCGGGGTCCGGGAGAAGAACATCGGCTGGCGGATCGACTACGGAACCGTCAACACCGCCCTGCTCGACCGGGTAACCGACGCCGCCATCCATCCGAACATCACCGGCAGCGACCACTGCCCGGTGAGCGTGCGTCTGAAATGAGCGAGCGCTCTCAGCCCAGCCGGTAGACCCGGATGGCGTTGTCGTGGAAGAGCTTGCGGCGATGCTCCTCGGGCTCGCCCTTCATGACCTCCTTCAGCGCGCCGACCCAGCCCTTGTAGGAGGCGGTCAGGTTGCAGACCGGCCAGTCGCTTCCGAAGACCACCCTGTCGGGCCCGAAGGACTCGTAGCAGTGCCGAATGACCGGCGCCAGGTCCTCCGTCGTCCACTTCCCAGTCTTCGTGTTGACGATGAAACCGGAGATCTTGCAGACCACGTTTTTCTTCTCAGCCAGGGCGGCGATATCGCTGCGCCACTTCGAGCGATCCGCGGAATGAACCTCGGCATTGCCGCAATGATCGAGAACCAGCTGGGTATCGGGACAGGCGTCCGCCAGCTTCGCCGCGTCGGAAATCTCGCCATGGCGCATGCAGAGATCAAAGCTCATCCCCAGCTCACCGACGAGGCGAACGCTCTCGACAAACTTATCGCCAAGGCAATGACCCGGGGGGGTCGCGCCGACCTGCAGGATTCGACGCACACCCTTGATCTCAGGAGTGTCCTTGAAGGCTGTGATGTAATCGCGAAAACCATCGCTCGACGGCCGGCCCGAAATCACCGCCCCTTCCATCGGGTTGTCATCACGGCGGCACATCTCGATGACGTGTTCAGCCTCCTTGACCTGCTGCGACGGCGTCACGTCAACCTCCATGTAGACCGTCTTGACGACGTTGAGTCCGCTGGAGGCCTCGAGGTAATCGGACATCAGGAAATTCTTCGCCAGTGGTTTTTCGTCCTTGGTCCAGGGCAGGTTGAACTTGCCGAGGTCCCACATGTGCTGATGCGTATCGACGATGGGTATCAAGGCTGTCTCTCCTCTCCCCTCTGGGTCTCCCGGCTCCGGGGTGCAACACCCCGAAACAACTCCACCGACTCCTGCCAAAACGGCTCCCTTGATAAAATCACGGCGACTGGTCATACGCGGGCTCCCCCTGTGGGTTGAATAGGCTGGTAATCCATTTCTACAGACCACTAATCTGGGATGATTCAGCGGTCCCGTCAAGCCCCGGCTCTCCCGGCATCGATGTTCTGGTTGCAACGAACCGCCTCAGCGATTAAAAAAGCTCCTCATACCTTGAGCGGTCCGCGTGAAATTCCGCGCGCCGTGAAATCGATGAATAGTCGTTGCCGAATGGTGTAATTGGTAGCACGCCAGATTCTGATTCTGGAAGTCGGGGTTCAAGTCCCTGTTCGGCAACCATTTGAACAAAGGCCGTGCGGAAACCTTCCGCCGCGGCCTTCCTTCTTAGCCGGCATCCGGGGCCTCACCTCAGGCCATGGCCGGTCTTGAACTCTCCCCAGTCACGCTTGAGGCGGAGAAACTCCTCCGACGACCCGGCCAGGATGAAGGGATTGGTCTGAAGCTCGAGATCCAGGGTGGATGATGGCCGGCAGCCATAGTCATGGCCGGGCCAGATCGTGGTCTCAGGAGGAAGCTCCCGAAGCACCCGCTGGATGCTCTCGTATTCCTCTAATGCCAGCTCATCGTTCGCGGTGCCGCCAATCTTGCCGACAAAGAGCAGGTCGCCTGTAATCGCCACGGCCTGCCCGGGAAGGTAGATCACCAGGTGATCGAAACTATGCCCGGGAGTGTAGAGAAAGCGCAGACTGAGCGAGCCGACCTTCAGCTCGTCCCCATCATCAAGAGAGACCCCTGGATCACTCTCGGCATCCTTGTAGGCGGCAAGACGGGCGCCGGTGAGCTCGAGGGCGCGATCGTTTCCGTTGACGTGGTCAGGATGTCCATGTGTATTGATGACATGGGTCACGGTCAGCCCCTGGACGCGGGAGCGCTCAACCACCGCGTCCGGATCGTACGAAGGATCAACCAGAACCCCCTCGCCAGCCTCGCGGTCGCCGATGAGATAGGCAAAGTTGCGGTCCCCGCCTGTTCGAATCTGTTCGAAGATAAAACGCATGGAACCGCGCCGTCCCTCCAGGACCTCGATGTAAGAAAAACCGGACGCCGGCTCAGCCCAGGGGCGAGCTCGACTCCAGGGCCCCGATATAGGGCAGGTTACGGTATTGCTGGCGATAGTCGAGCCCGTAGCCGACAACGAATTCATCGGGAATTTCGAATCCCCGGTAGGCGATCTCCACCTCCCGCTTTCTGCGAGCCGGTTTATCCAGCAGGGCGACCACCGCGAGCGAGGCCGCTCCCCTGCCCCCCAGGAGGTCGAAGAGATATCCCATCGTCCGGCCCGTATCGACGATATCCTCAACCACGAGCACGTGCCGCCCGGCGACAGACTCACTCAAGTCGGTCCTGAGCTCGATCTCTTCGCCACTCTCGGTATTGTCGCCATAGGAGTTCACACAGATGTAGTCGAAGCGCAGGGGGACGGTGACCTTCCTCGCAAGGTCAGCGAAAAAGACCATGGACCCTTTGAGGACACAGACCAGCACGAGGTCTTTGTCTTCGTAGTCGCGCGAGATCTCACAGGCAAGCTCTTGCAGGCGACTGGTGATCTCTGCTTCGGATATCAGGACCCGAACCGATGGTTCCTCGCCGTTGTCGGACATGAACTCTCCTTTGAACGATTCAACGCCATCCAGCTTATTCGTTTCAGGAGACTATAATCAACCTCCCTGCTACTGGTACTCGCCGCCCCCAGCGGTCCATAATGCCGGCAAAGCCAGGCACTGTTGGATCAGCATATGCAAGTACGAGACATCGCCGAAGCCATCGTTCTTTCCGAAGACATCGATTTTAAACTCGCCGCCCTGCCCGAAGACATCGAGGACAGCGAACCGGGAGCGCCGCTGCGCGTAGAGAAACCCGGACGACCGCCGGAGCTGGCGCCGCGGCCGATCAGGGAGGCCCAGGTCCCATCGGTCAGAGGATACCATGACCCCAACCAGCGGCCGCGCATCCTGCACTCCTTCGCCAATCATGAGCTGCAAGCTGTCGAGCTCTTCGCCTGGGCTCTGCTGGCCTTCCCGGATGCCCCGCCACCCTATCGCGCCGGGCTCCTGAAGATCCTCGCCGAAGAACAACGCCATACCCGGATGTACATCGCCAGGATGAGAAAAATCGGCGGAGAGCT
>DCKY01000158.1:22774-24673 GCA_002320775.1 Planctomycetes bacterium UBA1662
TTTGTCTGCGCCATGTCACTCACCTTTGAGAACGCCAACCTCGATCACACCACGGATTCCGCAGCTGAGATCCTGAAGGCCGGCGACAAGAAGACGGCAGAGGTCATCGATCAGGTCCATCTCGATGAGATCGGCCACGTGCGCTTCGGATGGGAGTGGCTGGGAAAACTGAAAGAGCCGGGGCAGACCATGTGGGAGGCCTACTGCGCCAACGTTACCTGGCCGCTCCGCCCGGCGTTAGGCCGTGGCAGGACATTCCATCCCGTCGGTCGTGTTGCGGCGGGAATGGACCCCGAGTTCATCCGCCTGCTCGAGGAGAGCCAGAGAGACGACCCGCAGGGAGAGGGAGCCGATGACTGAGAGGCTCATCGTGGGCAACCTTGACTGTGAGACGGGCTTTGCGGCCCAATCCTTGAGCTCCGTTGCGCCAGCGACGCTACCGCGGCCTGTCCTTGAGAACATCTCCGCGGCCGCAACCCTGCTGCGGGTTTTCTGCACCGAGAAAGATCGGCTGTGGACCCCGCTCCCGGTTGACGCCGGGCGCCTCACGGGTCCGCCGGAGCTTGCGCGGCCCACCCTGGCCGAGGGCCCGCTGTCAGCGGCGGAGCAGGAAGTTGAGGTGCTCGCCTGGGGAGAAACCGAGGCGGTGGCAGCGCTTCGAGCCGGCAGACCGGTCGCTCAGCCCTACCGTGAAGATGCCCCGCTGGCTGGCAGGCTCTGGAGCCTGCCAGAAGCGAGCGCGGCCGCTGCGGCCGCGGTGAATGACAAACGCTTCTGCCAGCAACTACGGGAAAAGCTCGGCCTCGCCCTGCCGGCAAGCCGGATCATCAAAAACACCGCGGAACTCGAGGAACATCTCGAAAATTCGAGCGGCTGCCCGGAGCTATCCGGCGGCTGGGTTCTGAAGGCTCCCTTTTCCGCCGCCGGCAGGCTGCGGCTGATCGCCGAAGGTCCGGGAGCCGGCGAGCTAGAGCTGAAGAGGGCCCGGAACCTGTTCGAGGCACACGGAGCGCTGGTCTTTGAACCCTGGCTCGAAAGAACCGCAGATTTCGGCTTCTGCGCCCTCGTGCTCGAGGAGAGAAACGTGCTGCTTGGGCCCCACGGCCTCGAAACCGATGTCCAGGGCCGCTTTCGCGGTCTCGCCTTCTCACCTTCCTCCACCGGCAACCTTCCCGGGCTGGAGACGGTCGTAGACGCTGCTGCGGATGCTGCGCGAGAAGAGGGCTACCTCGGCCCGCTCGAGGTCGATTGCTGGTCCTGGCGCGACAGCGGCGGCGATGAACATTTCCACCCCCTCGGTGAAATCAACGCACGGATCAGCTTCGGACTCGTTGGCCGCGCCATCATCGAAACCCTTGGCGAAGCGACCGGCTGGATCGCTCAAGAACCAGCCCGGCTGCTCATCGGCCCGCAACAACTGCGCGACGATTCAGCCGAAGCCATCGAGCTGCTCGCCCCGGCGAAGCCGGATGGATGCGGCGCCTGGCTCGAGCGCAGCTCCTCCTAATCAGCCACCGGCAGGCCGAGAACGAGACGGCGCACGTACCTCACCGGCGGCGAACCGTAGGAGATCACCTGGTCGTGGTACTTCTTCAGGTTGAAAGCGTCACCCTTCTGTTTCTCAACCTCCGCACGCAGGTCGCGATGCTCCTGGTAGCCGACGAAATAGGTCGACAGCTGGGTCGAGGTGAGCTGGGCGCGAATCCACTTGCCGGCGGCCTCACGCTCCTCCTGGAAGGTGTCCACCGTCATCAGTCGCATCGCCTCCTCCCGGCTCATATCCCCCGCATGAATCTCCTGGTCGATGATCGAGTTGGCGATTCCGCGCAGGTACCACTTGAGCGCAATCAGCTTCATCAGGGGGTCTGCGTTCATATAGCCCTCATCGGCAAGCATCTG
>DCKY01000277.1:0-129 GCA_002320775.1 Planctomycetes bacterium UBA1662
CACCAGCTCGGTGGAGGGCCGGGTGGTCTCGCTGGACGCCGCGACGGCGAAGAAGAACTGGGAGTATTTTTCCGGCGCGGGGATCTACCGCACGCCGATGTTCTGGGAGGGCAAGCTCTACTTCGGCAG
>DCKY01000277.1:476-8051 GCA_002320775.1 Planctomycetes bacterium UBA1662
GAGGATGGCTGGGCCTATTGCCTCGAGGCGAAGACCGGCAGGCTGATCTGGAAGTTCCAGGCCGCGCCGGCGACCCGCCAGTTTCTCTCCTACGGAAAGATGATCTCGGTCTGGCCGGTTCGTACCGATGTGCTGGTCGACAAGGGCGAGGCGTATTTCTCTGCCGGGGTCTTTCCGCATGAGGGCACCTATGTCTATACCCTCGATGCAAACACCGGCAAGCTTAAGTGGCGCAACGACACCCAGTCCGAAGACAGCGGCCAGTCCAACCTCGCTCCGGGTGGGCACCTGATGGTCACCCGGGACCAGATCTGGGTGCCGAAGGATTTTCGCGGCTACTCCAATATGCCCTACGGCGCGCCCACCTCCTTCCGGCGCAAGGATGGACTTTTTACCCACTGGCCTGATCCGAATGATCCGGAGGCCCCGAAGATCGACTCCAACAGTCCCTGGACCCGGATCTTCTGGCCCCTCTTCGGGGTGGAGCGGGATGGTGTGAGGTATGCCGGCTCGACCGCCTGGGAGACCAAGAATGAACACCTGAGCAGGAAGGGTGTCTGGAGCGCGGAGACGCCCGGCCGATGGACCGACTATGACTCGGGTGTCGGGACGCGGATGAAGGCGGGCTACGGCTACCCGGTCATCTTTCGCTACGATCCCGACCACGCGGCGGTTGTCATGGCTGGAGATGTTCTCTTTCACACGTCCTTTGATTCCGATCCCAAGAAGGGGGTCGGCTCCGGGATCTACGCTCGTAACTATAAAGATGGGAAGCTCCTCTGGTCTTTCGATGTTCCTGAGCGGGCCAACCAATTGGTCGTCGCCAATGGCCGGCTCTTCGTCGGCACCCGCCGCGGTACGATCTACGCTTTCTCGGCCGCCGGAGACGGCCCTGGTGAGATTGTTGAGAAGGTCGCTGAGAAGCCGGAGGGTCTCGACGGAAGCATGGCTTCAGCGGCCGATGTGATTGTCCGGGAGAGCGGTATCAAGGATGGCTACGGACTGGTCATCGATTGCAAGGATGGCCAGCTGCCGCTGGAGCTCGCCAGGAGAACGAATCTCGAGCTCTGCGCGGTGTTCGAGGATGAGGCGGCGATGATGAAGGCCAGGCGCATGTACGCGCAGGCCGGCCTGAACGTGCGTCGGATCGCCAGCTGGCTTCGCCCCGAGGGCGAGAAGCTACCCTACCCGTCTTTCTTCGCCGATCTCATCGTCTCGGAGGCCGCCGTTTCCGGCGGAGCCCTGCCGAAGGACACCGAGGACTGGTCGCGGCTTCTCAAGCCCATCCGCGGGGTCGCCATGATGGGTGGCGCCCACGAGAAGAGAGACCTGGAGGACTGGTCCGGCGTCACCGGCCAGGAGGGCTGGAAGGTGGTCTCCAGTGGCGGCCACTGGGCCCATCGGCTGCGTCCGCCGCTTAAAAATGGCGGCGGCTGGACCCAGATGCACGGAGATCCGGGCAATACCAGCTGCAGCCAGGACCTCGTCCTCAAGGCTCCCCTCGGGGTGCTCTGGTATGGCACCCCGACGATCAAGGTACCGGGAAAGCACACCTCGCTCATCAAGAACGGGATCCTTGTCGTGCCGGAGCCTCATTCGCTCCAGGGCTGCGACCAGTACACCGGCCGTCATCTGTGGAAGCTCGATGCCGCCAACATCGGAGCCAACCTCGGCGTCAGCGACACCCATGTCTACGCTCGCTACGGCAAGGTGCTCCTGCAGATCAACCTGCTGACCGGCAAGCACGAGAAATCATTCCTCACCCCCTTCGGCAAGGATGTCGACTGGGGCTGGTTCGCCGTCGCCCAGGATGAGAAGACGGTCTACGGGGCGGCGGCCAACGGTCTCTTCGCCACCGAGATGGCATCCGGCAAGGGCAACGTGCGCTGGCAGCTGGGAGGACCGAAGGCCCCGGAGGACCAGCGGGTCGGCGGCACCATGGCGATGAGCGATGGGCTGATCTTCGCGCTCGGCGGCAAGGTCAGCGAGGAGATGCGCGCCGATGCCATCTCGCAGATGCGGATCTACTTCCAGACCCAGTCGCCTGAGCTTCTCAAGGAGTTCGAGAGCCAGGTGAAGGAGCGGGACATTCAGCAGCTGACGGCTGTCGATGCGAAGACCGGGAAGATCCTCTACCGCACGGGTGTCGATATCAGCAATTGCGGCGGCAAGTGGATGCGCTCGGCCGGCTTTGGCGGCAAGCGGCACTACAACCCCTACGTTTTCCTCGACGTCTACGCGCGAAACGGCGTCTTCGTGATCGGCTCGGCCAGCCGGGCCGACAAGGGGTGGGGGGTCTGGAACGGCGGGGGCTACAAGGTCCGCGCGCTCACCGCCTACGATGGAAAGACAGGCGACCTGCTCTGGTATAAGTTCACCAACCACCGCACCCGGCCGGTGATTGTCGGTGATACCATCCACGCCGAGCCCTGGGCCTTTGACCTGAGAACCGGGAAGAAGAAAACACGCCTCCACCCGATCACCGGCCAGGAGGCGGATTGGGCCTGGTGCCGCTTTGACAAGCAATGCGGGGTCTTTTCCGCCAGCGGCAACCTGCTCTTCGGGCGTAACAAGGGCTTCGGCTACAAGGATCTTCAGAACGACGAGGGAATCTATACCTTCTGGCACAGCCGCTCGAACTGCTACGTTGACCATGTCAGCGGCGGCGGGTTGATGATCAAGCCTCCGCAGGCGATCTATTGCAAGTGCATGTGGTCGCTGCCCTTTACCGTGGCCATGGGGGAGGTGGCCACGCTGACCTCGTCCGCTCCCAAATTTGCCCAGCCGGGGCCGAGCCTGCCGGTGAAACACCTGAATGTCGATTTTGGGTCTAATGGCGACCGCAAGGACGACAAGGGGCAGCTCTGGATCTCATCGACCAACCGAATCATGAATCACAAGCTGCTGCTGCACTACGGCATCAAGCTCATGATGTACGATGGCTGGCAGGACGCCCGGCGCAGCGCGCGCTTTACGAAGACGGCGAAGGCCGACGTCCCCTTCGTTTTCGCCTCGTCCCTCACCGGGCTGAAGAGCTGTATCCTGCCTGTCGCTAAGCCTGAGCATGGGACAGGGACCTACAAGGTCCGGCTCGGCTTCGCTGCTCCCCCGGGAGAGACCTCGGGAAAGCGGATCTTTGACGTTCGCCTGAACGGCAGGAAGGTACTCGAGAACTTTGATATTGCCAGCGAGGCCGGCGGCGCGGAGATCGCCGTCTGGAAAGAATTCAGCATGGAGTTGAAGGAGAACCTCGTCATCGAGCTCGTGAGCGCCTCCGGTACGCCGACCTATGAGCAGCTGCCGTTGCTCAACGGCGTGCAGATTCTCCGGCAGGAGATGAGGGGCGGCGGGCTGGTTGTTTCCGGCGAGGCCTGGGTGAATATCGAGAAACCTGAAAAGGAGCTTTCGATAAAGATCGGGAATTCGCGTCCGGAGACGCTCAAGGCGCGGCTCGTCCTGGAGGCTCCCGGCGGACTGGAGGTTCTGGCTGCCGAGGGCGGCAAGGTGACCATCCCGGCCTTCAGCTCGGCCGATGCGAAGGTCACGATCAAGGGTAAGCCTGGCCTGGGGCTTGGCATTCACCAGGTCGGTCTGAAGCTGGTGGGAGAAGATGGGAAGGTTCAGTTCCAGCGGAAGATTCCTGTCGAGTGGCTTGGGAAATTCTCCAGGGAGATCGTTCGAGGCAATACCAGGACGATCCTGGGCGAGTCCCTGCAGAGAAGCTGGGGAAGCCGGCTTCGTCCCCACAATCTTCGTAACGAGTTCATGTTTGTATGCGCTCCCGGGAAGAACAAGCCCGCTGACGGCGCGGCCTCCTATGTCTGGTTCCATGTTCCCGCTCATCTCCGGGCGAATCCGGCTATCCGCTCATCCAGGATCCAGCTGCGGGAGGCGCGGGAGTTCAGCCTGCTGAACGCTTCGCACGGCGCCGGGGCTGCTGGCGGCAAGGTTACGGGTTCTGTTCGGCGTATCGAGGGCCCCCCCTGGCCGGATTTCAACAAGGTGAAGTATCCGGACCTGCCAAAGGCTGTTGCAGGCGCGACCCGGTTTGTACGTAGCGGCCTGAATCCTGCCGCGGTCCAGGCCGAGCTGCCTGGCGGCTGGAAGGTCGATCCGAATGACGGGAATATGTACTTCGTTCTCGATGCGGACCGGCCGCAGGGAGCCGCCTATTGGAGCAGCTCGGTTTCCAGGCGCGAGCTGGCTCCTGTGCTGGTGATCGACTACGAGAAAAAAGAGAGTGCCGGGAAATAACCTTAGGCGTGTTTAGCCATGGCGAGTCACGCGACGAGGAGACAGAGGTATCGTGAACGCTGAAGGATTGATCGTATTGACGGTGTTCATCGGGGCTCTCCTGCCCCTGCTCATCTCCTCCTTCGGAGTCCGCTCGGGGATACAGAAATACGGGCTGCCTGTCCTCGTTGCCGGCTGCGGCATCGCGATCATCTTCGCTGGAAGCGGACTCGAGCGGCCCGTTGCCGAGAGCGAGGTGCTGGATCGGCCGGTAGAGGATCCCGAGCCCGATTACGTGTCCTCGAAGACCTGCAGATCCTGCCATCCTCACCAGCACTCCACCTGGAGCTCTTCCTTTCATTCGAGCATGACCCAGGTGGTCTCGCCCCGGACGGTCGTGGGCGGTTTCGATGGTCGCGAAGAAAATTTCTACGGCTGGAGATTTCGACTCGAGCGCAGGGGAGAGGAGTATTGGGCTGAGATCGGGGATACGGGCAAGGCCTTCGACAGCGGGGCTGCCAGGCGCCTGGTGCTCTCCACCGGCAGCCATCATATGCAGAAGTACTGGTACTCGGCAGGGGAAGGCAGGAAGCTCGATCTCTTTCCCCTGGTCTATCTCATCGAGAGCGACAGGTGGGTGCCGGTCCACACGGCCTTTATCCAGCCTCCGAAGGCGGGCATGCCGGTTTCGGAGGGACGCTGGAACACCGGCTGCAACCAGTGCCACGCTACCGGTTCGCGTCCCCGCCTGCACGACGAGCCGGGGAAGATCGATACGAGGGTCGCCGAGTTTGGTATCGCCTGCGAATCCTGCCATGGTCCGGCGGAGGAGCACGTCCGCCTGAACCGGGATCCCCTGCGCCGGTACAGCTACCATGGAGAGGATGGTTCCGATGACACGATCGTCAACCCGGCCCGGCTCTCCCCGAAACTTTCGGCCCAGGTCTGCGGCCAGTGCCACGGAGTGTGGAGGCTGCTGGATGATGAGGGTCTCCACTGGCGGGAGAAGGGGCATCAATACCGCCCGGGCGGCAAGCTGGAGGATTCGAGGCAGTATCTTTTCCACGACTCCGATTCGAATCTGCTGGCCGAGTCCCAGGCTGAGAGCATCTTCTGGCCCGATGGGATGCTTCGCGTCACCGGGCGGGAATACAATGGGCTCTTGCGGTCGCCCTGCTACGCTGACGGGGATGCGGGTGAGCGAACCATGACCTGCTCCTCCTGTCATTCCATGCATTCGGAGGCCGGTGATGCGGACAGCGTTCGGGAGTGGGCCGATGACCAGCTCAAGACGGGTATGAAGACCAGCGCAGCCTGCCTGCAATGTCACCCTTCCTTCGGCGAGGACATTTCCGCTCACACGCATCATTCCCCGGGTTCATCCGGAAGCGACTGCTACAACTGTCATATGCCGCATACATCCCTGGGCCTGCTCAAGGCCGTTCGCAGCCATACCATCAGCAGCCCGGCGGCGAAGGCGACCGGGACCTCGGGAAAACCTAATGCCTGCAATCTCTGTCATCTCGACAAGACGCTCGAATGGACCGCCGGTAAGCTCTCTGAATGGTACGGGCAGCCGAAACCGGCTCTCGGCGCTGAGGACAGCTCGATCGCGGCTTCTATTCTCTGGGCGCTCAGGGGAGATGCCGCCCAGAGAGCCCTGGCGGCCTGGAGTATGGGCTGGAAGCCGGCGCTGGAGGCCTCAACCCCCGATTGGATGGTCTTCTATCTTGTAGAGCAGATGTTTGATGACGACTATGACGCGATTCGGTATATAGCCCATCGTTCGCTTCGCAGCCACTCTGGCTTCAGCCGGCTCGATTTTGACCATATGAATCCCGGGCGTTATGAGCAGACGGTGATGCGCAAGGTGATGCAAACCTGGTCCAGCAGGAAGCGTTTGCTCCCGTCGACCACCCTCTACGACCCCGAGGGAAGACCCCGTATGGACCGGATACAGAAGCTGAAATCACAGCGGGACCGGAAGCCGATTACCATCACCGAGTGAGCCGGGTCTCTGTTGCACTGGCAATCGCGTTCAATGCTGATTAAAACTGAGGCTATGAACATCAAGACGATCTGTTTATTTACTGTTTTATCGACCCTCGTTCCTTTTCTTTCCGCTGAGGAAAAGGGAGCCGACATACCGCTTGAGGCTCCAGCGGGCTGGGGAGGGGAAACAATCGACCTTCCGCCCGGCTTCGCCCCCGGCATGAAACTGCAGGGGCTCGAGAAGATCCGTTTCGCTCCGGGAATGTTCAAGCCCGCCACCGAAAGCTTCTTCTCCTATGCTTTTGTTTTTCGTCTGGGTCCGAAGCAGGACCTGTCGTTGAAGACGGTCCGGGAAGAGATCCTGGTTTATTACCGGGGCCTGGCAAGAGCGGTGGGAGGGGAAGGGATCGAGACGGGGAAGTTTACCTTCAACCCCGAAAAGGTTGAGCCTTCCAAGGGCAATGTGAAAAAAACTCCAGGGGTGATCGCCTCGGCCGGCGTTCTTGACTGGATCGAACCCTTTCGAACCAAGAAACCCCAGAAGCTTCGTCTCGAGATTCACACCTGGAAGGGAAAGACCGGCAAGTACAGCTATCTCTTCTGTTGCGCCTCTCCGGCCGCGCCCGCTAAGGAGATCTGGAAGGAGCTGCGCGGGGTGAGGGTGAAATTTATGAAGGAACGTCCGGCTGCCGCTCCCCTGGGCACGGCCAACTGGCCCTCGTTTCGCGGCCAGGATGCCGCGGGAGTGGCCGATGGACAGGACCTTCCGGATGAGTGGAACTTCGAAAAGGGAGAGAACATTCGCTGGAAGAAGCGCATTCCCGGGCTGGCCCATTCCAGCCCGGTGATCTGGGGAGACCGGCTCTTTGTAACCAGCGCCATCAGCAGCAAGGCCGATGCCAGCTTCAAGCCGGGACTCTACGGTGACCCGGCTGCGGATGCCGACAACTCAAAGCATCGCTGGATGGTCTACTGCCTTGATAAAAAAAGCGGCAAGACCATCTGGGAGAGCCTTGCCACAGATGGCTCGCCCCGGGAGAAGCGCCACATCAAGGCGACCTTCGCCAACTCCTCACCGGTGACCGATGGGCGCTACCTGGTCGCCTTCTTCGGTTCCCAGGGGCTCTTCGGCTTCGATCTCGATGGAAAGAAGCTGTGGTCGAAGGATCTCGGGCGCCTCGATGCGGGAGCCCATGATCTTCCCGAATACGAGTGGGGCACGGCCAGCTCCCCGGTCATCTACGGGGATCTTGTGATTGTCCAATGTGATGTGCAGAAGAAGTCCTTCATCCTGGCCGCTGATGTAAAGACCGGTGAGACCCGGTGGAAGACCGATCGCGACGAGCTGCC
>DCKY01000258.1 GCA_002320775.1 Planctomycetes bacterium UBA1662
GCCCTGGGGACCTCGCGCGAGGAGACCGTTCCATCGGAGTTGCGGTCGTAGCGCTCGACCCAGGTAGACGGATCGCCGTAGCGTTTCGCGAAGTTACCCTGGATTGACTGCTGACGCTGAAAGCTGCGGGCCGAGCTGTCCGTGGAGACAATCTCAAACTCGCGCCGGCCAGCCTCGGTGCCTTCCTTGCGCCGAATCCTCAGGCGTGGAAAGAAGGCTGCCAGCTGGTGAAACTCTTCACGCTTCCAGCGGTCATAGGGATGGTCATGACATTGGGCACATTGCAGCTGGATGCCCAGGAAAATTCTCGAGGTCTCAGCAGCCAGCTCGTTGGCCTCTCCCATCTGGGCCATCACCAGGCCGGTCTGGCCGTTGTTATTGATGTCGCCGGTCGCTGTCAGGAGATCGACCGCGATCTTATCCCAGCCACGGTCCTCCTGGAGCTGGTCCCGGATCCACCTGCGAAGCTGCTCACGAACAACCCCGAAGCGCTGGTCCTGGGATCTGTAGGCGATCACATCCCGCCAGTAACGCCCCCAGGCTTCAGGATAGTCTTCACCGGCAAGCAGGGAGGAAATTTTCGAGGAGCGCTTGGAGGGATCAGGATCGAGCGTAAAGAGTGCCAGCTCATCGGCAGAAGGAACCTTACCGGCAAGATCAAGACTCACCCGGCGAAGAAACTCTTCATCAGAAACAGGGGCTGTCGTCTCGACTTTTTCAGCCTTTAAAGCCTCAGAGATGATTCGATCGACCCCGTCTGCAACTCTGCGGGGGCTGTAGTCCTCGCCAACAAGACGGCTGGTGAATCCGAGGGCCGCGAAGACTGTAAGCACAGCGCACAGAAAATTAAACACCGCTCCCGGTTTCCTCATCGGCCATCAACCTTCGATAAAAGATAAAAGCCGACTCCGAGCTGCATTGCTGGAGCCATTTCCTTAAACCCCCCACCCAACCTATAGTTTCTCATATTAATCGGCTGGATACCAAGAAGAGATTCCACCTACAGTTGCAAAGAGGGGCATGGGGTGTCCCCTAAGTACTTTAATCCCAAACAGATCGGTATCAGGTATCTGAGTCGGGCTCACGGCGGAGCTTCTTGTAGTGATTTACCAGTGCATTGGTTGAGCTGTCGTGGGAGCTGACAGTCGACTCGTCCCGGAGCTCCTCAAGCACCCTGGAAGCAAGACTCTTGCCCAATTCGACCCCCCACTGGTCATAGGGATTGATTCCCCAGATACAGCCCTGGACAAAGACCTTGTGCTCATACATTGCCAGCAAGGCACCCAGCGTACGGGGGTCAAGACGCCGGACAAAGATTGAATTGCTCGGCCTGTTCCCGGGGAACTCCTTGTGCCCGACAAGGTCTGCGACATCCTCAGAAGCCACCCGGCCGCGCTCCACCTCAACCAGAAGCTCCTCGCGCGCCTCCTCCCGCGTCTTCCCCAGCATCAAAGCCTCCGTCTGCGCGAAGAAATTGGCCAACAACTTCAGATGGTGCTCGCCAAGGGAATTCTGGCTCTCGGCCGCGGCGATGAAGTCGGCTGGAACGACCCTGGTACCCTGGTGAAGAAGCTGAAAATAAGCATGCTGTCCATCGGTTCCGGGGCCGCCCCAGATGATCATCCCGGTGGCCCCATCTACTGGTTCCCCCGCAAGGGTCACCGACTTGCCACAGCTTTCCATGTCAAGCTGCTGCAGGTAGTCGGGCAGAAACCGCAGGTACTGGTCATAAGGAAGAACCGCGTGGGTCTCCATCCCGAAGAAGTTGTTGTACCAGACCCCGAGGAGCCCCAGCAGGAGCGGAATATTCTCCCCCGGCTCAGCCTGCTGGAAATGAAGGTCCATGTCGTGTGCTCCCGCCAGCAGGGACTCGAAGTTGTCCATGCCAACATACAGCGCGATCGGCAGCCCTACCGCGCCCCAGATCGAATAGCGGCCTCCAACCCAATCCCAGAACTCAAACATATTGCCGGCATCGATACCAAATTCCGTCACGGCATCTTCGTTCACCGAGACCGCGACAAAATGCTTCTCAACAGCCTCCACATCTCCCACCCTCTCGAGAAACCAGGCCCGGGCGCTCAGGGCGTTGGCCAGTGTCTCCTCAGTCGTGAAGGTCTTCGAGACCACCACGAAAAGCGTCGATTCGGCATCGAGCTCCTTCAAGGTCTCAACGATATCCGTCGCATCTACATTCGATACGAAATGAATCCTCAGGCCCGCTCGGGCGTAGGGTTTCAATGCCTCGGTCACCATCAGCGGCCCCAGGGCCGAGCCGCCGATGCCGATGCTGACGATGTCGGTAAATTCAGCGTCCGTATATCCCCTTCGCTCACCACTGTGAACGGCATCGCAAAACATCCTCATCTGCCCAAGCACCCTGTCGACACCCTCCATGACATCGCCAGCCTGCCCTTCAACCTCAACAGGCAGGCCCGACCTGTTCCTCAGAGCCGTGTGCAGAACCGCTCGATCCTCGGTTGAGTTGATCCGACGGCCGCTGAACATCTCGGCCCGTTTTTCATAAACACCGGACTCTTCAGCCAGCTCAAGCAGCAACGCGATGGTCTCGGGGGTCACCCTGTTCTTGGAGTAATCAAGAAGGATGTCACCCAGGCTGCAGGAGAACTCGGCGAACCTGTCCTCATCGTCTTCAAAAAGGTCACGCATGTGGAGATCGGCGACCTTTTCGTAATGAGCCTGGAGTTTTTCAACAACATCCGCGCGCATAAGACATCACCCGTAGAAACCGGCTGGAGAGACAGGAGGCAAGCGAGCGCCCAGTATGCCCAGCAATCTATCCTTCTTCAACCGAGGAAGGTACCTTCCTGCCCCCAGACTTCAAGCGCCTCCAGGTAGCTTACCGATGCCAGTCCTCCTGGGAGCCCGAGACGGACCATAATTTCGCGAACCCCGACCTCGGTCTCATGCTCGACCGACACGGATATGATCTTTTCAGGCGCGGAAATCTCCGCCAGCTCAACAATCCCATCCCCGTGCAAAGGAGCTCGATACTGCCAACGTTCCTTGGCTACCGGGATCACCCGTAAACCCGCTCCTGCGGCGCCGAGAGACTCCAGGAGTTCCTCCTCGGAAACCACCGGCGCCTCGGCCGGCGAACAGCCGATCCCCAGCGCTCCTGCGACTTCGTCAAAAACCGCCGCTTCCAGAGGAAAGCTGTAGTTTTCTTCCGGATCCTCCATCCATCTTGAAACTCCGTCCCCGACCGTCTCGATGCAGCGCTTGATCTTGAAGTCACCGAAACGCAGCTTGAAATTAATCTCGCAGCCAGGAGACCAGAGGTAACGATCCGTCACGACCTGGGAATCCGGAAACAGACCAGGAAGCCTCCTGAGCTCCTTGTCGAGAGCATCCGAGAGGACCCCGAACCCCCGCCATTCCCAATGCGTACCAAATGCCATTCTATATCTCAGGAAATAATTTGACTATTGGAAAACAGGCCAGATAATGCATCGGACTCAAACGCAGCTGTCAAAACCGCCTCCAGGCGGAGGGCCGCATCCGTGAAATCCAGGCCACAAGATCAGGATCGATCACCATTGCACTCCGCAAGCTCCGTCTTCTCAAAACCTCCGTCGGCGCCGCCGAACCCGCTTCGGGAGGATATACTCCTGGAAGGATTCGAGCAAGCAGGCAAACAGGTTACCGAGCACGTCCTCGACACCCTCATCGAGACAGCCGGCGCCGGTGGGGCCCTGCTTATTTTCAGCCCCCCCGGCCTGCCACCGGCCTGGGTTGCTCGCGCCAGGGGCCGAAAGGCTCTCCCCGAAGCCTTAGCCAGGCCGCTACCTGACTGCCAGAACACCCGCCTTCCCCACACCGGCAATCAACGCTGGCCGATCGCTGCCTGCGTAGACCTCCGTGAGGCCGGGCCCGGGGAGCTGTATTTCACTGCCCCCCGGGCACAGACCGCCAATTGGACCCGGGAACATCTGGACAGAATCTCCCTGCTGTTGTCCATTTCTGTCCGACTCGATGATCCCGGAAAATTCCACCCTGCCCGGCAACGAGGCCACAGCCCATCAGAAGAGACCTCGGCTGACGAACTCCGACGACTCTTCCCGGAGATCATTGGTCAAAGCGCAGAGCTGGAGGCCGTCCTTCGTTCCATCCTGCAGGTCGCCGACTCGGACATCCCCGTCCTCATCCGAGGGGAGAGCGGAACCGGAAAAGAACTCGTAGCCGCTGCGATCCATCGCCTGAGCAGCCGAAAAAAGATGCCGTTCGTATGCGAAAACTGCGGAGCCATCGCCGAGCAATTAGCCGAAGCCGAGCTCTTTGGCCACGAAAAGGGCGCCTTCACCGGAGCATCTATAGCCCGTCCCGGCCTGGTTGAACGAGCCCATCGCGGAACACTCTTTCTCGACGAGGTCAGCGAGATGGTGCCGTCCCTGCAGAAAAAGCTCCTGCGGGTTCTGCAGGAAAAGGCTGTTCGGCGGGTTGGCGCCCTACAGACACAGGCGGTGGATTTCCGCCTGGTCTCCGCAACCAATCGAGACCTCGAAAAGATGGTCACCGAACAGACCTTTCGCGAAGATCTCTACTACCGGCTCAACGTCACCTCCATCCACCTGCCATCCCTGCGGCAGAGAAGAGAAGACATCCCCTCGCTGGTAGAACACTTCGCCGGCCTTCACGGCCGCAAGAGGCGCAGTGAAGCCCCCCGCTTCGGCGCTGAAATTCTCTCGACCCTCAGCTCCTATGACTGGCCTGGAAACATCCGCGAGCTCGGGAACGAGATCTGGCGGCTTATCGAAACGGTCAAGGGAGAGGTCCAACCCGAGCACCTGTCGAAAAAAATCACCGCGAACCGCAACACCCCGGGACGAGACGGACCAGGCACTCTCGAGCAGATGGAAAAAGACGTCCTGGGAGGAGCCATAGTCGAGGCGCTCGAAAAAACACACGGCAACCGAGCCCAGGCGGCCAGGCTCCTTGGAATAGGGAGAGCCACCCTCTACCGCCGATTGGTGCGCTACGGGCTCCACTGCGAATGAGCAGGACGGGCCCTGCCGCTCACTTCAGATTCGATGCATTCTGACGATAGAACAGCTGCCACCACTGGACAATGAACTTGCGGTCATCAAGACCAGGGAAACGCGTTGACCGGAAACGATTCAGGAGGCCTGCCCTGAGAACAACCCCGAGAGGAAAGCCCTTGAAGTTTTTAAGCCGTACGCGCACCGCGCCCTTCGGGCGGGTCACCTTGTTCATAGCAATATCATCGATCTCAAAGTTACCCATCCCCTTGATCAGGTAGAACCAGCGCCGGCTCTTTTCATCGTAGCGGGCGAAGTCATGCTGTAATACCAACAGGTCAAGCTCTCGGATCTTTGTCGGGACATTGTCCCCAACGTGAGCCACCAGCGACGGAATCTGTTTTTTGTCGACACCCCATAAAACCTTGTAGGCTTTCTGCGCCCTGGGAACCGGACCCGTCAGGTATTCCAGCAGCAGCCGAGTTTTCTCCGCAGATGACTTCTGGGCCTTCGGCGGCTTCACCCTGGTCTTTTTCTCTTCCTCCGAAGACGAGACCTCCGCAGGCCTGACGGCAGCAACCGCGGGAGTCGCCTCAGCGGCGGGCTCAGAAGCGGCTTCGGTCGGAACGGGAACAGATGGAGCCGTGTCTTTCGTGCCGGCCGCAGCTGAGACCTTCGGCTTCCGGGCGGCGTCCTTCCTGCCGATCGCGGCCTCGGCAATCACCCTGCGCCTCTGGGCATCCCCTCCGCGCGAATAACGCACCACTGGCTTCCCCGCGGCCTCCGGGGGAACCGTGGAACTCTTCTCCGCTCCGCCGCAGGCGCAGAGAGTCAGGAGAACGAATAGAACTACCGGGCTTTTCATCAGCCGCATTTGAATTCCGCTTTTCGGTTGTTACGTGAATGTCTGCCGGATACCAAGGCCTGCATTTTATTTGCAGAGGCTCTCATTTGCCAGCCCCCCCCCTCTTCAGGGTTGGGACTGAGGGCTCAACACGCTACAATGCGCCAATTCCCAGCATTTACCGGAACTACCCCCATGGCAAAGTGCGTTCATTGCGGCCAGAAAAAAGGAAAGCGCCATTGCCCCGCGCTCGAAGACGGCATCTGCGCGCAATGCTGCGCGACCCACAGGCTCAAGACCATACAGTGTCCGGCCGACTGCGTACATCTCCAGTCAGAGTTCTACCAGCAGGGAAGAAGGAACCAGAAGGCGCAATCAGCCGGAAAAAAGTTCCTCTATCGCACCAGTTCAAGCTTCCACTCAGAGGAGGCCCAGAGCTTCGCGTTCATGGTCCAGGCAGATCTCTACTGGTGGTGCTCCCGGCACGATGGTCTCGCCAACGAAGAAATCGCCAGGACATTGAAAGCGACCACAGCCGACCCGGACTGCCCGGCGGGAGCTGAGGACGACCTGGCTGGTTTCATCAGAAAGCTGCTCAGCCGGAGCCAGAGATACTCCAACATCGAGAAGAACGGCTTTGGCAAGGAACAAAAAAAGAAGGTCATCGAGGCGCTGGCAAGCTGCGCCCAGAATCATGCGGACGGCGAATCCGGCAAAGAAAGCCAGTCATACCTGCAAGAACTCAGAGACTATTTCGACCAGCTTGATTTTGAAGCAGACCTGGACTATTCCCCGACAGAAGAACTCGCGGAAGAAGCTCCCCCAACCAGCAGCGAAGAAGATCAGTCGGCGGAAGAGAGCGGCCTGACCATTCCGGAGCAATAACCACTCCTGGTGAAACAAGATGTTACCGCAGACTATCCTGATCATCGCCGCGACCGAAGGCGAGCTGTCCCCTGCAAGAGAGCTCCTTGGCGGCTCAGCGGAAAATATCTCCTTCGCTGCGACCGGAGCGGGAAAGGTCAGCGCAGCCATCTCCACGTTTGAGCTGACAAGACAGCTGCGCCCTGACTGGATCATCCAGCTCGGCTGCGCCGGAGCCTACCCGGGCTCCGGCCTTGGAATCGCGGATATCGCCATAGCGAACGCTGAGATCTTCGCGGATGAAGGCGTCGAGACACCCGAAGGCTTCCTGTCGATGAAAGACCTCGAGCTGCCCCAGGCCTCCCGAGATGGAGAGCTGATCTTCAACGAGGTCCCTGTCGACTTCCCCACGGCTGAAACGATCGAGGAGATAAGGTCTTCTCTCGGCCAACCAGCGCGTATCGAAGCGGGTCTCTTCTGCACGGTATCCCTCGGCAGCGGAACAGATGCCGCATCTCTCAGGGTAGAGGAGCGCTGGAGCCCGCTCGTTGAAAGCATGGAGGGAGCCGCCGCGGCCCTTGTGGCCTGGAGACAACGCGTACGCTTCAGCGAGATACGCGGCGTCTCGAATATGACAGGCGATCGAAACCGGAAAAGCTGGAAGATCTCCGAGGCCTGCGAAGCCGCGGCCTCGGCCGCTGAGGCCTGGATCGAGAGAGCTATAACGCAAACATGAAGACCCTCAGAGTGGGCCTCTCCCCCTGCCCGAACGACACGTTTATCTTTCACGCCCTTCTTGAGGGATTCGTCGAGCTTGAAGGCTTCCGCCTGGAGCCGGTTTTTGAAGATGTCGAGACCCTCAACGTTATGGCGCGAAACGGAGAGCTGGAGATCACAAAAATCTCCTTTCACGCCTACGGCCATCTTCGGGACACCTACAAGCTGCTGCAGGCGGGAGCCGCCCTTGGCCGCGGCTGCGGCCCGCTCATCGTCGTTCGCGAAGGAGACGAAGAACGAGACCTCTCCAACGCGAAGATCGCCATCCCCGGAAAGCTAACCAGCGCGAACCTGCTGCTGCGCCTCTTCGCCCCCCGGGTCCCCGCCAGCTCCCTGATCGAGATGACCTTTGACCGGATCATGGAGGCCGTCAAGACAGGACAAGTAGACGCGGGCCTGATCATTCACGAGAGCCGCTTCACCTACAGTGAGCTGGGACTTCGAAAGCTGGCAGACCTGGGTGACTGGTGGGAAGAGAGCCACGGTTACCCGATCCCTCTGGGCGGAATCATCGCCCGCCTCGACATTGGCAGTGAGACCATAGCGGCCTTCGATGATGCCCTGTCGAGAAGCGTTCTTCATGCAAGGAGTCACCCTGAGGATTCACGAGACTATGTTCGACATTACGCGCAGGAAATGGACGACGCGGTGACGGCAGCGCATATCGAACTCTATGTAAACGATTTCACCATCAACCTGGGACGAGAAGGCCGGGAAGCTGTCAGCCATCTGCTCGAGATCGCCGAACGGGAGAACATCATCCCCGCAAGCGCCCAGCCCTGAACATCCGCCCGATCGCTCCAGGCCGGCTCCCTTGAGCCCTGAAAAAAAGAGAGAGAGCCCGCAGAAGCTTTCGCCCCTGGAGCTCTCCCGGAACCTTCCCCCGTTTCACCCCAGTCGGGGATCAAGGGACCTCTGATACAGCATCAGGCCCGCCGAACCTAGTCGGGCAACTGTCGGGAACGAACAGGCCCTAACTGTGGACAGCTGGCCCCTCCGAGCAGGTTCCTCCGAAGACCGTTTATTTCGAATTGAACCAGTGCCTGTCCGCGCGGTAGAACGCGGAAAAAGACCTGGGCAGCGAAAGAGGAGGTGCCTCGGGCATTTCAGCCAGGCCGCGGCAGCTGCCGCTGAGCTGCCGGAAAGGTCGCGTCTTAATACCGTCCCCCAGGCAAAGACCATCACCACGCCCCCTCTTCTTGAGTCTGAAAAAGACCGCCTGCCCGACAACTCAATCGTAGAGGTGCGATTCCAGAGATTCCATCAACTCTCAAAAAAATACACACACGGGAAACCGCCCCCAGACATTGCAACAATTGACGGATAGCGGCAATCTGCGTAGAGTGTTGCGCCGGCAGATTCAGCCGCCTACAGAAAACCACCAGCCAGGATCCAACATGCAGAAACTCTTCGTTACCGACCTCGATGTGCGCGGCAAGCGCGTCCTCGTGCGAGCCGACTTCAATGTTCCTCTCCAGGATGGAGAGATCACCGACGATCGCCGGATCAGGGAGTGCCTCCCTACCATCCAATGGCTCATGGAGAACGGAGCGCGCACCATTCTCATGTCCCACCTGGGCCGCCCGGGAGGAGAACGAGTAGACGAGTACAGCCTGCAACCGGTGGCCCAGCACCTGGGTCAACTGCTTCGGCGCGATGTACCTCTCGCGAATGACTGCATTGGTCCGGAGGCGCAGGCCAGGCTCCAGGGACTTGCGGATGGCGGCGTGCTGCTGCTGGAAAACCTGCGCTTTCACGCCGGAGAGACGGCCAACGAACCCGAATTCGCCGATGCGCTGGCAAGCCTGGGGGAGATCTACATAAACGACGCCTTCGGCACATCGCATCGTTCGCACGCCTCGATCACCGGGGTCGCCGAGAGAACCGACCAATGCGCCATGGGCTACCTTCTCAGGAAAGAGCTCGACCTCCTGGCCGGCGCGCTCCAGGATCCCCGCCGGCCCTTCGTCGCGGTCATGGGAGGTTCCAAGGTCTCGGGTAAGATCAAGGTCATCGAAAACCTCCTCGACAAGGTCGACCAGTTGATTGTCGGAGGAGGAATGTCCTACACGATCTTCAAGGCCATGGGCCTGGAGATCGGGAAGTCCCTACTCGAAGAAAACTCAATCGCGGACGCGGAAAGAATTCTCGCTGCAGCTGAAGCTCTCGGCCCCGACCGCCTGGTTCTTCCGCTCGACATCCTTGCGGCGGACTCCTTCGATAACGATGCCGCCACAACGGTCTGCCCGGCCGGCGAAATCCCGGCTGAGCTCGAAGGCCTCGACATCGGACCGAAAACCATCGAGCTCTACAGCGATATCGTCAGGGAAGCGGGAACCGTCATCTGGAACGGCCCGATGGGAGTCTTCGAGATGCCAACCTTCGCTCGCGGCACCGACTCGGTCGCGACCGCTCTGGCCGAGGCGACCGGGCGCGGCGCGACAACCATTGTGGGCGGAGGCGACTCCGCCGCCGCGATCAAGGCCGCCGGCCTGAGCGATGACGTCTCCCACGTCTCTACCGGCGGAGGCGCCTCGCTTAAATTCCTCGAGGGCGGCGACCTGCCAGGGGTCACAGCACTCTGCGACAAGACCTGAGCCGCGTCTCAAGAGGCGAAGGGCGTTGGATTCCAATCCCCGAAATTGTCGAGATACACCCGCAGAGCCTCGGTCTCGTCTGAACGTTCAACAAGCCAGTCGCGCACCTCATCAACGAGAGCCTGCTCACGCTCCAGCGGCAGCTCCCCGGTAAGCACCCTGGAGCGCAAGAAGACAAAATAGGTGTCGAGCACATCGTGCATGCAGTAATCGTTGATTTCGCGAAGCTTTCCCTCCGCGTAAAGGCCCGCCACCTGGCCGCCGCTGGTACCCATCTTGCCGGGCTTGCCGAGCATCTTGGCAAGCAGGTTCAGGCCTCCCCGAATACGCGAGGCTCCGTACTCGGTAAGCCAGTCCATGAGATCAATATGCTTGTCGGTATAGCGATACCTGTGACCGAATCGGTCGTCGGCAAAATAGGCCGGACAGGAAATTCCAAACCGAAAGGCGTTGAGCGTCATCAGCGGAATATCAAAGCCCCTTCCGTTGAAGTCAACCAGTGCAGCTCCCCTGTAATGCTCCACACCTGCCCAGAAAAGCCTGGTCATTTCCATCGGCTCGAAGTTGGGATCATCCAGGCAGGAGATATCCAGCAATCGATAATCACTCGACACCCTCGCTACGGAGATGGCCACGGGAACCTGGAAGGCTACGGGTATAAACGCGTCCGGATCCCCCTGTTCCTCGAGATAGCGCTCGATCGCCGCCTCGCCGGCGAGTCCTTCTTCCCGGTAGAGAACACGGCCTAGGAGTTCTCCATCAACCACGGATTCGGTATCATAGACTATGTAGCGGGTTTGCTCTTCCTGTTCCATTCGCTCTCTCTTTCGTCTAAACAGAGGTTCTAACCCACCTTTAGCGGAACATACAAGCCTCGACAAGAGGCGACAAAACCCTCCTCACCAATCGGGTAAACTGGCTCTATGCCTGTTCGCAATAAAATCAGGATCTACGAGACAGCCATCTGGGGCAGCATCATCGTCTGTCTCGGCCTCTGCTCGCTTGGGGGCTACCTTACCTACAAGCAATACCGCGACATGGAGGTGCTCCTTTTTGTCTCCGAGAGGAGCTATTCATCCACCCTTGCGAGCCAGTTGCGATCACATATCAGGAAACGCGAACAGGAGGCGTTTCAATCGATCGAAGCCTTCGCCCTTGGAGATGCAAAAGATCCACCCCCTTCTCCCGGTACTCCGGAGAGCTTCTTTGAGCTTCCCTTCCGTATCCGGACAAATGGAGAGATCGAGGGGCTCGATCAGCCGGCTCGCACAACCCCGTTCCCGTCCAGGGATACCGGGGTGCCGCCGGCGGAATATCGCCAGGCCGTCAGGCTCTCCCATTCCACGGCTCCCCTCTCGCGCAAGGTCCGGGCGCTGGAAACCGCATCGAGCCGGCTCAGCCTTCCCGAGGCCTGGAGGATTCGGGCCCGCACCCAATTGGCGGCGCTCTATAACCGGCACGACAAGCCGGCGGCCGCCGAGACCATCTACGCTGGCCTGCTGAAGAATGCACCAGTCTCGCTTGCCAACATCTCCTGGCCCACCCCGGCCCAACTCAGCCTGGCCATGGCAGAGACCCTGTCGACCCAGGGAAGAAAAAAAGCCGTACAGGAGGTCCTGACGCGCGGGCTCTCTTTCATAGATTCCGGCTCGCAAAAAAACGGGTTTGTCAGGCGAGAGTCTTACCTCCAGGGCTCCATGCAGCTCCTGAAGAACCTCGGCCTCTCCCCCACCAGGGAGCTCAATGAAGCTCTCCAAAAGCTTGAAACCCGTAAGCCGATCCAGCTCGCCGTAAAGCATGTGAGGGATGTCTCGCTACCCCGGGAGATGGCGGCAAGAGGCGACCTCTCCTCACCAAGGTGGTCCTGGCGCGGAATCGGAAGCAAGGTAGGCGTCGCCTGGAAGCCCACACCCGCAGCCATCGACACTGCCGGGATCAAGGGTGCCGGAATGATCGTAGATGTTGAAAAGCTGCTCAGCCACCTGAACAGCGAATTGCTCCGCCTTGGTAAATCCGGCTCTCGCCAGGTGGTCCTCCCGGACCCGGCCAGGAAGGGCTCCATGATTACCTACGCCAGCCTTGGCGGGAACTTCGGGTTGTTTTCTATCGGCCAGACAAAAGAGGAATGGGGGAAACGACTTGGCGCCGCTCGTCGTCCATTCGCCATCGCAGGACTCCTATCCGGTATCCTCGGCCTCACCCTGGCAGGCGGGCTGCTGGTGTTGCGCAAAGCCATGCGAAAAGAAATGAACCTGTCCAGGATGAAGACCGAGTTTGTCGCCAATGTATCCCACGAGCTCAAGACCCCGCTTTCCCTCATCAAGCTCTGCTCGGAAACCCTGCAGTTTGACCGCGTACAGGGCGAAGAAAAACGTCAGGAGTACTTCGAGGTCATCAACAGGGAGAGCGATCGCCTGGGCCATCTCATAGGAAACGTACTGAACTTCTCGAGAATAGACGCCGGCAAAAAAAACTACGATCTCAAAAAAACAGACCTGGCCCCGCTGCTGAACCAGACCCTCGATGCCTACTTCCTCCAGATCAAGGAGCAGAATTTCTCCTGCTCGCGAAACATTCCCGCATCGCTGCCGGCTGTGCTCGCAGATGAAGAGGCCGTTGCCCAGGCCTTCATCAACCTGCTCCAGAACGCGGTTCGTTACTCGCCTGAGAAGGGCGAGCTCACCGTACGCGGCAGGAGCGATGGAAGGTTCCTGCTGGTCAGCATTGCCGACAATGGCATTGGCATAGCTGAAGAGGAGCAGCGGCGTATCTGGGACGACTACTATCGCACCGCGGAGGCCCGCGCCCTGGGAACGAGAGGAAGCGGCCTGGGCCTCTCCCTCGTCAGTCATATCATGAAAGCACACGGAGGCGAAACCCGCCTGACAAGCAAGCCCGGAGAGGGCAGCGAATTTACGTTAGCCTTCCCGCTGGAAACTGGAACGGAGATGGAGCCGGAAGATGACCGCTAAGATCCTGGTGATCGAAGATGAACCCGACCTGGCCATGGGCCTGAGGGACAACCTGGAATTTGAAGGCTACGAGGTGGCCATCGCCCACACTGGAGAAGATGGACTCGACCTTGCGGTGAAGGGACAACCCCACTGCATCCTGCTGGACATCATGCTGCCGGGCATGGATGGTTTCGAGACCTGCCACGCTATCAGGAAGAGCAGCGTCCGCGCCCCCATCCTCATGCTCACCGCCCTCAGCACCGAGGTCGACAAGGTCAAGGGACTCGACCTGGGAGCGGACGACTACATCACCAAGCCCTTCGATCTCAAGGAACTCATGGCGAGAATCAGGGCTGCCCTGAGACGATTCGAGCCCATCGTGCAACCGAAGAAGAGAAAGAAGCTCACCGTTGGAAAAGCGACGATCCTTCTCGACAGATCCCTCCTGCAGATCGACGGCAAAGATGTTCCCCTGGGACACTATGAAACACAGATCCTGGAGATACTCTCAGAGGAGCCCGGGTCGGTCATCGACCGCCAGCACCTGCTCAGTGAGATATGGGGGCTCGAAAACGAGCCCCTGAACCGCAGCGTCGACAATCACATCGTCAGTCTCCGGCGCAAGATCGAGGACGACCCCAAGGTTCCCAGGCATATCATCACTGTCCATGGTTTCGGCTATAAGCTGGTCAAATGAGACTCGCGCGCATCCCCATCGTCTTCTTTCTCCTGCTGCCCACCGGCTCTCTGCCGGCTCTTGATGACGCAGCCGAAGCCGAGGTACTTCTTGAGAAGGCGGCCTACCTTGAATCGATCGAGGGGAACCCGCGCGAAGCCCTCCGACTCTATCGGGGCATCCGAAAGACCGGACTGCCGGCACAGACCATCGCCCGGGCCCTCCTCGGCGAGGCCACCTGCCTTGATGCCATGGGCCAGGACGATCCTGCCCGAAGAAAATTCCTCGAGCTTCTCGCCCGCTACCCGGACCAGGCGGAGCTCGCCGAGGCGGCGCGCGAGTACCTCTCCAGCCGCCTCTGGGACACCCCGGCCAGCTACATGCCGGAAAAGATGCTCTTCTACGCGGAGATGGTAAAACCCGGCAACGAGATCATCCGTCTCGCGAGCTCGATCCGGGGAACTCCGTTTGAGAATCCTGTCGATTCATCAAGGACCCTTGCGGCCGACCCTGAAGCGAACGCAGCCCAGGTACCCGGCGCAGGCTCCACCCGCTGGATCTCCGCCTTCCTCAGCAAGGCCGTGTTCAGAGAGATCTCAAAAATGGGCGGTGTCGCGTTTGGAGTGCCGGCGGAGGGCGACCCGGAAAACGATTACCTCGCGGTGCTCTCGGCCGGGAAAAGCGACGCGCTCTCGGGCTACATCACCTCGCTGCTCTCCCTGGAAAAACCAAGGGTCGTCGGCTTCATACAAGACATGCCGCTCTACGAGGTTGAGGCGGAGGACGATCCCGCCGATAAGAACTACTTTCTCGCGGCTGGGGAAAAGGTGGTGGTCATGGGACGACCCCGACAACTGGTTGAAGAGGCCGTCAAGCGCCACTCGAACCATTCGACGTCGCTGGCCACCAATTCGGAGTTCGTAAACGCCTGGTCGAAAAAAAAAGACGCCCTGATGTTTTTCTTCCTCGACGGAGGCGAGATATTTTCAGGCTCCCCCGGCTTCAAAGAAATGGTCAACACCTTGAACCTCGGCGAAATCGGCCCGGTGTCCATGGCCATCTCGACAGACCCGGACACTGACACGCTGCAGGCGACCCTGTGGACAAAGAAAACCAACCCGCAAGAGACCAGCCTCCTTGGCCTCCTGGCGACAGACGAAGTCGCCCCGGACCTCATCAGATCGATGCCCCCGGAATCCCTCGGCTTTTTCGCTTTAGCTTCAAAGGACCTGAGGAAAAAGATCTCTGACATCGCCTCTGGAATCGAGGCTCTCCCGGATACGCAGCGCCCTCCCCTGGCCAACAGCCTGCGAGCACCCCTGGAATGGTTACTCGAGAAGGAGCCCTTCAGCCTGCTGGCCGGCCAGACCCGCTCTATCGTCATCGGCTCCTACCCGAACGCCGCGCTGCTCAAGATCTCCTCGTCGTTAAAAGAATTTGGAAATCTCTCGGCCCTGCAGATCTACCGCCCCCTCTATTTTGCGGCGCTCCAATTCAACGAGCCGATCGCGGGAGAGAAGATCCTTCGCAAGGCCATAAAAAAATACGCGGCCGGCCTGCCGGGAGCATCCGCGGCTCTCGAATTCCGCCAGGAGCCCCTGGGGAAACAGCCGGGCAGCCCTCCCCATCATTTCGTGCAACCGCTGCCCGGAATACGGCCCGGCTATATCAGGATCAAGGAACAGTTCATCATCGCAATGTCCCCCGCTATCCTGAAGGCAGCCGTACGAAGCCGCAACCTGGACGACAAGAACCGGTTCCCTCTCCCCGCTGACGGACCATCAAAAATTATTTACCTCCGGCCAAAGCCGATCTTCAGCGCCCTGGCCCCTCTCAATAAGCGAATCCCGATTCTTGCCCTCAAGAACATGAAAGCGGCCGTACTCTCAACCAGGGAAGGAAACGATGCTCTCACCATCGACCTCACGATCGCTAACCTGCTGCCCACATTAAACGGATTCCTTAACAACCTGGCCGAGAGCATCAATGAATCGGAAATCATCCCATCCGAAAAATAAGAAACTCGGCCTGCGTGGTGACCAGGAATCTGGATGCTCCGGCACTTTTTCTCCAGCCGCGCTCCAACAAACACCCCGCCACCAAAGAGCAGCTCGCGCATAAGTAGCTTAAAATTAAGTCACTTACGCCCTCCTTTTAATTTTCCGTCTCGAACAGGTTCTTTTCGAGGCTCCTTTTCGGAAGCTTATTTGTACCCAATCAGACCTACTTACTTCTTGCGTAGGTCGCTCTAAATCCTTAACTTAAATAGAAGTTTAGACCAATCCATTTGAGGAATTCCCGTGAATAGTGAAAAGAGGCAGGAAATGAAAAAGAAGTTAGCGATTATTCCCGTTGCTTTGCTCTTGGTTTACGGTGGCGTGGCCACGGCTGAAAAAACCGGCAAATGTCCTATCAGCGGCAAGGCCGCCAACCCCAAGATCTCGATCGAGGTCAATGGCAAGGCTGTCGGCTTCTGTTGCAACAATTGCAAGAAGAGCTACAGCAAGACGATTGCCGATGCTGGACCCGGCAAGTGCCAGTACAGCGGCAAGGCCTCGAAGAAGGGCACCAAGTTAGTCCACGAGAGCTCGCAGCTTGTGAGCTTCTGCTGTAATAATTGCGCCGGCAAGTA
>DCKY01000026.1:0-6076 GCA_002320775.1 Planctomycetes bacterium UBA1662
ACCATTGAAGCGCCCTTTGGCAGATACCGCTTCATGACCTCGGGGTGCATCTGGTCATTGGCCAATATGACCAGGCCGTCGGCGATGATCGGAGAGCTGGCTGAGCCGTGAATTCCCACGTACGGCCCCAGGTCCCGACGCCACAACTCCTTGCCCTCTCGATCCAGCGCCAGCAGAAGCAACTGCTTGGGCAACGACCAGGCCACCACAACCCCATCTGCATCAGCGGCCGGCGTGGCCGAAGCGAAGTCGTTGTCCCGATGCATACGGTAGCTGGTGTAAGGAAAATCCCGACTCCAGCGGATCTTTCCATCTTTCGCATTCACACACACGATCGAACGGACAGATTTCTTCCGATCATTACAGGTTACGAATAAATGCTCCTTCCAGGCCACCGGAGAGCTGCTGCCATCTCCGGGCAGCTTTACCGTCCAGTTGTACTCCTCGGCTGTCCATTTGATGGGGATCGCCTCGGCCCCGCTAATGCCCGAGCCGTTCGGGCCGCGAAAACGCGCCCATCCATTTCCCTCATCAGCAGCGCGCACCACAACCACCGGAGCAACTACCAGGGCAGCCAGCGCGAATACGACAATGCGTTTCATGTCCATACCCTCTATGTGTCCGTTAAAACCAGCCATAGCCTATGCGAGGCCATGAGCGGAGGCAAGGAGAGGGTCGCCCCGGTTGCCGATCACCCGCCGCATCTTGAGCCGTGAGAAAAAGCACCTGCCCTCCCTTGGACCGATAAGAGCAGATGTAGAATAATCGGTTGTCCTGCCCCTCCAAGGGGGGCAGGATGCTCTTGCAATAGAGGATGAACAAGTTGTGAAAACACCCACCATAGCAGGATGGATCATCGCAGGAGTTGTGCTAGCGGGCTGCTCTCCGCCGCCCCCCGCTGTTCCTACCGCCGGCACCAAGGCCATGGCCCTTCGCCTCGATGGCGTAGTCGGCAAATGGGAGGCCGCCCCGTATTCGCCAACCGAAGAAAAACCTTTCCGGGCCAACCGCCCCGGCTGGATCCCGGCCTACCGTCAGCGGATCGCCTCCAGCCAGGAGGCCGGCAAGATGCTCGAATTTCGCCATCGTCTCGCCCGGGAGCTGCTCTGGGATGGGCAGACGAAGGCCGCGCTGGGCGAGCTGAACAGGCTCTCGGCGATGGTGGAACAGTCGACCGCTCCGGAGCGAGTAAAGGAGAGTTTTTTCAGCATGCTCAGGACCGATTTTTCGATTGGTTTTCTGCGCCTGGCCGAACAGGAGAACTGCCTGGCGGGTCACAATCCGCAATCCTGTATTTTTCCGATTCGAGAAGCCGGTGTACATCGTCTCCAGGAGCCCTCCAGCGCCGCCATAGGGGTCTTACTGAAAAGTCTCACCGCGAATCCAGCTGACCTCAGCTCCCGGTGGCTGCTCAATCTCGCCTATATGACTCTTGGTAAATATCCGCAGGAGGTTCCCCCTGAGCACCTGATCGATGAGAAGATCTTTCAATCCGAGCACGATCCGGGGCGCTTCCGGGACGAGGCGGCCAAGCTCGGAGTCGCCGCCGTGGGGCTGGCCGGCGGTTGCTGCGTTGATGATTTCGACGGGGATGGAGACCTCGATATCGTGGCCTCTTCCTGGGGACTTCGAGACCAGCTGAGGTTGTTCTCGCAGAACGCCGAGGGAGGCTTTGATGACCGCACCCTTGCAGCGGGCCTCTCGGGAGAAGTCGGCGGACTCAACATATGTCACGCCGATTACGACAACGATGGAGCGCTCGATCTCCTTGTCCTGCGCGGAGGGTGGCTCGACGGAGCCGAGCAATTCCCCAATTCACTCCTTCGCAATCTTGGCGGAGGTGTCTTCGATGACGTAACCGAAAAGGCGGGCCTGCTCTCGTTTTCCCCAACCCAGGTTGCCGCCTGGGGAGATTATGACAACGATGGCTGGCTCGATCTTTTCATAGGCAACGAGTCCAATGCCGCCGGCTCCTACGACAGCCGTCTCTACCACAACAACGGCGATGGCACCTTTACCGAACAGGGCGCGGCCAGCGGCCTGTCCAGCCTGGGGTTTGTCAAGGGCGCTGCCTGGGGAGATTGCGACAACGATGGGTTCGTCGATCTCTACATCTCCAGGGCGGGAGCGAAGAATCTTCTCTTTCACAATGAGGGCCGGGAGAGCCCCGCCCCCGGAGGATGGAGCTTCCAAGAGCGAGCGGCATCAGCCGGGGTAGAGGAGCCGGTCAACAGCTTTCCCGCCTGGTTCTGGGATTATGACAACGATGGGTGGCTTGATCTCTTCGTCGCGGGCTTCGATGGGACGGGAATCGATGGGGTAGCGGGCGACTATCTCGGCCGCCCGCGGCCCTCAGGGCATCCGAAGCTTTACCGCAACCGAGGCGATGGGTCCTTCGATGATGTGACCAGCGCGGCCAGGCTCGACCGGGTTCTCCTGGTCATGGGCGCCAACTTCGGCGATCTCGACAACGATGGACACCCGGACCTCTACCTTGGCACGGGAGCTCCGGACTACAGGACCCTGATGCCCAACCGGATGTTCCGCAACAACGGCAGCGGGGCTTTCCAGGACGTAACCACGGCCGGCGGCTTTGGCCATCTCCAGAAAGGCCACGGGATCGCCTTTGCGGATGTGGATGCGGATGGAGACCAGGATGTCTACGCGGTGATGGGCGGCTGGTATACCGGCGATGTGTTCCCGAACGTTTTATTTGAAAATCCGGGACACGGCAATCACTGGATCACGCTGAGGCTGCGCGGCACCAGGGCCAATCGTTCCGCCATAGGAGCGCGGATCAAGGTTACGGTGAGGGTGCCGAGCGGTTCCCGCCAGATTCATGCGCTGGCCGGAACCGGCGGCAGCTTCGGCTCGGCCAGCCTGCAGCAGGAGATTGGCCTCGGGAAGGCTGAGGCGATCGAGGAGATCGAGATCTGGTGGCCGGGACAAGAGGGTCGCCAGGTCTTCAGGGGCCCCGAGATGGATCGGGCCTACCTCGCCGAGGAGGGAGCCACCATGCTGCAGCCGGTGAGGGGAGGGGACTCATGAAAGGCGCCTTTTCCATGGTGGCGATCCTGCTGCTGGCCGGCACGGCGCTCTGCGCTGCAGGGCAAGGCCAGGTTGACTTCAAGGCCTACGCCCGCAGCCTGGAGATGGTCAGGGAGGAGCTTGCCAGCCAACCGGACAGTCCGGCGCTTCTTGTAGCGCTGGCGGGAGTACATGAACGCTCAGGAAATTACCGTGACGCTATCGAGGTGCTGTCCGAGGCTGCTGCGAAGCACCCGCGTCGCGCCGACCTTCTGCTTCGCCTGGGCGCCTGCCACCTTGGGACCCTGGATTACCCGGCCGCCATCAAGGTCAACACGAAGGCCGTCTCTCTCATGCCGCGGCAAAAATCGGCTCCCGCTCGCCTCTCCCTGGCACGGTCCCTTGCGGGCCTGAGAAAGTACGCCGCCGCGGTCGCCGAACTTCGCCAGGCCATCACACTGGGAATGGAAAACGCGGACGTTTTTTTCAGGTTGGCGGAAGCGCAGGATGGGCATGCGCGCTCCCTGCGCGCCTCCGGGGCAGAGCGAGAGGCTGCCGAGGGAGAGAAGGAAGCTGTTGCCGCGCTGGAGAAAGCCATTCTCATGGAACCCGGACATCGTAGCGCCAACTACCTGCTGGGGCGACTGCTGGTACGGTCAGGGCGGCGGGTGGAGGGCAAAAAAGCACTCGAGCGCTTCCGCAGCCTGCAAAAGACCAGTGCAGAGGCCAGGCGCCGGGCCTTCTCTGAAAATATGAAGACAGCGCCAGGCCGTCTCGAAGCGGATACGGCACTCGAGCTGGCCAGGATTCGCCGCAACCGGGAAGATATTGCGGGAGCCCTGGCTTTTGTCGAGCGGTCGCTGTCGGCGTATGCCGGCTACGACAAGGCCCTGGCCCTGAAGGGCTCGATCTACAAGCGCTCCGGACGCACGGCCGAGGCGGCGGCGGTTTATTCCGAACTCCTGTCCTCGAGCCCGGAACACCCGGAGGCTTTATGGAATCTCGGCCTGGCTGAACTGGGCCGCAAACGTCTTGGTCCGGCGGTCGACCTCCTGGAGCGTGCCGCGCGCGTGAGGAGATCAGCCGATGCCTGGGAATTCCTGCGCGGCCTTGCCAGGAGAGAAAAGAGTCTCGAGGGCCGCCGGGTGGAGTTTTCAAGGCAAGCCTTACGGTTTCGATCTTCGCCGGAGAACTATTTTCAATGCGGGGTGTCGCTTATCGAATCAGGGGACCGTAAGGGCTGCCTCGAGGTTCTGCGAGAGGGTATCGGCCGGCATCCGGGAGACTCGCGACTGCGGGTTTTCTTTGCCCAGGCCCAGGAGCCTCCAGGAGGTGGAGCTCGATGAGGAGCCGACTTGTTGTCATCCGGGCCTCTGCGGCCGCCGCCCTGGCGCTGGCGGCGGGTCTGTGCTCGTGCAACCGGCCGGGGGGAGAGCCTGGCCCCCTGGCGGCATCAACCGCAGTGCCTTCCTTCGAGGATATGACTCCATCTTCCGGCATCGACTTCGAGCGGGATAACGGACACGACACAAAGAGCTGGCGGGTAGTGGAGACTGTCAATGGAGGCCTGGCGCTGCTGGATTTTGATTCCGATGGCCGCCTCGATATCTACTTCACAAATGGCAGGCCTCCCGGGTCAGCGGCCGCAGCCGGGAACCGGCTGTACAGGAATGCCGGGGACTGGAAATTCGAAGATGTTTCGGCCGCCTCCGGCACCGCCGATGATTCCCTTGGACTGGGTTGCGCGGCGGCCGACATCGACGGCGACGGGCTGGTGGATCTTTACGTAACGAACCTCGGGCCAAACAGGCTCTACCGCAACCTCGGCGGCGGACGCTTCACCGACATCGCCGCCAAGGCGGGAGTCGCTGGGGACTCTATGGACGCCGGGGCGGTTTTCTTCGATATGGACCGTGATGGAGACCTTGATCTCTACGTCGCCAGCTACATGGACGACACCAAGGTTGAACATGCGCCCCTGGTGTATCGCGGAGTTCCCGGCTACTGGCCGCCAACAAGCTATGAGGCCGCCCCTGACCAACTCTATGAAAATCTCGGAAATGGCTCCTTTGTCGACGTCTCCGAGCCTTCAGGAATCCGGGCAGTCCTCCCTGGCCGGGGGCTGGGAGTGTTGTCCGCGGACTTCAACGGCGATGGAAATGCCGACCTCTATGTCGCCAATGACATGTCGGAAAATTTCATGTTTATCGGCGATGGAAAAGGGGGCTTCGAGGAGCAGGGACTCTTCAACGGTTCGGCGCTGGGGCAGGATGGAAGTCCCCTGGGAAGCATGGGCCTCGACTCAGGCGACTTCGATGGAGATGGACACTCCGACCTCTTTGTGACCAACTACTACTCCCAGCCCAACAACCTCTACAGGTCCAGGGGCGGCGCTGACTACGAGGACTCCGCCGATGTAACCGCCGCCGATGCCGGCAGCCTGCCCGAGGTCTCCTGGGGAGTGGGTTTTTTTGACTTCAACCTCGATGGGTGGCTGGACATCTACGTAGCCAATGGACACCTGAACCCCTTTGCCAGCGACATCGTTGACACGGCCAGCTATGCCCAGGGCAACAGGCTCTACCGAAACCGCGGCGACGGCGGCTTTGAAGACCGCACCACCGCAGGCGGGAAGGCGCTGGAAGTTCGCCAGGTGAGCCGCGGGGCGGCCTTCGGAGATCTGGACAATGACGGAGATGTCGACATCGTAGTCTGTAATTCCCGCGGGCTGCCGCAGCTCCTTCGCAACGCGGGTGTCTCCATGGGACATTGGGCGCAGGTGAAGCTGGTCGGCAAAGGTCTGAATACCGGCGCAATAGGCGCCCGCGTGAGTGTTTCCGCTGGCGGCACAGAGCAGCAGAGGACCCGCCGCAGCGCCGCCAGCTACCTGTCTGTCAACGATCCCCGCCTTCACTTCGGCCTTGGCCGCGCCGCGGGCATCGAGCGTCTCACGGTCAGCTGGCCCGGGGGAGAGAGACAGGTACACGAGGGCCTGCCGGCCGATCGGCTGCTGGTTGTTCGCCAGGGCGAGACCGAGATTGAGATCATC
>DCKY01000026.1:6463-9883 GCA_002320775.1 Planctomycetes bacterium UBA1662
GCTATTGGCAGACAGCCGCGGTAACTCCGCAGCCGATTCCGTCCTCGGTTGGATCTATGCCGCACTCGGCGAACGAATAACCTGGACTCTCAGGAGCCGGTGGAGCCGGGGGCGCGCCGCCGGCAAAGAGCCAGCTGAAAATGATGATGGAATCGGTGATCTCGATTCCTCCGGTATCGTTCGTGTCCGCGGCATCGGCGCAGACCGGGGGCGGGCCGCCGCTGAAAAGAAAGAGCAGCGGTATGACGCCATCGGTAAGGTTCACGCTGCCATCGGAGTTGGAATCCCCTCGCACAAAGCGCTCCCCCGCAGGAGCCTTGCAGGCAGCCTCATCTGAACAGTCATCATCATCACAGTCGGCGTTCCCATCTCCATCGTCATCGATTCCGTTATCGCAGATCTCGATGGCCGGCTGGCAATTGGCAACCTCAGCGCAGTCGGTATCTTCGCAATCGGTAAGACCATCTCCGTCATCATCTTCGCCGTTGTCGCAGATCTCATCTTCAGGATCACCTGCGCACGGGTCCGGCCCGAGATCTGGCATCAGGGTTTCCGACACCCCCCCGGCATCGTTCCCTATGACCTCCCCGTTGATGTCGTTGAAATCATCGTTAACCGATGTGTAGACCACCGTTTGCGGGATCGCTCCATCTGAGTTGTGGTCGCTGTTGGCGAAACCGACGAAGACGAACTCAGGCATCGTAGGTCTGTTTTCCAACGCCCCCGCAACCCAGGAAGCATCATCGTAAGGATCGTCGGGAAGCTCAGCGGCCCACCAGGACTGGAAAACGTTGCCCCGCCTGGTCAGCCGGATCGCAGCCGGGCGCGGTCCCGCGCCGTTCATGAGGGTCTCGTACATGCCGCCGCCGGCGACGCCGTGCTCACGGCGACCGGCCTGGCGGGACACATCATCGTTGGCGGGCCCGTGGATCTGGGTCATGACGAATTCGGAATCGCGGGTCAGTTCCCGCCGGGCCATCAGGCCCATCTTCCCCCAGCGGCCGGCGCCGGTATCGTGGAAATAGTCGAGGATTCCTACCGCGACATCAAAGTCCCCGCCGAGTTCAGTATAGTCGAAGTTGAAATCGTCTCCGCCTGTCCAGATATCTCCGCCCGTGGAGCTGGTATTGATAACCTCACCACGTTCGAAACAGGGTTCACCGACCGGGCCCCCGCCGCCCGGATCACCGCCGTCTGGATCACCGCCGCCGGCAGGTTCCCCATCTATCAGGGTGACCGACCCGCCGCCCCAATCATTACCCACGACCGCGCCATTGATCTCGTTGAAATCATCGTTGAAGGAGTTGTAGACCACCGTCTGGGCTATGGCGCCATCGGAATTGTGTTCTGAGTTCGCAAAGCCGACAAAAATGGTTTCCGGCATCGTAGCCCGCACCTCACGGGGTCCCGCGATCCAGCCGGCATCATCGAAAGGATCATCAGGCACCTCATCGGACCACCAGGACTGGAAATCGTCTCCTCTTCGGGTCAGGCGAATCACCGCGGGACGGGCCCCGGGATCCCCGGCCATGAGTATTTCGTACATACCCCCACCGGCGTTGCCATGCAGGCGTCGTCCGGCCTGCCGCGCAATGTCATCATTGACCGGGCCGTGAAATTGGGTCATGACGAATTCCGAGTCACGGGTCAGCTCCCGCCGGGCCATCAGGCCCATCTTTCCCCAGCGGCCGGCGCCGGTATCATGGCTGTATTCGAGGATCTCCATAGCCACATCGAAATCGCCGGTAAATTCGGTGTAATCGAAGGTGAAGTCATCTCCGCCTGTCCAGATATCACCGCCTGTCGTGCTGGTATTGCTTACAATTCCCCTGTCAAAGTCCGGCTCACCATCAACGCCGCCCGGATTGCCGCCGCCCGGGTCGATGGGTTCATCGCCAGGCATAAGGGTAACGGAGCCGCCGCCAAGATCGGTGCCCACAAAAGCCCCGTTCACCTCGTTGAAATCATCATTGAAGGACGTATAGACGACCGTCTGGATCTCCGGGCCGTTTTCATCTTTTTCAGAATTGGCAAACCCGACGAAGATGGTTTCCGGCATCGTGTCGCGAGCATCCCTTGGCCCACAGACCCAGGATGCATCGTCGTAGGGATCATCCGGAATTTCCGCCGCCCACCAGGACTGGAAGACGTTGCCCCGGCGAGTCAGGCGCGTCGCCACCGGCCTAGGCCCGGAGCCTCCAGGCAGGATTGTCTCATACATATTCCCTTCACCGCCGGCCTGTCCGTGAATTCGACGGCCGGCCGTCCTCGCCTGGTCTTCGTCACTGGGGCCGTGAAATTGAGTCATGATGAATTCCGAGTCGCGGGTCAGCTCACGCCGAGCCATCAGGCCCATCTTTCCCCAGCGGCCAACGCCGTTTTCATGCGAATACTCGACGAGTCCGATGGCTACATCGAAATCCCCCGTAAGCTCGGCGTAGTCGAAGCTGAAGTCATCGCCGCTTGTCCAGATATCACCGCCCCCCGTGGAGATATTGGTGACATTGCCCCTGTCGAAATCCGGCACCAGGCCATCTCGCTCATCAAAATCATCGTTGCCGCAGGGGTTCCATCCTTTACCCGGCCCATCGCCGGGCAACAGGGTTTCAGACCCGCCGCCGGCATCGTTGCCGATAACCTCACCATTGATGTCGTTGAAATCATCAGCGAGGGAATAGTAGCTGATCGATTGAGCCGCAAATCCATCGGAGTTGTGTTCTGAGTTGGCGAAGCCGACATAGACGCTCTCGGGCATCGTGTCGCGAAACTCGAGATGGCCCGGAGTCCACTCAGCGTCATCGTACGGATCATCGGGAAGAGCGCCGGCCCACCAGGACTGGAACTCGTTTCCGCGCCTGGTCAGGCGAAACACCATGGGGCGCGGGCCCGCGCCGGCCATGAGGATCTCGTACATGCCGCCACCGGCGACGCCGTGCTCACGGCGGCCGGCCTGGCGCGACTCGTCTTCATTGCTCGGGCCGTGGATCTGGGTCATGACAAACTCTGAGTCGCGGGTCAGCTCCCGCCGGGCCATCAGACCGAGCTTGCCCCAACGGCCCGCCCCGGTCGAATGGGTGTAATTAAAAATCTCGACCGACACATCGAAGTCACCGGACAATTCAGCGTAATCAAAATTAAAATCATCGCCGCCTGTCCAGATGTCACCCCCCGTTGTGCTCGTATTGACGACCGCATCATCCGCATCCTGGGCAAGGACCCGGGCAGCGGGCAACCAACAACTTAGCGACAAAGCGGCTACAAAAAAGAAGACCGTCCTGCTCATGAAACACCCTCGTTAATATAGTGAAGTTATACCCCAATTTTACGCCAGCCCCCCCAGTCCAGACAAGAACGGTATGGACTGCAGCCTGGCTTGGGGCGCAGGGGGTATTTACGCGTCAATAGCGCGTCAATAGCGGC
>DCKY01000117.1:0-191 GCA_002320775.1 Planctomycetes bacterium UBA1662
GAGAAGTACCTCGACTTCTCAGACCTGGCCCTGTCCCGGAACCCGGCCCATCTCGACGCCCTGGTCAAGGCCATGAAAGATCCGGACGAAGGCATGCGCTACTGGGCCACCTGCGGGCTTTTTCTTCTCGAAGACAAGGCCAGGCCCGCGCTCAAGACCCTGGAGAAGGCGCTCGCTGACTCCTGCCCGGA
>DCKY01000117.1:583-8301 GCA_002320775.1 Planctomycetes bacterium UBA1662
ACTTTTGCCGCGGTGAAAAAGGTGGCTCGGAAGGACAAGCCCATCTTTGAAACCATACACCGCCTGATGAGCGCCATCCATCCGAGCAGGGCCGCAAAATGAAGAAACTACTCGCCTTCAGCATCCTGTTCATCGCCCCACTCCTTTCGGCAGAAGAAAAGCCGAACGTAGTGCTCATCTACATCGACGACCTGGGCTACGGAGACCTCGGCGTCTACGGCAGCAAGGACATCCCGACCCCCAACATCGACCGCCTGGCCGCAGAAGGCGTCCAGTGCAAGGCTTCCTACATCACCAATCCGCCCTGCTGTCCGAGTCGCTGCAGCCTGGTGATGGGGCAGTACGCCCAGCGGTTCGGGAAATACGGTATGTCCCGCGGACTCCCGATCCCGGAGGACCGCCCTAACCTGGCCCGGTTCCTCAGTGGTCACGGCTATGCGACCGGGCACATCGGCAAGTGGGACATCGGCACGAAGAAACAAGGGCCCCTGAATATCGGGTTCACCAGCGTCGCCAGGAACCCTCCCAGGAAAAAGTACAGCAAGAAAGAGCTGGCCGACCTGCCGGTCTCATTGCGCAAGCAGCTTGCCAAGAAGGGCGGCAAATCAAAATATTACTGCGTCGATGAAGAGGGCAAGACCACCTGGCTCACCGACTACGATGGCGATTCGATGGTCGATTTCGTCGGCCGCAACAAGAGCAGGCCCTTCTTTCTCTACTGGTCACCGGAAGCTGTCCACTCCTTCAACACCGAAGCCCCAGAGCGCCTGACTAAAAGAACCCGGGCCAAGGGCAAGCGACGGAAGCTGGCCGGCGCGATCGTCTCCGTCGATGACCAGGTCGGCAAGCTCCTGCAGGCCCTGGAGAAACACAAGCTGCGCCGCAACACCCTGGTCATCTTCTCAAGCGACAATGGAGCCAACAGCGGCGAGGGCGGCAGCTCGACTCCCTACACCGGAGGCAAGGGAGGGGGAACCCAGAAGGAAGGCTGGGTTCGCGTGCCGACGATCTTCTCCATGCCAGGCGCTCTACCCTCAGGAAAACAGTACAACGGCCTGGTGGCAAACTTCGACTTCTACTCAACGATCGCAGCACTCAGCGGGCAGAAGATTCCCAAACACTGCGATGGAGTCGACCTGTTCCCCTACCTGAAAGGCGAGCGCAGCGGCCCCGCGCACGAGTACCTGTTCTGGCTCAACAACCAGCCGGATGACGCGGTTCGCAGACACCTGATCGCCGTTCGCTGGCAGGATTGGCGGCTCTACAAGAAGTACAAAAAAGACCCCTGGCAGCTGTTTGATCTCAAGTCAGACCCCCGGGAAGAAAAAAACATCGCCTCGAAGCATCCGGACATCGTCAGGCAACTGTCCGCCCGGCACACCGCCTGGACAAAAACGCTTGTCCCCCTGGGCAAGGTTCCTGAAGTTCGCCGCAGCGGACCCAACATCCCCCCCGGCCACGGCTGGGCGATGGCCTCAGCAGCCGGCAAAGACGACTGAAAACAGGAGCTCAATGTCCCCTGGGTTCGATTCCCAAAACACATCCCGTCCTGAACCAGCCCTGGTCAGGCCAGGATTTCCTTTACCACATGCCCGTGGACATCAGTGAGCCTGCGGTCGATGCCGTTTTGGCGGATGGTGAGCTTTTCGTGGTCAATACCCATCAAGTACAGGATGGTCGCGTGGAAATCGTAGCAGTAAGTCCTGCCTTCGGCAGTCTTGTATCCCCAGTCGTCGCTGCGGCCATAAGACACTCCAGGCTTAACCCCGGCCCCTGCTAACCAGGTTACGAAGGTCCCGCCATTGTGGTCCCGTCCATCTCCACCTTGAGCAAAAGGGGTCCTCCCGAATTCAGTTGTCCAGATCAGGAGGGTGTCTTCGAACAGGCCCCGGGCCTTGAGATCTCGGATCAAGGCGGCGATGGGTTGATCGACGCTGGCAGCCATGGGCGGCAACTCCTTGGTAATACTGCCGTGGTTGTCCCAATTGTTTGTCGGTCCGTCCGGGCCGCTCCACAACTGCACAAAGCGTGTACCCCGCTCAATTAACCGGCGCGCCAGAATGCAGCGGCGGGCAAAGTCCTCGGTGATCTTCTTGTCGAGCCCGTAAGCCTTCCTGGTGGTTGCGCTTTCCCTGGACAGGTCGAAGGCCTCCGGCGCTGCCAACTGCATCCTGGCCGCCAGCTCATAGGACTTGATCCGCCCTTCGAGCCGGGAATCAGCAGGGTCGGATTGGGCATGGCGCCGGTTGAGCTTCTGCAAAAGTGCGAGGCCCTCGGTATCTGCTTGATTGCCGGCAAAGCCGAAGCGCTTGTCCGGACGAATGTTGGGAACAGGGTGATTGGCGCCCGCCTTGATGACGGTTCCCTGGTGCTGAGCCGGCAGAAAGCCTGCAGAAAAGGCCGCCTTCTGATTGTAGGGCAGCCCTTTAGGATCCGGCATGACGACAAAGGTTGGAAGATTATCACGAAGCGACCCCAAGGCGTAGGAAACCCAGGACCCCATACAGGGGAACCCCGTGAGAACGAAACCCGTGTTCATCATCAAGGTCCCCGGACCGTGAACACTCGTCTTAGAGGACATGGCCATGAGAAAGGTCAATTCATCCACCAGCTGCGCCTGGTGTGGAAAGACCGAGCTTACCCAGCGCCCACTTTCGCCGTACTGCTTGAATTCGAAGGGGCTCTTCAGGATCGCCCCTGGCAGGGCGGTAAAACCTTCCGGCTTCTTCTTTGGGCCGAGCTTCTGGCCGTGGAGCTTCTCAAGGGCCGGCTTGTAATCAAAGGTGTCCATTGGACTGGCACCACCAGTCATGAAAAGTTGAATCACCCGCTTCACCTTGGCCGGGTGATGGATCCCGCCATTGAATTCCGGCCTGGGAGTCAAGCCTTCATTCGCGATGAGATCACCAAGAGCCAGGCTGCCGAAACCGCCTCCTGCTGTTGCGAGAAAATTGCGCCGTGACTGGTTGGCTTGCGACTCCATGGGCCTCACTCCACAAACAGGAATTCGTTACTGTTAAAAAGCAGGCGGCACATCGCCGCGAGACCGTGGGCGGCAGCGTACCCGAGAAGCTCCGACTGCTCCTCAGGGGTCGGCGTTCGCTGGTAAACCAGACGGCACACTTCGACCACAGACTCCGCGGTCACCGGAAGATCTCGACCACTTGATTCCCCGGTACCTTTGTTAAAGTAGATGCCGCCAGGTCCGGCTCCGTTGACGACCTTGATCAACAGGTCATTGCTGCCCCGCCTCAGCCTGACTGTCAGCTTCTCCTGGTCAGGAGCCAGGCCTCGCTCGATCTTGTGCTCATGGATAGATTTCCCATTCAGCCAGACCCGGACACTGTCGTCACTGCCGAGTGACACCGCGACGGCCATCGACTGCGCGGCTTTCACCGAGCGATGAAAATAGAAGGCGCTGTTGATACCCTCCAATGCCAAAGGGGAACCGTCCTTCAGCTTTGAAGGCTGCCAGCGTAACCCTGCGTATTCAGCCTTGAAGTCAATGCCCTCTTCAGGCGGAAAGGCTTTCGCATGAAGAACATTGAAGTCTCCTCCCCTGAAGGGACCGACTTGCTGCCAGTCGCTCCAGGCCAGGGGACTCCTGGACTCCGGTTGCTGCACTGCGGCTGCCAGGTGCTTGCTGTGGCAAAGCACAAAGTCATGGTTGAACAGCACCAGGGACTGCAGAGGTGAAACCGTCTGTCCGCGCCGGGGCGCCAACAGCCCCAGGTTGGGAAAGTCCATGGCCTCCATGAAGGGATCTGGGATACCACGCCAGACGATACGATAGATACTGCGACGCATCGCATCCGGCCGATTCCAATCGTAGGCCTTGTAGTCGAGAACGGGCGTATCATGAACGCCTTTTTTCTGGATGAACTGCTTTACCCCCGGCCCGCCCATGGACAGGTCGAGTCGGCCGGAGACCTGGCGCAGCGAGTCGCGATACTGCTCTGCATCGAGCCGCAAGCGATTCATTCGCCACAGCAGACGATTGTCTCCATCTACAGTCGCCGCCGCCTGGCGAATGGTCGATTGTTGCCGGTAGGCCTGGCTGGTCAGGATGAGGCGATGGAGTGCTTTCAAGGATCCTTTTGCCTCGTCACGAAACCAGGCCGCGAGCCAGTCCAGCAACTCCGGGTGAGAGGGCTTGCCACCCATGCGCCCAAGGTCATTAGGAGTGTCGCAAATTCCGCGGCCAAAGTGATAGTGCCAGACGCGGTTAACGATACTCCGCCAGGTGAGCGGATTCTCCCGCGACGCCAGCCACTCGGCAAGCGCTGCCCGGCGTGAAGCTTCATTGCCGGGATCAGTGAGCTTGAAGCGACCTTTCAGTGGGGACACCAGGGACAAGGCCCCGGGCTGGGCCAGCTGTTCAGGCTTATGGATGTTACCCCGCTTGAGAAAGTTTACCGGCAGAACCTTGGCTTTTTTACTGACGGCGAAAACCTGGACCTGTGGCGGCAAGGCCGCCAGCTTCTCTTTCGCCACGTGCTTAACCGCATGCCCAATCAGCGCGAGTTGCTGATTCTCGCTGCGTTCCTCTTCCGGCACCTTCCACGCCGCCAGTACATCCGCAGGAACGATAACAACACGATCCTGGGGTCCATCAGAGACAGACAATTTGAAGCGCCCGATGATGTGCGCACCACCATGGATCTGCTTGAGTGTTACTTTCAGACGTGACCCCGCGGCCAGTTCCATCGGCTCCTTTAATACGAAGACCGCATGGTGCGGCTGACCCACTTTGGGGTGGATCGCCCAGGCCGTTCTTGGCTTGCCGTCTAGCGCCGCGGCAGCCGTCCAGGAACCCCACTGTTCATAGTCAGCGCTGGCCGAGCCGAAGCTGAGCTTTATTGCGTCCTTCCGGCCCGGGCTGAGAAGCTCGCATTCGAACTCGTTGAGATGAAAATTTCCATTCCCCGCGCGCCCGGGCCCTTTCATCGGGAGAGAGTCGTGAGGCAGGACATCCAGGCGAATCGCCGTCAAGGATTGAAGAGATGTTTCAGCCGTGATGGTATAGACATCGGTCAGGGGCACCTGGCCCCCAGCAAGAACGGAGCCGTCCCCAAGAGCGGTCAAGCTTGTACCCTGCCTGGCAGACACAAGGTCTCCCGGCTTGAGCGGATGCCAGGCGGCGATCTTCGCTGCCTTCCGACCGGCCCACCAGGCTTTGCTCATGGCTTGTGTGTCCGCCGCCAGCAAAAGGTCCTGCTCACCTTTCTCAACAGCCTGCAGGAGTGCGGTCATCGCTTTGCGCTCCGCGCCAGCACTCTTCTCCAGGTCGAAGGTTGCTTCCGCTTTGTCCACGCCGGCAAAGACCGCCTGCAGGGCATAGTAGTCTTCCTGGGTGATGGGGTCGAACTTGTGGGCATGACAGCGGGCGCAGTTTGCCGTGGCACTGGCGAAGGCGGCCATTGTCTGGGTGACCATGTTATCCCGGTCCAGATAGGAAAAGGTCACCGGGGCAGTCGTCTTCCGACTCAGCTCCAGCGGACCCGCGCCAATGAAACCGAGTGCTGGTATAAGCTGCGACTCCTCCGGATAAAACACATCCACCGCCAGCTGTTCGCGAATGAACCGGGCCCAGGAGACGTCCTTATTGAGACGGTCGATCACATAGTCACGAAAGCGCCAGGCATTTGGACGTTCCTTATCGTGTTCACAGCCATGGGTATCGGCAAAGTGAACCGTATCGAGCCAATGCCGGGCCCATCGTTCGCCGTAACGGGGTGAGAGCAGTAATCGATCAACCAGCCTTTCGTAGGCCTGCGGATCGGGATCGCTTATAAAAGTCTCCACATCCTTCGGCATGGGCAACAAGCCGTGCAGGTTCAGATACAGTCGTCGAATCAAGGTGCGGCGATCTGCCTCCTGCGCCGGCTTCAGTCCCTGCTCATTCAGCCTGGCGCGAATAAAGGCATCTACCGGGTGCGCGCCGGGCGGCACTTCGGGTTGCTTCAGCGGCTTGAGAGACCACCAATCAAGCGGCTTGGCCTGGGGCGCGCCCAGCTTACGTGGATCCGGCGCGCCGCGTTCCACCCATTCCTCCAGCAACGCGATTTCGGCAGCAGGCAACTTTTTCTTTGGCGGCATCTGGTGCTCTTTGTCCTGCCACCGCACCATCTTGATCAGCAAACTCCGCTCCGGCTTGCCGGGAACAATGGCCGGCCCCGAGTCGCCACCTTGTTCCCAGCCGCTGCGCGCATCCAGTGCCAGGCCCGCCTTCATCTTCCCCCCGTGCGAATGACACTCAAAACACCGTGCCCGCAACAGCGGCTCGATCTTCAACTCGAAAAAATCATCCGCCCTTAAGCTGGAGGCAGATATCAAGATGAGCGAAGCAAAGAGGAGTTTCATGCCGGGAGCCCCAGAGATCTAGTCGTAAATATAAAGCTGTCGCCTAAAACAATTCCTGAATTGGATTTCCAGTGCTGGCTGGAGCCGTAAAGCCGTCCCGCCCAAGGGGAGTGGCAGGGTTGATATTCATCGCGGCGAAGAGGGTTGCGGTGAAATCCTCCAGGCTTACCGGGCTGGATTTTACGTAGGCCGCCTGTTTGTCTGACTCTCCATAAACGCTACCACCCCGGATCCCCGCGCCGGCAAGCATCGCAGAATAGCAGTTCGGCCAATGATTGCGGCCGATGCGCTTGGCGCCCTTGCTGATCTTGGGGGTACGGCCAAATTCACCCACCAATACGACCAGGGTGGTATCGAGCAATCCGCGATCCTCGAGGTCCTCGAGTAAGGTGGCTACCGCCTGGTCGGTACGAGGCAAAGCGAAAGGCAAGCCGTTCCAGCCATTTTCAAAAATACCCACATCGGCGTTGCCGTGCATGTCCCAGGTTTCAACACTCACGAATTTCTCGCCGGGTCCGAGTCCTGCCCACGCAGCGACATTGACCAGCCTCACACCCGATTCGATGAGTCGCCGGGCGAGCAACAGGTTCTGCCCCAGGGGGTTCCTGCCGTAACTGTCCCTGACCTTCGCGTCTTCCTTCTCAATTTGAAAGGCCTTCCCGGCCGCCTCCCCGAAGAGCAAGTCAAAGGACCGTCTCTGGTGGGTTTCGAATGATTCAAATTCAGATGTACTTTCCACCGGCGAGAGCTTCTGGGCTGATTTCAACAAATCCCGCCGCTTTTGAAGCTGCTCTTTCGTCACATCTCCTGGCGCGTCAAACGCGCGGACGCGAAAGCCAGGGGAGGCGGGGTTGTCATCATGCTTCTCACCAATCAACATCGGGGCATAGGCCATGCCCAGCCTTCCGCCTGTCAGGTAGGTGTGATCAGGAGGGGCGGCTCCACCGCCAAATTTCTGCAGCCATACGTGGTCGGGAATGCTTGCGCTGGAGGGGCGCAACTTGGTGACCATAGCGCCAAAGGACGGGTCATCCGCCGCGGGCTGCTCACGGCCAGCCAGCAACATCGAGTTGGCTCTCTTATGCTCCGCCTCCTTATGTGTCATCGAACGGATGACCGCGTATTGCTCCGACAGTCTGGCCAGGCGCGGCATCAGCTCACAAACCTGGAATCCAGGCGTGGCGGTCCTGACCGGCTTATACGGGCCGCGAATCTCCCTGGGCCCACCAGGTTTCATGTCCCAGGAATCAAGCTGGCTCAATCCGCCATACTGATGAATGAAGATACAGGACTTGGCCGGGGCGCCTGGAGCCGAGGTTTGTTCAGCCTGCAGGAAGCCGGGCAAGGTTAAGCCC
>DCKY01000087.1:0-11232 GCA_002320775.1 Planctomycetes bacterium UBA1662
CAAGTTTACGCCCGAGCAGATCGGTTTTTTTGAGAAGGAAGTTCAGCCGGTTCTCGAGAATCGCTGTTATAAGTGCCATGGGGATCGCAAGAAGGTAAAAGGCAGCCTGCGCCTGATCTCACGCGCCAGCGTGCTGAAGGGTGGAGTCATTGGTCCCGCCGTTCATCTTGAAAATCCGGATAACAGCCTGATCCTCAAGATGATTTCCTACAAGGATGACGAGCACCAGATGCCTCCTAAGGGGAAGCTTCCCCAGGCCGAGATCGATCTGCTCACCCGCTGGGTGAAGATGGGGCTTCCCTGGACTCCGGGGAAGGGGCCGGCCGTAGGTGAGACGGAGGAAAAGGCTCCCTTCGGAATTACAGCAGAGGATCGTTCCTGGTGGGCCTGGAAAAAGATAGCGAAGCCAGTGGTCCCGGCGGTCAAGAACCGCAGCTGGGTTAAGAACCCGATCGACGCGTTCATTCTCTCGAAGCTGGAGAAGCAGGGGCTCAGTCCCGCGCCTCCGGCGAGTAAGGAGACCCTGGCCCGCAGAGCCTATTTTAACCTGATTGGATTGCCGCCGACCCCCGCCGAGGTCAAGGCGTTCCAGGATGACAAGTCGCCCGACGCATGGGAGAACCTGATCGACAGGCTGCTCGAGTCCAGGCACTACGGTGAAAAATGGGCTAGGCACTGGCTTGACCTGGTACGGTTCGCGGAGACCCATGGCTATGAGCGCGACAACAATAAGGCGCATGCCTGGAGATACCGGGACTACGTCATCAAGTCTTTTAACGAGGACAAGCCCTACGACCGTTTCGTTATGGAGCAGCTCGCCGGTGATGAGCTGGACAATGTAGATGCGGACAGCATCTCAGCCACCGGTTTTTATCGTCTTGGAATCTGGAATGATGAGCCAGCCGACAGGTTGCTGGCCAAATATGATGTGCTTGACGGTGTGCTGTCGACGACCACCCAGGTGGTCATGGGCATGACGGTTGGTTGTGCCCGCTGCCATGACCACAAGAAGGACCCGATTCCGCAGGCGGACTATTACCGCCTGCTCGCATTCTTCCAGGATGTGACCAATATGAACGACCGCTCGACGCGCAAGGTCATGGACAATGTCGAGAGCGAGAAGCTCAAGGCTGAGCTGGCGAAAAAAGAGGCTGTCGAAAACGGGCTCTACAACCAGATCTTCCAGATTGAAGAGAATTTCAAGCTGGCCCTCATGAAAAAGGATGGCCTCAAGACGGCCGCGGGCGTGCGGGTGCCTGATCTCGTCGAGCTCTCCTTCAAGTTCTATCGGGACACCTGGAAAAAGCTTCCGGATTTTGACCTCATCAAGCATGAGGCCGAGGGAAAGCTGGCTGATGGATTTCTTTCGCTGAGGCCGGCTTCGCGTAAGCACGCTATCGGGTTGGTTTTTGAAGGTAAACTGCGGGTTCCCGCCGATGGAAAATACTCCTTTAAGTTGGCTTCAACAGCGGGCCTCCGTCTCCTGGTTGGCGGCAAGAAGGTCTTCGAGGCTGACGGGGCAGGCTCGCATTCCGGAGATGCAGCGGCTGATTTGAAGGCCGGGCTCAGGGACGTTCGCCTCGAATATTTCAACGCTTACGAAGAGCCCCGTCTTTCAGTTCTGTGGTCGGGCCCCGGCTTTACCGATCGCGGGCTCACGCTGACCAAGGCGCAGGAATCGACCATCATTGGCACGTCGAAAAAAGATGCCCAGCGCTGGTCCTATACTCTCAAGAAGCCCGCTGGCGGCTGGGCACGGCCCGGGTACAAGACCAAGGGGTGGAAAAAAGGCCCCGGCGGCTTTGGCACCAACGGCACGCCGGGAGCGGTGGTGCGGACCGAGTGGAAGACTCCTGGTATCTGGCTGCGTAAAGAGTTCACTCTCGATCGCCTGCCGGGAACACTATTTCTCGATATCTGCCACGACGAAGATGCCGAGGTGTATATCAACGGAGCCCTGGTCAAGAAGCTCTCCGGTCAGAGGAAGGACTACATTTCTTTCAGCCTTCCCCAGGCGGCTGTTAAGGCTCTCGGGGTCGGCCTGAACACCATCGCTGTTCATTGCAAGCAGACCGGCGGCGGACAGTATATCGATGTGGGTCTGCGGGCCGGGAAGTTCACCGGTGAAGATATCGCCTCGCTCATCAAGCGACGTGGAGAGGAGCTGATCGGCGGCGCGAACAGGAAGCTCTATGACGAGCTTCGGGCGAAGCTCCAGGACAGCAAGGCCCGCGGGGTTGTACAGACGACCAAGTCTACCAGCTACGACACCATGGCCGTTGCCGAGAAGGGGAGGTCTCCTACCCATATCCTGCTCAGGGGAAATCCTCACATCCAGGGTAAGAAGGTTGAGCCCGGCTTCCCGGAAGTTTTAACCTCGGTCGCGCCGCGAATAACCCAGAGACCGAACTCGCAGACCTCGGGCAAGAGAAGGGCCCTGGCCGAGTGGCTGGTCAGTAAAGACAATCCGACGAGCTCTCGAGCGATCGCCAACCGGCTCTGGCAGTTCCACTTTGGCAGGGGGATCTGTCCTACTCCGAGCGACTTTGGAAAGTTGGGCCAGCTGCCGACTCACCCGGAGCTTCTTGACTGGTTGGCCGTTGAGATGGTTAACCGCGGCTGGAAGCTGAAAACCTTCCACAAGCTGCTGATGACATCCAATGCCTACATGATGTCTTCGAAGTCGGTGCCGAAGGCCCTGGCCGCGGACCCCGCTAATAATCTCTTCTGGCGCTTCAATATGCGGAGATTGTCGGCCGAGGAGATTCGGGACTCGATTCTCAAGGTGAATGGGACGCTCAACCCGAAATACCTGGGGGCAAGTTTTTATCCCGAGGTGCCCCGCGAGGTCCTGCAGACCTCATCCCGCCCCGGCGGTGTCTGGCGGAAGTCTTCGCCTGAGGAGCAGAGACGGCGCAGCGTTTATATCTTCATCAAACGCTCCCTGATACCTCCGATGCTCTCGACCCATGATCTGGCGGATACGGACTCCAGCTGCGCCTCGCGGTTCACCACAACGGTACCAACCCAGGCTCTGACCATGCTGAACAGCAAGTTCCTCAACGACCAGGCTGGTGTGTTCGCCGCCTATTTGCAGAAGGAATTCGGTGACGATGCCCGAGGCAAAATCAGTGCGGCCCTCAACCGTGTCTTCTGCCGGAAGCCGGTGAAGAACGAGGTCGATAAATGCATCAAGTTGATCAATGACTTCCAGGTGAAAGATAAGCTGACTTCTGAGCAGGCATTCAAGTATTTTTGCCTGCTGGCTCTCAATCTAAATGAATTCGTATACCTCGACTGAGGAGTGAAACTATAAGTATGAGCAATTCAATGAACAGGCATGGCGGCGGAAACCAATTCTGTGGGCGGACTCGCCGGGAATTTCTTTGGCAGACCGGTGGTGGGTTTACGGGTACCGCCCTTGCGGGCCTGCTTGGCAGCAACTTCTTTGCCGACCAGACGGTGGCGGCCGATGGGGTGAGCAAGTTCGAGAACCCTCTTTCGGTCAAACAGCCGCACTTTAAACCAAAAGCGAAGAACGTCATCTTCCTCTTCATGTATGGCGGTCCCAGCCAGGTCGACACCTTCGACTACAAACCGGATCTCTATCCTCTTGATGGAAAGACTATCGAGGTCAAGACCTTTGGCCGTGGAGGCCGAAAGAACAAGGGGAGGGTTGTTGGTCCCAAGTGGAAATTCAAACGCTACGGTAAATGCGGCAAGATGGTCTCCGATCTTTTTCCCCACCTGGGAACCTGTGTCGATGACATCGGCTTCATCCATTCGATGTACGCCGACTCTCCGCTGCACGGTTCAGCGCTGCTGAACATGAACTCCGGTCGTGTCCTCAGTGGCAACCCCTGTCTCGGCACCTGGGCGACCTACGGTCTCGGCAGCGAGAACCAGAACCTGCCGGGCTTCGTTGTCATGCTCAGCAGGAAAGGCGGCCCCATCAGCGGCGCGAAGAACTGGACAAGCGGTTATATGCCGGCCTCCTACCAGGGTACTGTTGTCAAGGCTACCGGAACTCCGATCCTGGATCTCGCCATGCCCTCTGGGATGACCAAGAATGTTCAACGGCGCCTGCTTGATAATCTCAATGAAATCAACTCGGCGCATTATGCTCAGCATCCAACCAACTCAAATCTGGCGGCAAGGATCGCGAGCTATGAGCTCGCCTTCAACATGCAGAAGCACGCACCTGAGGCGGTTGATTTCGACCAGGAGACCGATGCGACCCGAGACCTCTACGGTATCGATGGGTCCAGGACGGATGACTTCGGTCGCAAGTGCCTGCTGGCGCGGAGACTTGTCGAGCGTGGCGTTCGCTTTATCCAGGTCTACTCCGGCGGTGCGCATAATGATGACAATTGGGATGCCCATGGCAGCCTGGAGCGTAACCATGGAATCCATGCCGGCAATACCGACAAGCCCATCGCTGGATTGATCAAGGATCTCAAGCAGCGCGGGATGCTCGATGAGACCCTGATCGTCTGGGGCGGCGAGTTCGGCCGCCAGCCAACGGCTGAGTATGGCAAAGGCACCGGTCGCGACCACAACTCCTACGGCTTCACGATGTTCATGGCCGGTGGAGGGATCAAGGGCGGAGTCAGTGTCGGAAAGACTGATGAGCTTGGAGCCCACGCTATCGAGGACCGATTCGACGTCAAGAACCTCCATGCGACAATATTGACGCAGCTGGGGCTTGATCCGAACCGGCTGAGCTTCTTCTACAACGGCCTTGATCAGAAGCTCGTTGGAGTTGAGGGAGCCGAGCCGATTCACCAGCTCATCGCCTGAGGGACCGCAGCTGGTGGATAGATCCAAGGAAGGCGCCGCGGTCTCGTCCGAGCGCCTTCACGCCTATGATATTGCCCGGGGGTTAGCTTTCCTGGGGATGGTCGTTGTCAACTACAGGATCCTGCTGTCTGGTCTCGATCCAGTCGGGCCGGATTGGCTGAATGGCCTTACCGCCGCCTTCACCGGAAGAGCGGCCGCGCTCTTCGTGGTCGTCGCCGGGGCGGGGATCTCCCTGATGGCGTCTCGGGCGAAGGAGAAAGACGCCGGTCTCGCCGCCTTTCGTTTCACCCTCTGCAAACGGGCCCTCTTCCTGGTGGCGCTGGGCTATGGCTGGGTGGAGCTGTGGCCTGGGGACATCCTTCATTTCTATGGATTCTATTTTCTTTTTGCGGCGGCTTTTGTCTCCCTGCCGGGGAGGTGGTTGTGGGTTCTCGCGGGCTGGTCGGTCGCCGGCTTCACCATGCTCTACCTCGCCGGTGGCTTCTGGGATGAGTGGGACCTGGACACCCTCGAGTACAGGAACTTCTGGGAACCCTGGCAGCTGGTCAAAAACCTGGTGTTTAACGGATGGCATCCTCTCCTTCCCTGGCTGGGCTTTCTTCTTGCCGGGATGTGGGTCGGGCGACTGGATCTTGAAAACCGCCGAACGAGCCTGCGGGTCCTGGTGATCTCTCTGCAGCTTGCGGCCTGCAGCTACCTCCTCTCCTGGTTTCTGGATGGCGCCTTTGCGAAGAAACCGGGTCTCGCTCGCCTGGATGGATTTATCATGGAATTTCATGAACTGGTGAAGGCGGAGAGCCTTCCTCCTGCTCCGCTCTATGTTCTCTCCGCCGGCGGCGTGGCCTTCAGCGTTGTGGCGCTGTGCTTCCTGGTCTGCAGTTCGGCCCGCATGAAAAAAATTCTCCACCCTCTTGCCTGCGCCGGGCGCATGGCCCTGACCCTCTACATCTCCCATGTCTTTGTCTCTTTCTTTATCATCGGGGACCAGCTCGAAGAGGGGAAATTGGGTAGTATGGAGTTGACGGAGTCTGCGTCATGGATTGTCGCGGTCTGGGTGGTGTCTCTTCTTGTCGCCACCGCCTGGCTTCGTTTTTTTCGGCGCGGCCCACTGGAGTCGGTGATGCGCTTTTTGACTGGCTGAGCGGCATGGGGCCGTGGATGCAGGCGGCCGAGGTAAAGGCATGATGAACGGACAGAAAGAGACCATCCTTCAATTTGGAGCCGGGAAATTTCTCAGGGCCTTCTTTGATCTCTTCGTGCAGGAGGCCGCCGAGGCGGGTGAGGACCCAGGGAAGGTGGTCGTAGTTCAGTCGACTTCGGGAAACCGTGTTGAAGAGCTGAACGCCGCCGGCTGTGCTTACCATGTGCTTCTGCGCGGGATCTGTGCTGGTGAGAGGATGGATGAGGCCAGGCGGGTTGAGAGCATCAGCAGGGCTCTGGTTGCAGGGGAGAGCTGGGATGAGGTGATTGAGTTGGCACGCTCGCCTGAGCTGCGGGTCGTGGTATCGAATACGACCGAGAAGGGATACGATGTCGATGAGTCAGATGGTCCCGACTCTTCTCCGCCGAATTCTTTTCCTGCCAAACTTCTACAGGTGCTGCTGGCACGTTTTGAGGCCTGCCTGCCGGGGCTGACAATTCTTCCCTGCGAGCTCATCGAACACAACGCCAGCAGGCTGCGGGGAATAGTGCTGGGGCTGGGCGAGCTCTGGGGGGCGGCTCCGGGTTTTCTCCGCTGGGCCGCAAGGGAATGCTCCTGGCACGAGAACCTGGTTGACCGGATTGTCACCGGGAGGCCCGAGGAGCATCCACTGCTCGATGATGATCCGCTGGTGGTGGCCTGTGAGCCGTTCGCTCTTTTCGCTATTGAGAAGGCGGATGGTGCGCTCGAGTTGTTTTCCCATCCGGCTATTCTGCCAGTCGATGATGTTACGCCGTACGCGTTGCGCAAGGTCAGAATCCTCAACGGAGCGCACACGGCATTGGTGGCAAAGGCTTTGCCGGCTGGATTTGAGACGGTGAGAGAAGCTGTGGAAGATCCGGATATCGGTTCCTGGTTGCGCGAACTTCTCTTTCAGGAGATAGTACCCACGGTTAGCGATCGCGTGGAGGATGCGGAAGGTTTCGCCGGCGAGGTATTGGAGAGATTCCGGAATCCGTTTGTCGAGCATCGCCTTGAGGATATCGCTCTTCATCACGAGGAAAAACTTCAGACACGGCTGCTTCCGACCCGGGAGGAATATGCTGAACAAAGGGGTGAGGATCCGGTTATCCTGTCGGAAATTATCGGGAGCCAAGACTGATTGATGCGACAGTATCTGGACCTTTTGAATCGTATTTTTGATGAGGGCGTCGAAAAGGGCGACCGCACCGGGACCGGGACCACCAGTGTCTTCGGGCATCAGCTGCGTTTCGATCTGGCCGAGGGTTTTCCCCTCCTGACCACGAAGAAGCTGCATCTGCGCTCGATCATTCACGAGCTGCTGTGGTTTCTCCAGGGGGATACGAACACCGCCTATCTCAAGGAGAACGGTGTCGGGATCTGGGATGAGTGGGCTGATGAGGAAGGTAACCTCGGCCCGGTCTACGGACACCAGTGGCGTTCCTGGGGGACTCCCGATGGAGGGACTATTGACCAGGTTTCGCAGCTGATTGAGCAGATCAGGGAAACCCCGGATTCACGCCGACTCATCGTGAGCGCCTGGAATGTCGGGGAGCTGGAGTCCATGGCTCTTCCCCCCTGCCACCTTCTCTACCAGTTTTATGTGGCGGAAGGAAAGCTCTCCTGCCAGCTCTACCAGAGAAGCGCTGATGTCTTTCTGGGGGTTCCCTTCAATATAGCCAGCTATTCGCTGCTCCTGCTGATGGTGGCTCAGGTTACCGGGCTTGAGCCGGGCGATTTCGTTCACACTTTTGGAGATGTTCACCTCTACTCGAACCATATCGAGCAGGCCAGGTTGCAGCTCTCGCGGGAGCCGAGGGAGCTGCCGGGCATGAAATTGAACAGTGAGATAGATGACATCTTCGCTTTCCGGTTTGAAGATTTCCAACTCGAGGACTACGACCCGCATCCGCATATTAAGGCTCCGGTCGCGGTATGAAACTGTCCTGCATCTGGGCCATGTCGGAGAATCATGTGATTGGCAGGGATGGTGATCTTCCCTGGCGGCTATCCGCTGATCTCCAGAGATTCAAAGCCCTGACCATGGGGCATCACATCATCATGGGCCGGAAGACCTGGGAATCGATCGGCCGGCCGTTACCGGGGCGAACCAGTGTCGTGCTGACGAGAGATGCCGGCTATGAGGCCGAGGGCTGCCTGGTGGTCCAGTCGCTGCAGGCGGCTCTCGATGCCGCCGCTGGAGATGACGAGGTCTTCGTAGTCGGCGGAGCATCCATCTACGCCCTCGCCCTGCCCGCATCCAGCAGGCTCTACGTAACCCTGGTGGGGGCGGAGGTAGAGGGAGATGTGTCTTTGCCGCCGGATGTACTCGAAGGCTTTCGGCTCACGGGAGAAGAATGCCATGAGCCGGATGAAAAAAACCAGTATGCTTACAGCTTCCGGTCGTATGAGAGGGATGTTGGTTAGCTCCTGTTCCGTTGCGCCGGCGATCGTCCGCATCAGCAAGTAGAGAGGGTTCTATAGTGGATCTTAAAGACAAGAGAGTCGTCGTTACCGGTGGCGGAACAGGAATTGGACGCGGGGTGGCTCTTGGCTTCGCCGCGGAGGGGAGCCATGTGGCTATCTGCGGTCGCAGGAAAGAGCCGCTGGCTGAGACCGCCTCCCTGCATACGGGAGAAACTCCTGTTCTGACGAAGACCTGCGATGTAGCCGACCGTGACAGCACGGGTGAGTTCTTTTCCTGGGCAGAGGAGACCCTGGGGGGGATCGACATCATCGTTATCAACGCCGGGATCAATGTTCGAGAGCGGTCGATGGCCGAGACCTCCCCTGAGGACTGGGACCGTGTTCTGTCTGTCAATGCCACGGGTCCCTTCAACTGTATGCACGCTGTGTTGCCGGGAATGCGGGAGCGCCAGGATGGATTGATTGTCAATATTTGCTCTACCGCCGGGAAGAGACCCATTCCGCTAGGTGGAATCGCCTACGGCGCGTCCAAGTTCGCACAGCGGGCGCTTGGTATCGGGGCGGGCTACGAAGAGGGTGATAATGGTATCCGCATCACCAATGTCTACCCTGGGGAGGTGGACACTCCTATCCTCGACAATCGCCCACAGAAGGTCAGCGATGAGCACAAGGCCCGTATCCTCCAGCCTGAGGATGTCGCTGCCATGGTGGTGGCGGTGGCGAAACTCCCTGCGAGGGCCTCGGTTCCCGAACTCATCGTCAAGCCGACGATCCAGCTCTACGCCTAGGCAGGCGCCGCGTTCTATTGGAGGCTCTTGAGGAAGGCGATGATGTGGGGAAAGTCATCGTCTCCGATGTTCTTGTCTAGGCCCTGGGGCATGAGGGATACCGCAGTGGGCTCCATGCGGACTATGCTGGCGCGGGGGATCGAGATCTCCTCGAGCTGGGCAGTCGCGAGCGTGACGGTATCGATGGTCTCGTGGCGGATGATGCCGGTGAGCGGACGGCCGTCGCGGGTGACTATGGTGTGGGTTTCGAAGCTGTTGACGATGGTCGAGCTTGGATAGAGGGTGGATTCAAGCAGGTCACGCCAGCCGCGGATCTGCCCGATGCGTGAGAGATCGGGTCCAATGTCTCCGCCGCGTTCCTCTATCTTATGGCAGGTGGAGCAGGCGGCCTTCTTACCAAAGAAGAGCTCCCTGCCCTTTTCAACGCTGGCGCCTTCCATGCGGGCGAGGAACCCCTCGATTCGCCCGGCTTTTTCCCGGTCATTTTCAGTCATGCTTTCGATGAGGGCTGAGGACTTCCGGCGAATACTTCCGGGGTAACCCCGGAAAATCCGTTCGACCCGGGATGGCTGGAGCGCGGTCAAACCCTTGGACTTCTGCAGCGAGGCGAGCAGTTTTCCGCCGAGCCTCTCTATCGCAGGGTCTTTTTCAGCGGTTTTTGAGATGAGGGTGAAGCCGTTGAAGGCTCCCTGGTTTTCTTTCCGGTCCGCCTTGGCCGCTGTCCAGGAGACCCTGATCCGTCCATCCGGGAGCGGCCGCAGTCCCTCGAAGAGGGCGTGTGATAAGCCCTCGGAGAAAACTTCCTGGTCGGTTTTCAGCCCGGCTATGTCTTTCTTCCCGGAGCCGCCCAGGTGCTGAACCCGAACCTCCGAGCCCTGCTTCTTTTCGCCAAGGGGTTCCCAGGTTCCATAGAATACAAGCTTGTAGACCCCGGCAGGATCCAGGCCGCCAAGGTCGAAGCCGGTCACGAATTCCTGATGGCGGCCTCCTCCGCCTTTCTTTCCGTTGAAGACAAAATCTACCAGCAGGGGATTGGTCCTCCCCCTGGCAAAACCCGTGAGGCTGGCGCCGGTGGGGCTGCCGACGCTAAGGCGGGGGACGACGCGGCCCATCGAGTCGATCAATTCGCTGAGCCTTGTTCCGGAGAGAGGGTTCCAGGAATTCCAGGCCGCACCGTCACCTCCCGGGTCACCTGGGGATGCGGCTGCCCCCTTGTGGGTCCCCGAGACGCGGCCGCTCGCCTCGTCCTTTACGTCGACATCTACGTTTACATAGAAGCCTGTTCCGGGACGCTCAAATGCGTTAGCCAGCAGCGGAAGCTCCAGAGGGCCGCAGCCGGGCAGCCTGTCGGCCAGCCGGGTGAGTTGCTTTGTGTTGAGGGCAGCTTCCGATAGGGCTCGTGAGGCCTGCAGCCGCAGGGATGGCTTGCTGTCGGGCTGGAGTTGGGAAAGAAGCAGACCGACAGCTTCGTCAGTGAGTTTTCCGCGGTCAATTGTGACGGCGGCGAGGGCCGAGATTTTCAGATGTTGGGGGGTTTCCGCAGTGCCGGCAAGCTTGAGGAGTCTCTCCCGAAAGCCGGTTTCACCGAGAATACGGAGGGTTGCCACCGCCTGGCTTCTGAGCGCTTCGTTGTTACGATCCAGCACTTCCCGGAAGCCTTTTTTCCATTCCGCAGGCAGTCCCGCGCTTCCGCAACGGGCGACGGCCTCCAGCAGAGCCGACAGCTTTTCAGCCGAGCCGGCCTCGTCCTCAAGGTGCGCGGCCACCACGCTGCGGACCTCCGGATTGGAGTTGAAGGCCTTGACTGCGCCTCTGAGCATGGCTCGTTCATCCTGGCCGGGCTTTTCCGTTTGCAGCCAGGTGTCGATCAGCGATGAAATGTTTTTTGCCCAATCGGGGTGTCGTCCGGCGATCTCCATGGCGGCGCGCTTGAGCGCCGGATCCTTGGTGTCGAGCAGAGGAAGGACCTGGTCTATGGAGAGCTTGAAGCCCATCCGGTCAAGCGAGATGAGGCTCAACCTTTTCGCCTGGGCTGACCGGCTCGCGAGCCCCTTG
>DCKY01000087.1:11606-18064 GCA_002320775.1 Planctomycetes bacterium UBA1662
AGCGCGTGGTCCAGGTAATCATCGGAGCTTGTTTCTATCGCTTGGAGAATTGATTTTACGGCCTTTGGACTTCCAATTCTTCCCAGCGCTTCGGCTGCAAAGCGCCTGGCGCCCTGTGTGTCTTCCGTGACGATGCGGCAGAGAGCTTCCACTGAGTCCTTGTCCCGTGCCATTCCAAGACTGCGTGCCGCCGCCTGGCGGACTCCCGGGTGACTGTCGCTGAGAGCGCCCCTGAGAGCGGCGAGGGCCCTGGAACCTCCTATTCTCGATAAGGTCCAGACTGCGCGAGCCCGGCCCTCTGGAGTTTTACTTTTTGCGAGGAATGTGATGACGGCCGGGCCGGCTTCCTGTCCGCGGGCTGCGAGAGCTTCGCGAGCACGGTCACGGATCAGGGGACGCTGGTCGGCGAGAAGCCGCGCCAGGTCGGCATGGGATGCTCCCTTCCAGTCGACCTTTACGCCCAGCGGGTCCGCGGTCGTAGCTCCTTCCTTCCGGCGGATCCTGTAGATCGAGCCAAGCATCTGGGGCTTGGCAAGCTTCGAGGTCGGACAACCCCAGCTGAGCCAGCCGCCGGTATCGATCACCAGGAGGCTCCCATCATGGTCCTCCATGACATCCGTCGGGTGAAAATCGATGCTCGGGGAGCGGAGAAAGACCTCGTCTCGCGCTCCGAAGGTCGACCCGGTCGATAAGAGGGTGCTTCGGTGAACCGCGTGAGTGTTGAAATGACAGCTGAAATAGTCACCGCGGTATTCTTTGCCGAGATGCTCTCCCCTGTAGCGGAGAAGTCCAGCCGGCGCGACCTGCCCCCAGCGCACGACAGTACCCAGCCTGTAGCCTGTTCTCTTGAGGCTGGCAGCGCCTTCGCGGGTGGAGCCATAGTCCTTCGGGCCGTATTGGCCGCCGTGGATCCAATGAGAAAGCGAGTCGTGCCGTCCCCCGACGCTGTCGAAGATCGCGCAGGTTCCCAGCATGTCGCCCCAGGGCGTGAATGCCAGCTCGACCGGGTTGATTCCAGCGTGGCACACGATCCGGATGTCCGAGCCATCTGTACGGCAGGAGAAAACTCCGGCCGAGGTTCCCTTCGCGGCGTGAATCCCATCGGTTCCGACAAGGTCGTAGCCGAAGATTCCGCCGGTAAAGTAGAGCAGGCCGTTGGGCCCCAGCCAGGGACCGTGCTGGTTGGCCCTGCCATCGAATTCCATATAGCCGATGATCTTGTCGCGGCGGTCGGCGACCCCGTCTCCATCGGTGTCCTCGAGGCGCCAGAGATAGGGAGATGAGATGATGTAGAGAGCTCCCTGGTGCCAGAGGGCTCCTTCCGGCATGACCATCTTGTCGGCAAAGATGGTGCTCTTGTCAAAGACACCATCTCGATCGGTGTCTTCAAGCATTCTGACAAATCGAGGCCGTTGCTTCAGCAGTTCGGCTTTCTGCAGATTCTGTCCATCGCTTTCGGAGATGAACATGCGTCCCTGCGGGTCGAGGGTGGCGAGCATCGGATGTTTGACAAGCGGCGGGGCGGCCGCCAGCTCGATGGTGAATCGGTCATCGATGATCAGCTCAGGTTGCTTGAACGTTTCTTTCTCGCCGCCGGGCAGGGGGCAGCAAAGGGAGATCGTCAGGATGAAGAGGTGTGGTTTCATAGGGCTGAAGAATCCTGTCTGCCGCGGCCGCCGCCGCCGTGAATGTGGTAGCTATTCCCTGGATCCGGCAAGGGACTTGAAGTCTGAAGAGCTGGGCTCCTGGAACACCTTGAGTCCGAACTCAGGCAGCTTGCTCAGGAGGTGGTCAAAAATATCAGCCTGGATGTCTTCGTAGTTTGCCCAGGCGGTGTCATTGGCGAAGCAATAGATCTCGATGGGAAGCCCCTGCGATCCGGGCTGGAGCTGGCGTACCAGCAGGGTCATTCCCTCCTGGTGAAGGCGCTTATTGCCTCTCAGGTATTGGATTATGTAGGCTCGGAGGGTTCCGATGTTCGTCAGGCGTCGAGGATCCCAGGTGAGGTCAGGCCCCGGGTCGTTTTCCTTATTGTGGCTGTCGAGCTCATCTATCTTTGATTCCATATACTGCTTCAGAGGCGAGAACCGGGAGAACCGCTCGATCTCATCTTCCTCCAGGAAGCGGATCGTCGACATGTCGATGCTGAGCGAACGCTTGATCCTGCGTCCTCCGGACTCCGACATTCCTCTCCAGTTCCGGAATGACTTCTGGATGAGTTGCGCTGTGGGTACCGTGGCAATGGTCTTATCCCAATTCTGGATCTTGACGGTATGCAGGGCGACATCGATGACATCGCCGTCAACTCCTGCTCCAGGTATCTCAATCCAGTCTCCGACCCGCACCATGTCGTTCTGGGTCAATTGGATGGATGCCACCAGCGAGAGAATGGTGTCCTTAAAGACAAGCAGAAGGACGGCGGTCATGGCCCCGAGTCCGGTGACAAAGTAGCCGACGCTCTGCCCTGTCAGGATTGCGATGATAATGACCGCGCCGAAGGCGAAGGCGAGAAGCTTTACTATCTGGAGGTAGCCTTTGAGCGGACGCTGTTTGGAGATCTCGAAGGTCTGGTAGACCGAATTGAAGGCGTTGATGGCTGCGCTGACCGCGAGAGTTACGAGCAGCACAATCAGGGCCTCGTTGATCTTTTCCAGGGGGGCCCACCAGGTGCTGCCGAGGTCGTTACTCCTGAAAACCGCGGGGAGGTAGCCGGAGAGGGTTTCAGGGACATAGGCGGTTCCTGAAACCAGCAGGTAGATTACAGTGAAGGGCGCCAGGAGGCAGACTCTGTGCAGCAATTGGGGATCGAGGAGCATATCGTCGATCTTGTTCTTGCTCTCGGCGACCCATCTGCTGATGAGGGGAAGTATGATCGCGCGCATGAGAAAGTAGGAGATGAGGGCGGTGGCGAGAAGGACAGCTACGCCGATGGCCTGATCCCAATTGGACGGCGGATTTGTATTTTCCGCCTGGGCAAGCAAGAAGTGGAGACTTGATTTCACCTGTTGGCTCCCGGGTTAAAGATCCTGGATAATCCACCATAATGCCTTCGGCCGGGCTCAGGAGCCAAGCAGAAGTTTGCGCAGGGTCGCCAGTTCTTTCCGTCGCAGGGTATTTTCCGGGTCGGCCGCGCAGAGCCTGGCGAGGTAGTGGAGGTGGGGGATCACGAGCCGCGGCGAGGTGGTGTGTTCAGTGAGGAAGAGCAGCGCGGGCTGTGAAGCGGGGTTCCTGGCCAGGAGCAGCCGCGCCAGTGAGACGGATCTTTCGGGGGCGGCCTGTCGGCTTGTCGCGAGAGCTTCCACCAGGCGCCGCTCGGCCTCGTCCCATTCACAGGTTGCCAATTGGATGGCGGCCGTTTTCCAGGGTCCGCTTTGCAACTCGTTGAGAGCCCGGGCGCGTTCGTTGACAGATTTCTTTAATTCTTTACCCGCAGGTCCCAGGCGGGCAAGGCGCCTCCTTGATTCTTCCAGCATTCCCCTGCGAAGAAAGAATCCTGCCCCTTGCAGGATGACAGCCGGCGACAAGGGCGAGAGCCCCTCTGCTTTTCGCAGGTTCACGAGACTTCCGGCATCATCGCCAAGGGCCTCCCTGGCCGTTGCTCTCAAGAGCCAGGCCTCTGCGGCCTTGCCGGCTGCGACGAGATGGTGGTCTCTTGAAGAGGGACCTCTGGATTTCTTCAGGGCCTTGAGATAATCAAGCAGGTAGGCGGCGAGCCTGGCCTGGCCACCCCCCCCAATTTCCAGCAGGCAGCGGGCCGCCTGGTAGCATGCGTGCTCGATGGTGGGGTCCTCCTGCAGAAGATCGATGAGGAGAGCCAGGGCTTCATCCGGCCGGCCTGATTTTCGCAGCGCCATCGCCAGTTCAAAGCTCGCCTCGTTTTTTAGAGCGGCTACCTCCAGGCCTCGCTTCAGGGCTGGAATGGAGAGCTGGTATTCACCTCGCCGTTGCTGGATGAGGCCGAGTTGGTAATGCGCTCGTGGATCTCTCGGAAGCTTTTCCAGGACCTTCTTGATGTGGGGGAGAGCCTCTTCATGCTTTCGCGCGCGCAGAGCTATCGAGATCGCGACCCGGCGGAGATTCGGATTGTCAGCGAGTTCCAGAGCTCGCTCGATTGTTTCGCTTGCCCGGGAATGATCGTGCTGGAAGGAGCGAAGCCTGGCTACCTGGGCCAGGAGCTCGGCCTTGTGAAGCCTTTTTGGCGTGCCGGTATCGAGGAGCCCCAGGAGGGTCTCTTCGCAGGCAGGGTAGTTTGCCAGCTCAAACAGGCATTTCGCGCGCAGCTCGAGCAGGCGCTGACGTTTTTCCCGGCGATCGTCTGCCGGTTCAGCTAAAAGGACATCGATCCGACGGAGAGCTCTATCGAAGCGTCCTGATGCCATGTAGTCCGTCAGTTCATCTGCAGGGATAGCCGGACAGATGCAGCAGATGTAGATGCAGGATAGCGTAAGTAACTTGAGCACTCGTATTGTCCTGATGCCCGGCTTGGGGAATAATTCACTGCCGGTATTTTCCACCATCAACCACCCAGGCTACAAGTGCAGTCCAAGAGCCCTTTGATGAACACCCCCCAGTTTTTTTGCAGCAGACTCTTACTGCTTGTTTGCGCCATCGGATTGAGCGCACGGCTATGCGCCCGGGATCCGGAGTTTGTCGATGTAACTGAGCGGTCGGGGATTGAATTTCTACATCGCTGCGGCTCTCCCGAAAAAAAACGGATTGATGAGGTGAACGGTAGCGGCGTCGCTCTTTTCGACTGTGACCAGGATGGGGACCTGGATGTGTACCTTGTCAACGCGGGGTCGGGAAACGACGTTAGGGGGGGCGCGGGCACGGTGAACGGGCTGTACCGAAATGATGGGGGCTGGAAATTTACGGATATCACAGCGCTTTCCCGGGCCGGGGACCCCGGCTGGGGCAGCGGAGCGGCAGTCGCGGATGTCGACAATGATGGCCGACTGGATCTTTACGTGACCAACCGCGGTCCGAATGCTCTCTATCGCAACCTGGGAGGGGGGCGCTTCAGTCGTCTCACCGACTCGGGGACTGAGGTTTCTGCCTGGAGTACGAGCTCGAGCTTTGCGGATTTTGACTCCGATGGGCTTGTCGATCTCTATGTCGCCAACTATCTGCGTCTTGGTCCGGAAGGGAGCGGGCGGAAAGAGTGTGAATACAAGGGACTCTCGATTTTTTGCGGCCCTGGGGGGATGGAGGCACAGGCGGATGTTCTTCTGAAAAACATGGGAGGGGGGAAGTTTCGCGATGTCAGTCGTGAGTGGGGGCTTCATGCGGTTAGGCCAAGCTATGGGCTGGGAACCCTGGTGGTAGACATCGGACGAGATGGGCTCCCTGATCTCATTGTCGCGAACGATACCCGGGAAAATTTCTGTTTTCTGAACAAGGCTGGCAGGAGTTTCCAGGAGGCCGCTTTATTTCTCGGGCTGGCTTACAACGACTATGGGATCGCCCAGGCCGGCATGGGGCTGGCCTCTGGAGATGTCTCCGGCCTGCAGCGAGAGGCAGTCTTTATGACCCATTTTGAAGATGATACGAACACCCTGTACCTGCCCGGAAAAGATGGCCTCTATGACGAGGGGACCTTTCCAGCCGGATTGGGGAGCGCCAGCTATCCTTATCTTGGCTGGGGAACCTTCTTTTTTGACGCGGAAGGCGATGGGGATCTCGATCTCTTCGTGGCGAACGGCCATGTTGCTCCCCAGGTGGACGGCCTGCGTTCGACTGTCGGTTACAGGCAGCGAAACCAGCTGTTTCTCAATGGGGGCAGGGGAATCTTCAAGGAGAGCCGCCGCGTTCTTCCCGAAGGTCGGGATACGTCAGGCTCATCCAGGGGAGCCGCTTGCGGCGATCTGGATGGAGACGGAGATCCGGATATCGTCGTCAATAATATCGATGCGAGGCCGACAGTTCTCGAAAATCGCAGCGCCGGAAGCTGGTTGGAGGTGCGGCTGCGCGGAAGGAAGGTCAATCGTTCCGGTATTGGCGCCAGGGTCACGGTGAGTTGTGGCGGCCAGCGGCAGGAGCGCTATATTCAAAGTGGAATGAGCTGGGCATCCCAGTGTGAATTATCAGCTCGGTTTGGTCTCGTCCCGGAGGCCGTCATCGATGAGATCCTGGTGCACTGGCCTGGAGGGGCAGCAGAGATCTTTTCCGGGACCCCTCGGCAGCCTGTGATTACGCTGGTAGAGGGCGAGGGTAAGAGACTGAAAAAGGTACGTTAAGACAGCTCTCAGCGGCGACGCCTGGAGTCATTTCGAAGAGCCCAGCCGGCGTAGTCCCGAACCCTCTTATTGGGGTCCTTCTGGAGTTGTTCAAAGACACCCTTGGCTTCGCTCTTGGCGAAATAGGTCAGGCTGCGGATGGCCTCGGTGCGCTTGTTCTGGTCTTCTGATTCAAGAGCCTGGGTCGAGAGTCTCTTAAACTCGGCGTTGAAGGGCTCGTTG
>DCKY01000116.1:0-38753 GCA_002320775.1 Planctomycetes bacterium UBA1662
GACGAGGCCAAGGAGATCTTTTCGGCCATGGACAGCAATAAAGACAATAAGTTGACCGCCGATGAGCTCATCAGCAGCAAGAAGATCGCGGACAATGAGCTGGCCGGTGAAATCTTCAAGGCTCTCGACACCAACAGTGATGGCTCTCTGGTGATCCCCGAGTACCTGCGCGTCTGGGGCGTCTGGGCACGGAGCTGAGCTCAAAGCCGGCTGACTGGACCGGGACAGATCGAACGGGACCCTGGCGGAGCAGACCGCTGGAATCCCGCTTTTTTTATGCCATTTTTTTATTGGCCCCGGTCTTCTTCATCATGTCCTTGACATCCGAAGCTTTCAGTGTTTTTTTGAGGGCTTGTATTCGGCTCCGGAAAGCCCGGATCATGGTAATAGCATTGAACTTACGCCCCTTGAACACGGGGCTCCCTAGGAGTTATCGAAATGGGAATTGACGCAAAAAGCGTAAAAGAACTTCGTGAAAAAACCGGCCTCCCGATGATGGAGTGCAAGCAGGCGCTTGAAAAGGCGGATGGCGACATCTCACTGGCCATTGACGAACTCAGAAAATCCGGAGCCAAGGCGGAAGCCAAGCTGGCTGGAAGAAAAGCCGAGCAGGGCCTGATCGGAAGCTACGTATCTGACGATGGCAAGCTTGGAGCCCTGGTCAGCGTCTGCTGCGAAACCGAGCCGGTCGCCAACAATGAAGATTTCCAGAAGTTCGTCCAGGACCTGGTCGCGGTAATCGGAGCCTCCAAGCCCGCTGACCGCGATGCTCTCCTGGAGACCCCCATGTCCGGAGGCGGCAGCGTCAAGGATGGCGTCACCGAGTTGATCAACCGGCTGCGTGAAAACATCTCGATTGGGGGCTTCTCCCTCATCGAAGCTGACGCCGTTGTCCAGTATGTCCATTTCGACAATCGAAAGGCCGGCATGGTCGGTCTCGCCGGCGGAAGCGCCGCCGATGAAGCAGTGGGCACCCTTGGAAAAGACCTCGGCATGCATATTGTCTTCTCGGTACCGCAATGTCTCTCGCGGGATAAGCTCGATCCGGAGATCGTCGCCAAGGAAAAGGAAATTCGCCTGGCCGCGGCCCAGAACGACGAGAAGAACGCCAACAAGCCGGAAGAGATCCTCGAGAAAATTGTCGAAGGCCAGATCAACAAGTTCATCGCCGAGCAGTGCTTCCTCGAACAGGAGTTCATCCGTGACGATGAGAAACGCTCGGTGCAGGACTCGGTCGCGGCAAGCGGAACCGGGGTAACCGTCACCGACTATTGCTACATCGCCACCGACGCTCCCGACGCGGAAGCGTCAGAAGCTGAGACGGAAACGGCCGAGGAATAATAACTCGCAAGGCTCCATCTCCCCGCCCCCGGAGCATACCGGCTTAGCCGCCGCCCTTCCTGAGGGCGCCGCGTGCCCGCTTGCACTCTTCCCACCAGCGATTGAGCTCCTTCGCTGCTGAGCGTTTCGCCTCCGCATCGTTCAGCACCGAGTACTCGAGTGTGATCCCGGTGAGCGCCGACAGGGCTTCCATCGCATCCAGGGCTATGTCGTCGCTTCCGGACTTGAACCGCTTGATGAGAAAGGGAGTGACATCCACGAGCTGGAGTTGAACGACGATCTCTCCCAGGTCGCCCAGCTCGCTCAACGTGCGCTCGCTCTCCTTGATGAGCTGCACAAGGAACTTCCGCTTCTCTTCATCTCCCCCCTTAAGGTAAGCCGCCGCGGCCCAGACCTGGTGCCGGAGATCATCCGCGTCCAGCAACGAGGCAACCTTCCCATCGGTATCGGTGGCCGCATCCACTCCCACGCCTGCCAGGGCCTTCAGCGCCTCGTCCCGAACCCCGAAATCTTCATCATCAGCGAGCAGCAACAGGGTCTCAACTCCGCCCGGCTGCCCGTCACAGAGCTTGCCAAGGATCGCGGCGACATGCCTGCGCTTCCTCGTGATCGGGTGCTTCGCCAAATCGAGCAGCCTCGCGAAGCCGTCCTCTCCAAGGCGCCCGAGTACACGCAGGCAGATCTCCGAGCCGAGCTCAAAATCTTCAGGGCGGCGGGAGAAGAAATCGCTGAGCGTAGATCTCAGGGCTTCGGAGTCGCTCTGCATAAAAATCCGCTCGGCGTTGACCCAGGCCTGGCTGCCGGAGAATTCACCGCATTCCTCAATGGCGTAGAAGGCGAGAACCACCTTATTCGGCAGCTCGTTGTGCTCCCAGGTATACTGTTTCCTGATAAAGTTCAGGCTCTTCAGGTAATTCGGCCTCCAGGGATTGATGGGCTGGCTCTTCTCAATACCTGCCAGCTGCAGAGACTCCGCTGAACCGCCGAGACGAATGGCTGGTTTCGGGCTGAAGAACCTTCCCCTGTCGACGATCTCAAGGCGAGTCCCGCCCTCCCTCACCCTGAAAGGACCCTCGCCCGCGGGCGAGCCCTCGGAAAACACAAACTCCCAGCCTTTCCTGGTGTAGTAGGCTCCCCAATGCCTGTTCGGATCGTTGGCCAGCTGCTGGTAGACAGCCTTGGGCGAGTCAAATGAAGGAGCGAACCAATAGCGTAGGTCCTCGACGTCAAACTCGGGTATGTACATCAGCTCGAGCGTCAACTCCTCAAGCAAACGCTCGCTCGGAAAGTCCGCCTCGCCCTTCTCGCTGGAATGATCCTGGTCGCTCAGCTCTGTCACAAAAAGAACCTGGTAAGAGAAAAAATCGTCCACGGCAGCCCGAGAAGGCAGGATATCCTAAGAAGTGCTCTTTAGGGTTCAATAAAAAAACTCTGCGGATAGAATCCCCTCATAACTCTCATGTACCGCTGGTGGATCGCCTACAAATATATCTGCTCCCGTTTCATCACCGTTGCGGCCCTTCTCGCCGTGACCCTGAGCGTGACGGTATTGATCATCGTGGTCGCCGTGATGGAAGGCTTCCGCAGCGAGATGCAGGACCGGATCCGGGGCACCACCAGCGACATCGTCGTTGAGAGCAAGATGTTCCTCGGACTGGAAAACCCTGAGGAGCTCCGCAAGAGCCTGGAGCAGGTCGATGGGGTAGAGAGCACCGAGGCCTTCGTGCAGACCTTCGCGCTCTATACATCCCCCTCGGGCCGCGGCACTGAGGATATGCTGATCACCGCAGTGGATCTCGACAACGAGACCTCCAGTAAAGATCTCGATGCGATGCTGCAGGCCGTACCGAAAGAGCCCCGATTCGACAGCAGGTTGCCAGCCGGTTTCGAACCTTACCGGGAGCGTGCCCGCAAGCTGTTTCATGCCCAGCCTCGAACCTCCCGTAAACTTTTTTCGGAGAAATGGCTGAAGAAGGATCTCTGGGAAGCGCAAGGAGTAGCTCCTGAACACATGCAGGAACGGTTCCACTGGCGAACCCTCTTGCCGCCAGTCGTCATTGGAGCAGAGAGCGGGCTGCTCCCGGGATCCGTCATCCGGCTCACCTCGTTCACCGCCGATGGCGCCCAGCCCGCGGAGCAGGAGTTCCTCGTCGCCGGCTACTTCAAGACCGGGCTCTACGAGCTGGACTCCAAGGGAATCTTCATGCGGCTCCGGGAGGCCAACCAGTACCTGGAGCTCACCGACGCGGGAGGCAACATGAAGGTCTCTGGCATCAGGGTCTCGGTGGATCCTGAACACGCCGGTCCGCAAGCCCTGCCGGCTCTCAAACGGAGGCTTGAGGCTGAGATGGAAAAAGCCGAGATCCTCTTTGTGAAAACCGAGACCTGGAGGGAGGCCCGGGCCACGCTCCTCAACGCGGTCAAGGCGGAAAAGATTATCGTCAGCATCATCCTCGGGGTGGTGATCCTCTTCGCCGGGTTCATGATCTTCATCATCCTCACGGTACAGGTGGTCGAGAAAGGCCGCGACATCGGCATCCTCCAGTCCATCGGAGCTACCAGCACAGGAATCGCCAACCTCTTCTTCTTCGCCGGCACCAGCATCTGCCTGAGCGGCCTCGCCCTGGGAACTCTCTTCGGGGTCTCCTTCGGAATGGGCATCAACACCTTCCAGCGCTGGATCCACCTCCTCACCGGCCTGGAGGTCTTCCCCCAGGACGTTTACTACCTTGACCACATCCCGGTGAAATTCCGCATTGAAGACCTCGCCTTCATCATCATCACGACCGTGGTGGTCAGCCTGCTGGCAAGTCTCATCCCCGCGCGGCGGGCGGCGAAGAAACTCCCGACCGAGGGGTTGCGGTACAGCTGAGCGCCAGCCAGCGCCGCGGAGGCCCGGCCGAGGCCGCTCTCTTTCGATGCTTGGCACTTGTGGCAAGACGGGGATGTAGTTTGTAATAGGTGTTCCGTTGTCGATCCCATCCGGGCTCGACCCTCTTTTTTTCTTCCTACATCCATGTTCTACGACCAGGAGTCCAATTATGAAATCACGTATCCTTCTTGCCGTTTCCCTTCTGAGTGTTCTCTGTGGCGCCGCCCTCCTGCTGCAGCCCGGCTCAAAAGTCTCCGCCGATGAGGGGCTCAAGGCCCGGGTGTTCGAGATGCGCACCTACACCACCGCAGAGGGAAGGCTCGATGTGCTGCACAAACGCTTCCGCGAGCACACCAACTACCTCTTCGTGAAACACGGCATGACCCTGATCGGCTACTGGACCCCGACCGACAAGCCCGAAACCCTGGTCTACATCCTCGCCTACCCGAGCATGGAAGCGCGCAAGAAGTCCTGGAAGGGTTTCATGGGCGACGCGGCCTGGAAGAAGGCCTGGGCCGATTCGAAGAAAGATGGACCGGTCGTCACCAAGGTTGAGGCTCAATTCTTCAACCCTACCGACTATTCTCCGATCCGCTAGGCTGAACTGGAAAAATGAACAGGCTTGCTGACCAGGGGACGTCGCGGAAGCGCCGGGCTGCCTCCGTCTTCCTTCTGCTATGCGTACTGGCCGGCTTTCCAGGCCGGGGGGCCAGCGCCGCGGACCCCTATGTCCCGACCGAAAAAGAGCTCGGGAAGATCAGGGGAAAACTCGAAAAACTGCGGGAACGTCTCGACAGGCTCTGGAAAAAAGCCGGGGTGATCCGAATCCCGGAGGACCGCTTCCTCGATGCGGAGATCTACGCCAAGGCGGGCGAATGGCTGCTGCGTTACCCTGGAGAGTTCTACGACAAGAGCTACGTCCAGAAAGCGCTGAAGGTGCTCGACACCGGTCTCGAACGCGCCTCGGCTCTCGAGGCCGGAAAAGCCCCCTGGCTGCAGGCCGCCGGGCGGCTGGCGCGCGCCTACCGCTCGAAGATCGACGGCAGTGTCCAGCCCTACGGCCTCGTAATACCGAAGGACTACGATGGGAAGACCCCTCTTCGCCTTGACCTGGTTCTGCACGGACGCAACGGCCGCCTCAGCGAGGTCAGCTTCCTGGCCAAACATGATTCCCCCCAGCCCCCCACCCGCAAACACTTCGAGCTGCATGTCTTCGGCAGAACCAACAACGCCTACCGCTGGGCGGGCGAGGTCGACGTCTATGAAGCCCTCGCCTCGGTAGAACGACAGTACCGGATCGACCCCGCACGGATTGTCCTGCGCGGATTTTCGATGGGCGGCGCAGGCGCCTGGCATATCGGGCTCCACGATCCCGGCAGGTGGGGAGCGATCGAGGCGGGCGCCGGCTTCAGCGACACCATCCGCTACGCCCGGCTCAAGGAGGTGCCGAGCCACCACAGGAAGGCCCTGCACATCTACGACGCGGTCGACTACTCCCTCAACGCCTTCAACGTACCGACCATCGGCTATGGAGGAGAGCTCGACAAGCAGCTGCAGGCCTCGGTCAACATCCGCGAGGCCCTGCAATCAGGCGGCTTCCGTTTCAGCAAGGATGGCCTCAACTGGAAGCTCGATGAAATCCCAGCGGATGGAGTGGCTGGCCTGCGGGCGGTCTTCCTCGTCGGCCCGAAGTCCGGGCACCGGTTCCATCCGGAAAGCCGGAAAGTCTCGGCCGCCTTCATCAGGAAGCAGCTCAAGGCCCGGCCTGCTGAACCCGAAGAGCTTCGCTTCGTCACCTACACGATGCGCTACAACCGCTGCCGCTGGCTACAGGTCGAGGGCCTCAGAAAACACCTGGCGAGAGCCGAAGTCCGGGCGGTCTACAAAAAAGAAAAGAGCCTCCTGGTGCTTTCGACGAAGAATATTTCCCGGCTGAGCCTCTCCCCTCCATGGGAGATCGCCCGCATCGAACTCGATGGGCAGCAACCGAAGCTGAAGAAGGTCTCCGGGACGGAACCGCTGACCTTCCAGCTTGTCGAGGGACGCTGGCTCCCGGGACTCCTGAGCAACCCGGGAGGCAGGTCGTTTGAAAAAAAACACGGTCTGCAGGGACCGATTGACGACGCCTTCATGGACTCCTTCCTCTGTGTGCGCCCCACCGGCAAGCCCATGCATCCGCGAGCCCACGCCGGGGCCCTGCAGGAGCTCGAGAGACTGGAAAAAGAATTCCCCAAGTGGCTGCGCGGCGACATCCGGACCATCGAAGACCGCAAGACCCGGCTCGGGAAGGGCGGGACCCATCTCATCCTGTTTGGTGACCCGGGCAGCAACTCCCTGATCGCCGAGCTCCTGGCCGAGATCCCCGCCGCGCTGGAATGGGATAGCGACAAGCTGAAAGTCGCCGGAGCCGGCCCTTTCGATCCAGGCTCCCATCTTCCCATGCTCATCTATCCGAACCCTAAAGACCCCGAGCACTACGTGGTCATCAACAGCGGCCATAGCTTCGGCGAGCGGGAGTTCAGAGGTACGAACGCCTACCTCTTCCCCCGCCGCGGCGACTATGCCGTCATCTCCCTGGAAGGGGAAAAAATTTACGGGCGCAAGGCGAAGACCTCGGGGTTCTTTGATGAGAGCTGGCAGCCCCCAGAGGACCTCAGCGGATCGGAACAATGACGTCCGCGCCCTTGAGGGGTACGGTAAACTGGCGCAGGACCGAGCCCGTCTCGCTGCGAATCGTAAACCGGTAGGAGCCGGGCAGCAGCAGCCCGAAGGTGATCCGGTTGGATTCAATCAGCTCGGTATCCTCCACGTCTCGAAAGCGTCTTCCATCCCATTCCCAGTGATCAAAGCTCAGGGTGGAGCCGGGATTGCGCAGCAGCAACTCCTTGCCGAGCTCGAGCCTGATGTCGTAGCCAGCGCTCGACACCTCGAGAAAGCCCGCACGGACAGAGGCCCGGTAGTTCTTCACCTCGACCGGCAGCGCCTCGCCCCGGTAAATATTCTGCCGCGCCTGGTCCTTCTCCTCTGGAATGACGGCGGCCCAGGCGCGAAGCGCGTTCGGCGGATCAACCATCTCGAACTCGCCATCGAGCACTCGCCCGACACGCGCTCCTCCATTCTCCCCCGGGTTGTGCGTCAGGATGACCCAGCCTTTCTCAACCGGTAGACCGTTCAATACCGCCCGGCCGCGAACGACAAGTCCCTCGACGACGAAGCTCAGCCGCGCCAGCCCGCCCACGGGAAGAAAAACATCCTCCCAGGCCGGCGGAACCGGCTCATAGGCGTCGCGGAGCCCCCACTTAACCCTGTACTGTCCGGGGCGTACGCCCTCGAATCTGTGGAGACCGTAGAACTCCGGCGGCAGCTCTCCCAGGTCGACCCGGGAGCCGGGGTCGGCTGGGTCCGCCTGGAATTCGAGCGCGAAGGCATAGTGGTCTCCCCCGGGCTTGTTGATATAGCCGATGTTCAACTCGATCACCGCCTCCGGAGCGAGCACCAGCTCACGCGAGACCTGCTCGAATACCGGGTCCTCCTCGATGCTGTCGGAAAAACCCGCCAGCCGGGCAACCAGGGCCCAGCGCGGGGGCAGAACCAGCGGCAGCTCTCCCAGCTCAAAGGCGCCCTGCTCATCCGTCTTCGTCTTCCACTCCAGGCGCGCCAGGTCAATCGGATCGGCTCCGGGATAGCGGTAGGCTCTGTCAATCGGCATGAGCGCCACGGCGGCGGCGGGAGCGGGCCGGCCATCGGGAAGGTACACGAAGCCCTTCAACGTCCGCGTCTCGCCCAGGCGTATAACGCCGAGGTCAACCAGCCGGCGCTCCTCAGGAAGCGCGAGCCGGCGGCGGAGAAAGCTGCTCGAGTCCTTTGGCCGGAAGATAAAATCGCGCGGCTGCGGCAGCAGCCCTCCCGCCTGCAGGCGCCCATTCAACACCTCCACGATAATCGGCTGCCCATATCGAATCAGCTCCGGAGTCCGCGGGGTCCAGTCGATCTCGAGGATGCCGGTGAAGGGCTCTCCGCCTGTATCGAGCACCCTGCCCATCACCCGGGTGTCGTTCCTGTAGAGAACGATCCTGCGCGGGACAACCTCCCCCGGGGGAACCGTCACAAAGGCCGGCAGGTAGCCGTCAGCTTCCACCGAGAAGCTCGTCTCCTCACGCGTCTTCACCGTAACGAAGAACCTCTTCTCGAGCGCCGGATGCCCCGGCCCAAGGCCCGGCGGCCGCAGGGGCTCTTCCTGGATCACCCTTGCGGTCTCAATTCTCGCTCCGCGGCTGTCAACGATGTCGATCTCGAGAACTTCCCGGGGCAGCAGCCTTCTCTCAACCCGGCCGCGGAGCTCGCCGCCGAACTTATTGCTCACCTCGAAGAGAAAGCTCTCCTCCTCGCCGTCGATACCTTTCCAGCGCAGGACATAGCGGCCCATTCGCAGGTTGTCGATCATGAGAAGATCGCCTGAGAGCCTCATGCGGGCCGAGACCTCGCCGCCAGCCTCTCCCTCGAGACCGAGATTCAGCGGCGGCGGGACCACCGGGTATCCCGGGGTAAAGAACTCCAGGACGGCATGGGGCGGACGGCGAAGCCGAAGCTCGCCGAAATCAAAGTCCGGCGGCCCCTCTCCTCGCGACCGGAAGGCCTGCTCTCCCCTCTCCGTTGTCGTACAGATCGTCACCTCGACCGCCTCGACTCCCCTCAGCTTGCGGATACTTCCGAAAACTCCTTCGCTCGAGAGAGGATACGGCGGCATCGCCAGGGGCTCCTCACGGCCGGAGATGAAGTACCTCTCCACCACTGTCACCCCACGGGTCTCAAAAGGCCCCAGGCCGCCAATGAGTCCCGAAACGGAAACCACCTCTTCATCGCTCAGCTGCAACGGAAGACCGAGGGGCTCATCCAGATTCTCCTCGAAGATCGTAGCGCCTGCGGAGAACGACTGAAGCAGCGGACCATCGATTGACAGCAGGTACTCACCATGCTGAAGCCCCCCGATACTCACGCGCCCATCGGCACCGGGCTCGTAGCGATGAACCTCCAGCCCATCGAGGCCGGCCGGCACCTCGGTGATCCGGCTGACCGAGAGACGGGCGCTCGAGAGAGCCTCGGCGCTCGCCCCCCGCAGCTGAACCTCGCGGGTCCAGCCGCGCGCGAGCGCGAGCTCCCCGAGGTCAAGAGCCGCGCCTCGCGCAAGCGGCGAGCGCTCAGGAAGCTGAACCGAGAAGGGCAGGTAGCCGGACTGGAGAATGCCCACCAGGCTCCCGGCAGGAGGCAGGACTCCACAATAGGCGACCTCTCCATTGGCGCCCAGCCGCATCAGCGACATGTCCAGGGTCGAGCGCAGGCTGTCCGGGGCGACCGGGGCGCGCGTCTCTGCGTCACCCGAGACCAGGCGAAAACGCAGGAAACCGGCCGGACGCGCCTCCAGGACAAGCTCCGGCTCCTGCAGCGGCAAGACAATATCCATGGACCTCTTCCAATACCGCGGCGAGAGAACCGTCAGACGGCCGGCACGGCGGTTGGTGAGACTGAGCGGCGGCAAGGGCCGGGGGTAGGGATGAATTCCCAGCTCAAACCACCCATTCTCATCGGTCCGGGTTCGAAGCGCCGGCATCCCCTCCAGCTCCACCTCCAGCTCACACTCTCCAAGAGGTCTGCCATCGAGATCGATCAGCCGATGGCTGGCCAGGTAGCCCTGCTCCGCCTCGAGGATGAGCTCCTGGGCATCCTGGAACAGGACCCGCTGCCGACCGATCGTCTCGGGGTAGCCAGGCTGACGAGCTCCGTGAAGAAAAAAGAGCGGGTGGAGAAGCTCGAGTTCCCAGGGAGTTTCGGAAAAAGGCAGCCTGAGCGAGCCCCGCTCATCAGTAAAGAGCACCCGCCACGGACCGGGACGCACGAGGCGGCCGCTCCAGGTGACCGCGAGCTCGGGTTCGTCCAGGAAGGAATGATCATCAACCCAGGGTCTGACAGCCAGCGGCGCATGGGACAGCCCCGCCCCATTGGGAGCCAGGATTGTCAGGGGGACCGTCAGCGTACGGCGAATATAGAACTCGATGCGGTTGCCGGTCCCCGGCCCGCCGCCGCGCCCGCCGAGAACGACCAGGTCGGGCGTATCCCCCGCGACCTCGGCCTTTGTCCAGCGGCCGCGGGAATCCTGGCGGCCATGCAGGACGCAGACCTCGGGAGAATACCCGGGATGATTGATCTGGACATGCGCCCGCAGGCGCGGGTCTTCGGGCTCAACCTCGGGAAACCTGAAGCTTCCATCCCCGGCCGTCTGGCGAATCACCGCAACCAGCGGAGAGAGGCCTGCCCGCGAAAGCGCTGTCGAACCGTGAAACCAGCTCAGTCGCACATTCGCACCAGCCACCGGATCGCCGCTGACGGCATCAAAAATGAAACCCCGGGCCGCGTTTGCCTCATCTCCATCTCTTCGAACAGCGGCCTCGCCAAGAAAGGGAATCGCGGCGTCGACCGCAGCCTCCGAGTCCGCCCCGGGGTTCTCTCGGCCCTCGCTGCCCACGGGCGGGGCCGCATCCCCTGCCAACGTCGATCCGGCTGCCTGCCCGGAAGCTCCCGATCCGGCTGCCGAGCTGTCGGCCGGGTCGCTGGTCGCTCCATGTCCGGAATCGCCGCCGCCCGCCTCGTCATCGCCAGGGCCGAGGAAGAGGGGCGCGCCGACGAAGAGGGCCAGCAGGACCAGCACGAGCACTGAAGACCAGGCCAGCCATCTTCGCCTCGCAAACGCTCTATTCTCTTTGCCCGTCATCCCTGGCCTCCTGGAGCTGAAAACACCGGCAGCGCCGCCGTTTTAACTGCTTTGATACCGCATCTCTACCCTGTGAGACGCAGACGGAGTAAGGGAATATTCAACTAATCTCGCGAGACACCGGCAGCGGGAAACTATCCGTAAAGCCGTAGAGCCCGGGGCGGGCTCAGGAGCCGCCATCGGCGATGGCGTTCGGGCCCGGACCGGCTGTCTTCTCGTAATAGCCCTTACCCATTCGCTTGTACTGGGTAAAGCCCTTTGAGTCGAGATTGGAGGGGCGCAGGGGGTCTCCCTTGCCGACCATGAAGCCGGAAATCAGCTTTCGAACCGGCTCATCGCAGCAAGGACAGGTCTCCAGGGCCTCGTCGTTGATCCCCTGGAAGAGCTCGAAGGACACCTCGCAATACTCGCAGCCCCCGCCCGAAGTGGTGTATTCATAAATCGGCATATCTTTCAGCCTACAGCAAAAACACAAGCATCCAAAATTTAATGGCCCATGGCCCGCAAAACGCGCCTGGAGAAGAAAGGAAAGGTCCCTCTTCTTGCCATGATTCGGCCCCGTGTTAGGATAATCGGCCAATCGGGGGCATCTTTTTTAGTCCATCTCAAAAGCTGCCCTGCAAACGCGTTAAAGAAGCCTGGTGGCGGAGCCTGAGAACCGTATCTTCCGGATAAAATCGGTATGAGCGAAGCAGAACAGACGGAAACCGGCAACGAATACCCGCACCGCTACAACGCGCTCATGGCGCAGAAGCTCGAAGGGAAGTGGCAGGATTACTGGGAACGGGAAGAGACCTTCCACGCGCCCAACCCGGGAGAGGAGGGCTTTGATCCCGCCCGGCCAAAGAAATTCATCATGGATATGTTCCCCTACCCCTCCGGCGTAGGGCTGCATGTCGGACACCCGCTGGGTTATATCGCGACAGACATCTACTCCCGCTACCAGAGGATGCAGGGCTGCAATGTTCTGCACCCCATGGGCTACGATGCCTTCGGGCTGCCTGCGGAACAATACGCCATCCAGACCGGGCAGCATCCCCGGATCACGACGGAGGCGAATATCGCCACCATGAAGGCGCAGATGCGCCGCCTCGGGCTCGGCCACGATCCGCGACGTTCCGTCGCGACCACCGATGTGTCCTTCTACAGGTGGACGCAATGGATCTTCCTCCAGATCTTCAACTCCTGGTATGACGAAGAGCTCGACCGCGCACGGCCCATCGCCGAGCTCATCGAGGAGCTTGAATCCGGACGCATCGATCCCGTCGATGCAGAAACCAATCCCGGGGGCGGAAAATGGCAGGACCTCAATGAGCAGGAGCGCGCGGCGATCGTCAACGGACGCCGGATGGCCTACGTGTCGGAGATCCCCGTCAACTGGTGCCCAGGCCTGGGAACCGTCCTCGCCAACGAAGAAGTCACCGCAGAGGGACGCAGCGAGAGAGGCAACATGCCGGTCTACAAGCGGCCTCTCAGGCAGTGGATGATGCGGATCACATCCTATTGCGAACGGCTCCTGGATGATCTCGCGGACCTGGACTGGCCGGAACCTATCAAGCTCATGCAGCGCAACTGGATCGGACGCAGCGAGGGCGCCGAGGTGGACTTCCTCGGAATCGACCCGGCCGGCGGCCAGGCCGCGGACGCTGCCGGCGGCTGGCTTGAGACGCGCAGCTCATCCGGCTGGCCCGGCGCCTCTCCTCCCGAAGAGCTCGCCATCAGGGTCTTCACCACCCGCCCCGACACCCTCTACGGCGCGACCTACATGGTCCTGGCGCCTGAGCATCCACTCGTTGACAGGCTGACCGCCGCTGCATATGACGACTCTGTTCCGGGGTCCTGGCGGGGACAATTCCCCGGCCGGCCGGCGGAGACCTCGACTCCGGCGGAGATGGTGGCGGCCTATAAGGACTATGCCGATTCGAAGACCGATATCGAACGCCAGATGGAAGAGAAAGAAAAGACCGGGGTCTTCATCGGCGCCTGGGCGGTCAACCCCGTCACCGCGGAGCGGGTCCCGATCTTCATCGCCGACTACGTCCTGATGGGCTACGGAACCGGGGCCATCATGGCCGTACCGGCCCACGACACCCGCGACTTCGAGTTCGCCACCCAGTTCGAGGTACCGATCATCGAGGTCGTCAAGGCTCCCTCCGGGGCTGAAATAGCGGAGGGAGAGGCCTTTACCGGCCATGGTACCGCGGTCAACTCCGGTCTCATCGACGGTCTCGATACACCTGCCGCGAAAAACAAGATCACCGGGTGGCTTGAAGAGAACGGCCTCGGCAGCGGTACGATCAACTACAAGCTGCGCGACTGGCTCTTCAGCCGGCAGCGCTATTGGGGCGAGCCCTTCCCCATCATCTACGACAGCGATGGCGCGCCGATCGGCCTGCGAGACTCGGACCTGCCGCTCGAGCTTCCGGAGATGGAAGATTACAAGCCCGAGGTAGACGAGGATCCGGACTCGCAACCCAAGCCTCCCCTGGCCCGCGCGAAAGACTGGGCGACTCTCTCCATCGATGGAAAAGATTACCAGCGAGAGCTGAACACCATGCCAAATTGGGCCGGCTCCTGCTGGTACTACCTCAGGTACCTGGACCCGGACAACGATGAGCGCTACGCCGCGGAAGAGACCGAAGGCTACTGGATGCTCAGCGGCAAGGAGGAAGAGGCCCGGCCCGAGAGCTACGATGCCAACACCTCCAGGATCGGCGGCGTCGATCTCTATGTCGGCGGGGCCGAGCACGCGGTGCTGCACCTGCTCTACTCGCGCTTCTGGCACAAGCTGCTCTTCGATCTCGGTCATGTCTCCACTCCGGAACCCTTCCACAAGCTCTTCAACCAGGGCTATGTCCAGGCGGCGGCCTTTACCGACGAGCGCGGCATCTACGTCGAGGCCTCGGAGGTCGAAGAAAAAGAGGGCTCGTTCTTTCACGATGGAAAACCGGTGAACCGGGAATTCGGCAAGATGGGCAAGAGCCTCAAAAACGCCGTCACTCCCGATGAGATCTGCTCCGATTTTGGCGCCGATACGCTGCGGCTCTACGAGATGTACATGGGCCCGCTCGAGGCGTCCAAGCCCTGGAACACTCGCGATATCATCGGCTCCCATCGCTTCCTCCAGCGCTTCTGGAGAAATCTTGTCGACGAGGAGAGCGGTGCGCTCAGGGTCTCTTCCGAACCGGCTGACGGCGAGCTGCAGAAAAAGCTGCACAAGACCATAGCCGGCGTTCGCGCGGACATGGACTCGCTCGGCTTCAACACCGCCATAGCGAAAATGATCGAGCTCAACAACGCCCTCACCGGTCTCGACACCATCCCTGCCCAGACCGCCGAGAGCCTGGTAAAGATGATCGCCCCCTTCGCTCCCCATCTCGCCGAGGAGCTCTGGGAAAAGCTTGGCCACTCCGGCAGCCTCGCCTACGAGCCCTTCCCCGAGGCCGATGCGAGCTTCCTGGTCGAGGACCAGGTCGAGATCGCCATCCAGGTCATGGGCAAGATCCGCGCCCGCATCAGCGTGCCCGCCGGCCTCGACCCCGAAGGCCTCGAGCAGGCCGCCCGCGAGGACCCGGCGGTTGTCGAGGCTCTCGAGGGGCTAACCGTCCGCAAGGTGATCGCTGTACCCGATAGCCTGGTGAATTTCGTCGCCAATTAGCCCCTGGAACGTATTTCCGGAACATGGGGACCTCTTTTCACCCCATTCCAGGCCTATTTTCTCCCGCCAGTTTTACCAACAGGGCGTTGCATCAAGGTGCTCGGGGCATTATGCTCTTCTGTTTGAATAAAGCTTCTGGAGACGGAAATGGCCAAGAAGAAAGAACGAGTTGAACAGGTCTGGCTGACTTGCGAGGAAAGCGGGCAACGCAATTACCTCGTCTCTCGCCGTCGCGGGCTGAAGCTTCGTCTGAAGAAATACTGCCCCAGGCTGCGCAAGCACACCTGGCATGTCGAAAAGCGCAAGTAACGGCGCCCGCCGTACTTCCGTACCGCTCGACGCATATTGAAACCCACACGGCTGCTTTGCGTCCGGGGTCTGTACTGACGGCCTCAGACCTTGACTCCCGTAAGAACTCCACAATGAACCAGCGTAGGAGTGAGCTCGCCCGGCTCAAGCCCCGCCTCTTCCATCCAGGAGCGGTACTCAGCCGCTGAATAGGCCCGTCCCTCCGTCAGCGAAAAGAGCGCCGCCGAATAGAGGGCGATCGGCAGCGGGCCATCGAGCTCATCGTTGAGAAAGACATCGTGCACCAGCAGCTTCCCTCCCGAAGGCAGGGACGCCGCCAGGCGAGTCACCAGCCCGCGGCATTCTGGAACATCCCAATCGTGCAGAACATTCGACAGGAGAATGGCGTCCACCCCCGGAGGAACTTCGTCGACGAACATATCGGCGCTGACGCAGTCCAGCCGATCGCCAAGGCCGTATTCGCCAGCAAGCTCGAGCGCCACCTTGACGACCTCCGGGCGTTCCCAGGCGATGGCCCGCAAGCCGGGATTGGCCTGCAACAGCGCGGCGCTGTAGATCCCGCTGCCGGCCGCTACATCGAGCAGGAGCTCGCTGCCGTCGAGCGGAGCCGCTCGTGCCAGCAGAGGCGCCACGTTGGCTGCCCGGCCGGCCAGCGCCATGGTCAGAAATCTCGCCGCCTCCTCATCTTCCATGGCCGACTTGATCCCATCGCGGTAAATATACGCTGCCCCGTCCTCATCGGCATCGCCTCCACGGGGACGATCACTTCGGAGACTCTCCACCATAGCGAGAACGGAGGGGTTGTCTGCCGCCAGCCGGACATAGTCTCCGACATAGAAATCCCGCCCATCGATGAGATGCTCCCGGGCCAGGGAGGTGAGCTCAAGCTGTCCGCCAGGGTCGGCGGCGATGAGCCCCATCGCCTTCAACGCTGTGCTCAGAACGACGAAGGGCCGCTCCCCCAGGCTGAGCATTCCCCGAAGCCGGTCGGCGGCGACCGGCCCGTCCTCGAGCCTGGTGAAAACATCGAAGTGGGCGACGGCCGCGGTGAGCAGCTCGGTAGAGTGGACCCCCCGAAAGGCCTCGAAGATCGAGGTCGGATCACCCGAGGGGGGCACGAGTGCGTTGCGGGGAGGCTCGTCTGCCTGAATCTCCTCTTTGCTCATTCCAATACCAGCCTGCGGCCTCCGTCGCGAATCAGCGCCTCGAGCCCGGAAGGACCAGCTCAAAATCATCCCTGCTGCGCGTGAGATTGATGATCTGCGGCTCGGAACGCGCCCCGCCCCCCCGAACGATGGCCAGCAGCCTGTAGCGGCCGGGGGCGATGCCTTCAATACGAAAGCCTCCCTCGCCGTCGGATGTGTCGGCCTTGCGAACAAACTCGTTTTCAGCGGTGGCGCCGCGAATAAAGACTACGATTCCCCGGCGCGCCTCTCCGGCCTCGTCAAGGACCCTTCCGGAGATGCTCATCCCCGGAGAAAGGGTAAACTGCATCTCCGCGGCGTCTCCAAGCGCGACCTCGACACGACTCTCAAACTGGACGTAGTCCGGATGACTCACGAGGACTCGCTGGGGCCCCGAGGGCACCGTATCGATGAGAAAGCTACCGTCGGCTGCCGTCTTCTCCGCGCCGCCGAGGTTTGTGTTGCTGTAGTAATCGAACATCGCACGGGTATCTTCCTCACGTTCCTTCGCTTCATCGACCGCATCGACCTCGGGCTCCTCCCCTACCTTCGGAACGCCCTTTTGCTTCGCCGGCTTCTCCACAGCCAGCCGCCGCGTGTCGGGAACCAGCTTGACGTAGGCCCCGCGCAGCGGCGTGCCGGTAGCCTGGTCAGTGACCACTCCCCCAAGCCGGCCGGCGCGAGCCAGAAAGAAGTCCTGCTCGAGGCGTTCACCCTGGGCGATATCGAGCTCGGTAGCGAAAGAAACATAACCCGCCGCCCGGAGCTTGACCTCGTACCTTCCCGGCTCGAGCTCTTCGCGCTTGAAGCGCCCATCGGGATCGCTGATCTCACGTGAGCCTCCCCAGGGGAAGCTGTTGGAGGAGCCCTGGTGCTGAAGCGTGAGCCGGAAGTTCGTCAGCGGCGCGCCGGTGGCCTGGTCAGTAACCCGGCCGAGAAGCGCGGCGGACAGCACGAGCACGATGCGGACACCGTCATCTCCAGGACTCACTCCCTCGAGCTCCTCCCGGCGATAGCCCCCCTTCTCAGCGACAACCGAATAGGCTCCCTCGGGAAGGCCATCGATACTGAAGGTGCCGTCGTCTTCGGTGACCGTCGATTTGTAGGATCCCCCGAAGTATCTTTGCGCGCGGCGAAAACCTTCAGACTGGTTCTCCATCTTCAACAATCGAACCTTGGCGCCGGCGAGCACGGTGCCGGCCGCATCGAGAACCGTTCCTGAAATACTCCCGCCAGGGTCGAGGTCAAAGTTGATCGCCTTGCTGTCGCCGCCCTCGATCACCACCTCCTCCTCGGAGGACTCCTTGAAACCCGCGACCTCGGCGCTGATCGTGTACTGGCCGATACCAACGTTGCTGTAGGAATACTCTCCCTTGGCATTGGTTCGGGCCTCCTCGCCGCCCTTGGGCAGCCCGAGCATATTGGTGAACATCTGCTCCTGGGTTGATCTCTCCCTCTCGCTGCGTCGCCGAAGACGCAGGGTCGCCCCGGCCACAGGTTGTCCACCGCTGGTGACCACTCCCTCGATCTCGCCGCCCTTCTCGAGCTGGATCTCGACCAGCTGCTCGGGATCGAACTCGGGAGAATAGGAGAAGGTCTCCGAATAGCCGCGCGCGTAGGAAACATGATCGGCGATCATTCGATACTCGCTGTCTTCCGAAGAGGAAAAATCGCTGAAGCTGAAGCGCCCGTTGCGATCACTGACCGTGACCGCCTTGAAGATCATGCTGGTGTCGAAGAATCCCAGGCTCTCGAATTCCTGGGGGAAGGGATAGCTGAGCCTGACAAGAGCAGCCGGAGCGGGGTTGCCCTCCGGGTCGTAGACGACACCCGTGATCGCGGGAGCCGGGGAAAGCTCGATCTTAACCAGGTCGGGAAGGTCATCGAAAAGAAGCTCGACCCGTCGACCGCCGTAGCCCTTCATCCTGGCGGTGACGCTGAAATCCAGATCCGCGCGTTCCTCGGGATCATCCTCTTCCGTGTCTTCATCCCCTCGCGGTCGTCCGCGGGGACGGCCGCCAAACGGACCGCCGTTTCCGCCTCCAAATGGACCGAAGCCTTCTCCATCAGGATCACGCTGAATGACACCCTCGAGGACAAAATAACCATCTTCGTCGGAAACGGTTCTCACTCCGCGGGCCTCCACCCTGGCTCCCGGCAGCGGCTTGTCCTTGCCAGCGATCAGCACCCGGCCCTTGACCGTGAGCCCCGTAGCGAGCACCAGCTCGACAGGCTCCTCGGCACCGGCCATGATGTTTTTCTTGCTGGCGGGTGCAAAGCCCTGCTTGGTGACATTCAGCTTGTAGCGCTTGCGGCGCAGCCCGGTAACGGAGAAGGTGCCGTCAGCTCCGGTGTCCACCTGCAGGCGCCCGGTGGCGAAGTCATTCATCATCGAGCCCATGGTCAGGAAATTGCTGCTCTCCGGCGTGGCGATGACGGTCGCGCCCTCGAGTGGAGCTCCCTCCTCTGAGCGGACGATGCCCGAGATCTTCTTCCCGCGGTTAACCCTGACCAGGCCGATCGAAACATTCTGCTCCCAGTCGACCGTCGCCTCCTTGACCGTTGGCAGGAGGCCGGGTTGCTGGATGCTCAGGCGGTACTTCCCGGCGCCCAGCTGACGGTAGATAAAGCTGCCATCGGAACTCGACAGGGTCTTCTCAGGCAAATAGCCCATGTAATGGTTGAAGGTGTTGGCAAGGTCGCTGAAGCCGGCCGCCATCGGAGGAAGACTGATGCGCTCCTCGACAGGCTCGAGATCGATGACCACTCCCCCGACCGGGAGGTCATCATCATCGACCAGGAAGCCGCGCAAGGTGGCCGGTCCGCCGAGAACCACGACCGCTCCATCGGTCCCGCTCTGAACCATCTCGAGACGGCTCTCGACGCCCTCAAGCTTGCTGGCAGCCAGGTCGTAGAGACCCGGCGGCAGGGAGTCGAGCGAAAAGCCTCCATCCTCTGCCGTGACCGCGGAAAAGGGGCCCTTGAGAAACTCTCCGTTGACCATACGAAGCACGCGGCCAACAATCTTGCCGACCCCGGGAAGACCGGGCGGTCTGTACTCCGCGACAACGGTAGCCCCGGGAATACCCAGGCCCGAGGTCGAGACGACCCGGCCGCTGATCCTGCTGCCGCGCTCCAGCTGGATAGTAACCTCGGCTGTTCGCTCAGGGTCAATGCTGACCACGTCCCCGTACTTGAAGATCCAGCCATCGGCTATCGTCAGGAGAAAGTAGCCTCCGGGAGCGCCCTCGAGCAACTCGAACCGGCCGGTGTCATCGGTCGTAACCTCCGTCCCCATTGTCCTGAACCGCTCGAGCTCGTTCCTCACCGCCTCGAGCAGAGCCGGTATGTCCGGCATCTGTCCCCCCTGGGGTACGATCCGCTCGACCCGGCGCATGAGAACCTCGAGCTCCCCGGTTGAATAAAGCCGCACATTGGCTCCAGCTATGCCTTGCCCCTCGCCAACCACTCTCCCGACCAGGAGCGGCTCGGTAGCTTCCTCTTCCTCCGCGACCGTCTCTTCTTCGCCCGGCTTTTCTGCAATCTCGGACCCGGGCTTTTCACCGGCTCCTGGCTCTGCGGTCTCAACCGCGAACTCGACTCCAGAACCCTGCTGGTCAACGCCCCCCGTGACGTAATCACCACTGCCGGAATCTCTCAGGAAAAGGAATGTGATGATCCCAACGATTGCGATCGCGAGAACCATACCTGTCAGTATTTTGCGTTTCATATTTTTCCAAGTCCAAGCCGGGACAGACTTCCCCGGAGAATCATCATGGCGCCTGAACGATACACAGCGGACGCCGCCTTCAAATCTCCCGTATTGTATGCACCAGGAGCCCGAGACCACAGATTCCAACGCTTCTTTCGACAAAAAACGACAGGTCCGAATACATCACCCTGGAAGCTGCCCAGGCTCACAGAAGAACCTCCAGCTCGGCGATCAGGAGCGGAAGAGTCTCCCCTGCCTTGCCCTCGATCTGGAGATCGAAAACACCCTGGCCGGCGGTTTTCTCGAGGTTGATCTCAACGCAGAACCCTCCTCGCGCCTTCACCTGCGAAGCCAGCGTGTTGGCGGGATAGACCATACCGCTGGTTCCTATGCTGAAGAAGACCGAGCTCGAGGCGCAGGCCTCCGGAATTTCCCTCTCCAGGTAGAAGGGCAGCTCTCCAAACCAGACAATATGCGGCCGCATCGAACCGGAGCAGCTCTCACAACGATCATCCAGGGAGATATCCGTACGCCACTCAACCGCCACGCCGCAGTCGACGCACCTGGCCTTGTAGAGCTCACCATGCATATGAAGAAGACGGCGGGAGCCGGCCCGGTCATGCAGATCATCGACATTCTGGGTAATCAGCGTAAAACGGTCGCCCAGAAGCTCCTCGAGGCGGACCAACGCCCGATGTCCGGCGTTGGGCTGAACGGTTCCCAGGTGGGCTCGGCGCATATTGTAGAAGTCCTGCACCAGGGATGGATTCGCCGCGTAGGCCTCGGGTGTAGCCACATCCTCGATCTCATACTGGTCCCAGAGACCGCCGCTGTCGCGAAAGGTGGAGATGCCGCTCTCGGCGCTGATCCCGGCACCGGTCAGAACGGTGAGCCGGCCGCTGTCACCGAGAGCCTCGAATATCTTCTCCGCTTCGTTCTTCATTCGGGAAGTCTGTGGTCTCCCAGGCCCCGGATCAAGGCCGACATCTGAAAGATCTCAATTTTCCGCCGAGGGATCTTTTCCCGCCAACGGACCGTAGAGCTCCGGGCGGCGGTCCGCCATGCGATCGATCCAATGCTTGCCCGGAACCCTGTCGATCCGCTTGCGGCGGGCCTGGACCGGGTCGATGGCGGCCGTCAGGACCATCTCGGACTCTCCATCGGCCTCGGCGAGATTCCTTCCGTGTACATCACAGATGCGTGACAATCCGATGAAGCGAAAGCCCCGTTCCTCTCCCACCCTGTCGGCCGAAAGGTAGTACATGGCGTTCTCCAGCGCGCGGGTGTTGATCGCGTAGCTGGCGAATTCTTCGGCGCCGGGAGGCCAGTTGGTCGGCAGCACCACGAGGTCGGCTCCAGCGAGAGCAAGCAGGCGGGCGCTCTCCGGAAAAGCGCCGTCGTAGCAGATATTCATTCCAAGGCGGCACAGCGGCGTCTCGTGTACGGTCGTGAGATCATCTCCCCGGTCAACGAAATGATCGATACCCAGGTGCGGCAGGTGGGCCTTTCGATAGCTGCCGAGCAGGCCACCCGGCCCGACAAGGGCGAGAGAATTGTAGAGGCTCTCCCCCTCGCTCTCGAGAAAACCAAAGACCGTAAGAATATCCAGCTCCCGGCAGAGCTCCGTCATGGACTCTACAGCGGGACCTCTAACCGGCTCGGCGACCGCGGATCCCTCTTCGCGCGACTCGAAACAATAACCGGTCAGCGAACACTCCGGAAAAACTACCAGGGCGGCTCCCTCTGCGACCGCGAGCCGGGCGAAGGAATCCATACGCTCGAGATTGGCATCCTTTTCTCCCAGGCGCACGTCCATCTGGACCGCGGAAACTCGAAATTCTTCCATCATGAAGAGCTCGCTTTCTGTCGTTTCACTCGCAGATAAATGCCAGGGAGGGGCTGAAAACACCTCATCTCCCGCTGACGCCCGGAATTCTGCACGATAGGACGCTCCGTTGACAAGCAAGCTTCCCGCATGAAAAAAAACAAGTTCCGAAGATCATGTATATCAGACTTTCAGGAAGGAGAATGTACTTGTCGCGGAGCGCGGTGACTGTTAGTCTCGTGCCCTTATTCGCAGTCGCACAGGATAGTAGCAATGGCACATCGCAAGCGTAACGGAAAACTCAGCTGGCGCAGCAAGCGGGCCAACCACGGCTCTCTGCCCGGCCGTGGAAAAGAAAAGCGATGGGGTAAGAAGTCCAAGAGTAAAAAGTAAGCGCTCCCGCGCTTACCGACCGCTCAAGCCAGGACGCCTTCTTCAGACCTCGCCCCCTTCGTACCCCCGCGGCTCAATTCCGTCCCCTGTTTTTCCCGCCCCGGTTCCGCCGTGCGCCCGCCGCCCCCCCCGTCCCCTCCGCCGAGCGAGACCTGTAGCTGAGCTCCTGGGAAAACACCCTCTTCAGCCAGAGCGGAATAACCCGCAGCTTCCAGTCCGGACCCAGGTACTTGTCGTTGAGACCGTCCCTGGAGGAAAAGGCCGTCCAACCCTTCCCGGTAAACCCGTACTCCCCCTCGGGATCGCTGTACTGCCTGGGATGCCAGGCCAGGCAGCCCACCGGCTTCGCTATGTTGTGGACCATGCACTTTCCCTTCTCCAGGAGGGGGCAGTCAAAAGCCTGCCTCTCGCCGTTATCGGAAAGACCCTTGAGGGACTCTTCAAGACGGTCGAGAACTGCTGGTAATCCTCTGCGAAGCTCGGGGTTTTCCCGAAATGCGACAGCGATGGAGCGCGCCTCGAGCGGAGAGATGCGCATCTGGTTGTATTTGCGGGTACAGCAGAGATGCGAGTCCTTGCCGGCCTGGTAGGCGGTCTCTTTGCTGAGCTTTTCCAATTCCCTGTAAAGAGGCGCTCGAATCTGGTCGAGTTCCTTCATAGAGGCTTCGTCTACATAGCGCTTGGCGGAGCTTCGAGTGGGTCTTTTCCGGGGCATATTCGGTCGCCTGGAAGTTGGGTAAAAAAGGATCCTCTCCTGGAAACGAGGAATCCGCCGGAGGCGGGATAGCAGCCGCGACCAGTCTATACTTCCGCGGGAAAATTGGAAAAGGGGTAATCATCAAATGAACCGGCGCTTAAGCAACTTGCTCGAAAACCACTATGCCCTGGTCGTCAGCTCCCTGATCTCGAGCATCATCGTCAGCCTCGCCCTCCTCGCGGGCCTCTCCGCCGGCAGGGACACCCGGCCGGCCTGGGCGATGGATTCGAACCCTACAGTCAAGACGGTCCCGGAGGCTCCGACCGAGGAGACGCAGGCGGTCGAGACCTTAGATGTGCCCGCGGCTCTCCCGGAAGCTATCGCGGCAGAGCCGGCGACGGCCGTGATAATCGAAACTCCAGTTCCCGAGCTCCCGTCTGAAATAACAACCGCTCCCGCGATGGAAACAGACCTTCCTGAGCCGCCCGCTCAAAATTCCAATAAAACAACTGAGACGGTGGTCAAGCCGCTGGACACGGAGCCCGGGGTCAAAGAGGCGGTCCCTGCAGAGCCGGCCAGGCGAGCTGTCAGGACGCTGGGTCCCCGGTCGGCTGTCCCCATTCGACCGGGGCGAATTCTCCGTCCCAGGAGATAGGGAACATCATCAGCTCCTTCCACCTGACCGCCGCCAGGCCGATGAAGCGGAGCTTGCCGGCAAGGTCGTACTGGTAGGTGGGATGCTTCAGGTTACTCACCTTCTCGAGACGTTGATCGGAAGGCTGCAGCTCCCGATGATCGGCGAAGGAATGGTCAAAACCATCGAGGTAGGGCCGGAAGTCGGCGACATTACCCTCGGGCGTTTCGTAGATGTAGAGTTCCATCAGATAAACAGGCTCCGTTCAAGTGGCCCTGAGTATAGTCGGCTGACGCGAAAAAGAGAAGAACCTGCCGGACCTCAACGCCTGGCGGAGCAGGCCTTGCCGGAGCCTCCCGGCGGCGTTAAGCTCTCACTGGCATCGCAGCCCTGAGCGACAATTCGAGGAGCCGATGGCTGAAAGACAGAAGAGCAAAAACCTGAGGAGCGAGCCGGGTGTCCTGCCCGAGGCGCTCGAACGCGCCTGGCTGACCCGCCTGGCCTGGCATTACGACCAGGTGAACTACCAATACCTCGGCTGCGCATTGAAACGCCCCGTCTTCCGCATCGGCGACTCTAAAAAAAAGCTTGGTAGCTGGGATGGAAACCGGCGAACACTGATGATCAGCCGCGGCCACATTCTCGATCACGAATGGGAAGCCGTCCTCGAGACCCTGCGCCATGAGATGGCACACCAGTACGTGCAGGAGCACCTCGGCCTCGGCGCCGCGGCTCCCCACGGAAAGGAGTTCCAGGATGCCTGCGGCCTGCTGCGCTGCGACCCCGCCGCAAAAGCCGGCACCTCCGCGATGGGAAGACTGGAAGACTCCGCCGCCGACAAGGACCGCAGACTCGGACGCATCAAGGAGCTCCTCGCCCTCGCTGGCAGCCCCAACGAGCATGAGGCCGCCACCGCCATGCGCCTGGCGCAGAAATACCTGCTGAAGTACAACCTCGAATTCGAGGATCTCGCAGGCGAACGCAACTATGGCTTCCGCTACCTTGGCGACTGCGCCGCCCGGGTGCAGGAGTACCAATACGTCCTGTCGAATATCCTGCAGGAATATTTCTTTGTGCTGGCCATCTGGACCTACTCCTACGACCCGTCCCGCGACAAGCCCGGCAAGCGCCTGCAGATCTGCGGCACGAAGCAGAACCTCGAGATCGCCTCCTACGTCTACGATTACGTAACTGGAGCATCAGAGCCCCTCTGGACAGCCCACAAGGCCTCCACAACGACGAAAAAGAAGCTTCGCGGCACCCGGCTCCAGTACCTTGCCGGTCTCCTCCAGGGCCTCAAGCAGAAGCTCGAACGCCAGAAGGACACCCTCGAACAGGAACAGGGCCTGGTCTGGGTCGGCGACACCCGGCTCACCGAGTACTATCGCCATCTGAATCCGCGCATCCGGAGCGTCTCGGGTTCCGGGGTAGCGCGCAGCCGCGGCTATGCCGATGGCGTGCGGGATGGCCGCAAGCTCAACATCCGCCGCGGCGTCGGCGGCAGCGCCCGCAAAGGCGGCGGCCTGATCGAGGGGCCCGATCGAGGGGCCCGGTAAAGGATCTTAGGCTTCTTCAGCCCCCCCCGGATCATCTTCGGACGCAGCGGTTTCTTCCGCCTCCGGCTCAGCTTCTGGCTTCGGGCGAATCAGGACAGCAAGCAGGGCCAGGACGACCACAATCGCGATCCCGGGCCACCTCAGCTTGGTCCAGATCGCGTAGATAGCACCGATAGAGGCGGCCGTTAAGGCCAGGCCCATGGCGATATTCATGGCCACACGCTTGCCGCCCTCCAGCATGTTCTCACCCAGCACCCTCTTATTGTTCATCAACAGGATGAAGGTGACATAGGCCAGCGGCAACAGGCAGAAGCCAAAGACACTCGTGGGTACCGCCAACCAGAACTTCGCCTCGGCGTTCTTCCAGAGGAATAGAAAGCCAAACGCGCCGGTGATGCCCGGCAGGAAGCTGCCAATCCTGTAGGCTCGACCGCTCATCGGTTTGCCCAGCATTTCGCAGAGGGTAAAGCCGTTGATAAGCATAAGGATAATGATTGTAGAGATGGCCATCCCGAGAACCCCTATGCCGAAGATGACATGGGAGAATCCCTTGCCCGTTAATTTCTCGAGTGAACCAGCCAGTTGTTCCGCATCTCGGGAAACAAGCATGGCGGCGATTTCCTTTTCCGCAGTGGGCACCTTTTCGCGTTCCCCGGCACGGCGGACTTGCTGTCCATCCTTATCGAGAGCCTCCCAGGATGCTAACTCTTCGGCTGAATAGCCGTTCATGATCCTGCCATCAAGCTGCGCATTGTAGCCCCCAACCAGCTTCTCGACCCGGGGAGTCATCTCCCCCTCACCCAGCAGAGCCGGGTCATACTGGCCATGGAACTGGGTCGCCGAAGCGATCACCACGCAACTGGTAGCCAGCAGGAAGGGAATGAAAAGCCCGGTGGCCAGGTCGAAACCCGCCAGGCCTCGAAAATCCTTGTTCCAGCCGCGCTTGAGCATCGAGTAGGGCAGAAGGAATGTCATGTTGATGCCAACGGCCGTTCCCGCCGCGGCGATCATCCGGTCGGTCTGGGTGGCGAGAATCTTCGCTCTCCAGAACTCCCGGCCGCCCTCGCCAACGGCATCAAGGGCCGCCTGGAGCTTGGCCGCCGGCTGCGACAGCAGGCTGAAATCGGGAATGAAACCGGCAAGGATCTCTCCCCACGGCAACCCCGTTTCACTCAGGGTCATCTTGATCACAACGGCAAAGAAGGAGAGAACGATCACCCCCACCATGCTCTTGAGCAGGATGTCGAAGAACTTTCCTCCCTTGCCGCCGGAATCATAGAGCCAGAGGATTCCACCCGCGACGGAGAACAGCAGGACGACGGCAAGATAATCACCTGATCCGCCCTTAAAAACTCCTGGAAACAGATTCTGCTCAAGGGCGGCGCTGCCAAGGGAGAACTGCGGCATGGCCCAGACCATGTTGGCCATCAGCGTCGCGATCGCCCAGCTCCAGCCCAGCACCGGACTCACGTGGCGGTTGATGCTCCGAAACGGTTTCTCTCCGGTAGAAAGCGTGACATAGGCGATGGCGCTGAGCATGACCACTCCGAGGATCATCATCAGCGGCTGCAGCCAGAGCATCTCGTAGCCTCCGATGACTCCGACGTAGAGACTGCCGGCGAGTGATCCGCCGCCGAGGGTGATGGCGCCCTGCAGCCAGCCGGGGCCGGAAAGCTTCGTGTAGGCCTTCAGCGTCGCTCCGGTTCCCTTTTCACGCGCAGCGACAATCGCCTGGCGGTCAGCCTCTACCTTGCTCTCTATTTCGCTCATTACCCGTGTACCTCGCCTGGATGAATTAAACTCTGATCGCGACCATCAAAATAGGTAACCTTCATCGGGCTGTCAAGGACCCTGAGGCGACCGGTGCTGTAGACCGCGCCCCGCCACTGGGCTACATTGGTAAGCTGAGCGGTGCGTATTCGTGACCAACCAGGTGATTTCCGAACTCATGCGAACAGCAGGCGGCCCGATCTTTCTATTCACAATGATCCTCGCGCAGGGAATCCCCGCCGAGGGAGAGGAGAAGGGTTTCACCTTCGCCGAGCCTGGCTCCTTCAAGATCGAGAAGATCGGGGGAGACTCGCTGGCGACCAACATCTATTCACTGGCGCTCGACGGACGCGGCAGGATCCACGTCAGCGGACCGGGCTACATCAGGCGCCTCGAGGACACCGACTCCGATGGCACCCTTGACCGGGCGGTTAACTTCTACAAGGGCCCGGCGCGCGGCTGCCAGGGAATGGTCTTTCACGGCACCTCTCTCTACACAACCGGCGGACGCGGGCTCGAGCGCTACGATGATGTCGATGGCGATGGTGTTGCCGATGGCCCCCCGAAGCTGCTGCTGCCGCTTTCCACCGGCGGCGAGCACGGCTCCCACGCCCTGCGCGTCGGCCCCGACGGCAGCCTCTACTTCCTCGGCGGCAACTACTGCGGACTCCCCCACTCGCGGGTGAAGGGCTTCTCACCGGTGAAGCACTACTACGCCGGCATCTTCTGCCGCATGGATCGCGAGGCGCGCTCCATCGAGATCTGGAGCGAGGGCATGCGCAACGCCTACGACTTCGACTTCTCTCCCACCGGAGCCGTCTTCGGCTGGGACTCCGATGGTGAGCGCGACGAGGGCCTGAGCTGGTACCGCTCCTGCAGAATCTACCACTTCACCCCCGGCGCCGATTGCGGCTGGCGCTCGATCGGCTCCGGCAAGGTGCCGACCTACGCACTCGACAGCGTCCGGCCGACCGCCGAGGTCCACCGCGGCTCGCCAACGGGCGTCGAGGCCTACGACCACGAGCTCTTCGATGCCTCTTACCGCGGCGGCATCTTCGCCCTCGACTGGACGATGGGACGAATCTATCTCTTCAGGACCGTAGCCGCAGGCGCAAGCTACCGGGCCGAACCCGAGGTCTTCCTGCGCACCAACGGACGTGTTTCATTCGCTCCCAGCGATATCGAAACAGCTCCCGACGGCTCCCTGCTGGTCTCATCCGGGGGGAGGGGGGTGGCCGGCTCCATCTACAGGATCAGCCTGCGAAAGAAACCCGGCCCGAAAAAGAAGCCCCCGCTCACTAACCTGCTACCAGGGCCGAGGACCACTGCCCTGCTGAAGGTCCTGGATGCCCCGGAGCCCTTGAGCGCCTGGTCGCGAACCGCCTGGCAGAAAGAGGCCCGCAAGCTCAGCTCCACACCCTTCCTGGAATTCCTCGGCTGCCTCGCCCCGGGTGCAGCAGAGTGCGGCTCTCCCAGGCGCTGCCTGCGCGCGCTGGAGGTCTGTATCGAGCTCTTCCCTGAATCGGCCCCACTCGCCTCCAGCCTGGCGGCGGGCTGCGCTCACGCGAGCGTCCGCGCGCAGGGCGCCCGTTGGCTCGGTCTTCATGGAAAGCCCGCCGAGCTGGAGCCCCTTCTGAAAGATGCCTCGGCCCTGGTCCAGCGCAACGCGGTCGAAAGCGCCGCGCGCTTCTGGAAAGCCCCCGGCTCGGCCGCCCTCGTGAAGGCCGTGTTCCAGCTCTCCAACAGCGGTGACCGCCGACTGCGGCAGGCCGTCATCGCCTCGCTCTCACATCTCGACCCCGCCCGTCTCCCGGCGGCGAAAACGGCCGGTGAAAGAATCGTCCGAGGCTGGACGCTGGCACGGGCCGCGGAACGCGGAAAACTACCCGGGGAAAGTCTCGAGCTCGGCCTCGAGCTTCTTGCCGAAAAGAGCACGGGAACAGAAGACCGCCTCGATGCCCTGCGGCTCATCAACACCGCCTTCGACCGCCTTGAGGCGGGCGAAGATCCACGCTACGCGACCTTCGACACCCAATGGGACCGAGTAGACCTCTCAGGTTACCGGGAGCCTGTAGGGCGGGTCCTGGAGGCTATCGAGCCCCTGGCCGGCACCGGCGACCGGCGCCTCGTCATCGAGGCTCGTCGCCTGGCGGGCAAGCTGGGCTCCAGTTCTCCCGAACTCGCGGCTCGCATGGCCGCCAACACCGCGGCCAGCTCCCCCGCCGCGGACGACATGTTCCTGCTCTGGTGCCTGGCAAGGCTGAGGGGTGAGTGGTCCGCTGAAACGATACGCAAGGTCGCTGGCATCGGCCTCGACCTGCCCGCTAAGATCCGCTCACAAGGAGTCGGCCGGGACAACAAGTGGAACACCTACGCGCGGGCGATCTGGGAGCGCTTGCTGCGCCGCCACCGGGAGCTTGGAGCCGCCATCGCGGCCGATCCCCGCTTTGGCGACCCCGAGCATCTCGGCATGATCGCCGGGAGCACAAAGGAAACGCGCGCCAGGGCCGCCGCCATCCTGCTGAAAAAGCCCCTTCCGAAAGACGCCGCCTCCATCGGCAAGGTCCTCGATTATCTCAATTCCCAATCCAACAAAACGGACCGAGACGCGGTCCAGGATCTTCTCAGAAAGCTCGCCGGGCGCAGCGACCTGCGCGGCCGGGCCCTTGATGGTCTTTCCCGCGCTCCCACGCCCAGGGACCGCGAGCTCTTCCTCGACGCGCTCTCCGGCGACGACCTGCTGCTCGTATCGACGGCCCTGAAGGGCCTCGATCGGCTGGAAAACCCCGCAGAACCGTCCGCCGAGGCGTTTGAGCTGGTGCGCTGGATCCATCTCGCCGACTCCGACCCGGGCCACCTGGGTCTGCGCGACAAGCTGGCTCAGCGGCTCGAAAAACTCACGGACTCAGACTGCGGCTACCGGACCGGCGTGAAAAAGAGCCAGGGAGCGGCCCTCGACTGCTGGCGGGAGTGGATCGAAAAGACCCTCCCGGAGCGAAAAAGCGAGCTCGATGAGCTCCTCGCGGGCCAGCTCGCCGGAGAAAAGCTCGTTGAAGAGCTCCTCTCCACCGTCCCCTGGAAATCCGGCAACGCAGAACGCGGCAGGAAGGTCTTCGAAGCCCGCTCCTGCGGCAGCTGCCACCATCTCGATGGCGGAGGCCAGCGAGTGGGCCCCGACCTGCGCGGAGCCGCGCGGCGGCTGGGAAGAGAAGCACTCCTCACCGAGATCATCCTGCCCGACAAGCTGGTCGCGAAACGCTACTACCTGACGGAATATATCCTGAAAAAAGGCGAGGTGGTCCAGGGTCGCCAGGTCTACTCCGCTCGTAACGCCCTGGTGACCATCACCCGGCAAGGGCGCTACCGACGACTGGATCCTTCGACGATTATCGAGTCAAGAACGCGGGCGCTGTCGCTGATGCCGGCGGGACTCCTCTCCGGGCTGGAGCCTCTATCCATCGCCGATCTTATCGCCTACCTGGAAAAATTCTGATCGAACAAATGGATAGCGACACGAAGATTCAACGCAACATCCTGCTCTTCACGTGCATTGGACACGCGATGACGCATGTCTACATCCATCTCTTCACGGCAATCCAGCCTGAGATCAGGAGCTCCTTCGATGGCCTGGGCGCCGAGGAGCTGACCTCGCTGGCCTCGATCAGCCTGGTGCTCTTCGGCGTCGGAGCCATACCCGCCGGCTGGCTGAGCGACCGCTATGGCGAGAAGCCTCTGCTGGTGGCTTTCTTCCTCCTGTCCGCCGGAGGAGGAGCGGTCACGGGATTCGCCAGCACTACCTGGCAGCTCGCCGCCGGCTTCGCCCTCATCGGACTGGGCACCAGCATCTACCATCCCGTCGGCCTGGCGCTGATCTCCAAGGGAATCAGCAGGCCGGCGAAGGCGATGGGCATCAACGGCCTCTTTGGCAGCCTTGGAACCGCCCTGAGCCCCCTGGCCGCCAGGCAGTTGACCCACTTGACGGGAGACTGGCGCTGGGCCTTCATTGGCCTCGCCGTACCGATGCTCGTGCTGGCGTTCCTGCTGGGATGTTCCAACACGGGAGGGAAAAGAACCAGCGATGCGGCTGATGAGGAGAACCACGCTCCGGGAGGAAGACGATCGATCGTAGGTCTGCTGCTGACCGCGATGCTCTTTGGCGGCATCTACTACAGCCTGATCATCACCATGCTGCCGGATCGGCTCGCCGCCGGAGCCGGTAATTCCACGCTGCTGAAAGGCATCGTTGGAGAAGGCTATCTACCGTTCATGGTCTTCTTCATCGGAGGCCTCGGACAGGTGGCCGCCGGCCACTGGATGGAGAACCGTGAGGGCCGCGGCCTCTACGTCATCATCCTCGCGGGCACCGTTCCGCTCATCTACCTGAGCGGAATGCTCGACGGTGTGCGGCTGCTGATCGGCGCCAGCGCGATGGCCTTCTTCATGTTCGCGGTACAGCCTGTGGAAAACACCCTGCTCGCCCGCTACACGGCACCCGGCATGCGGGGGAGAATCTACGGCCTGAAATTCATCCTCACCTTCGGTGCCGGCATGGGCTCCGGAACGGCTCTCAGCGGCTGGATCAGCGAAGACAGCGGGCTGAAGGCGGTCTTCACTGTGGCTGCCTGCTTCGCTGCGGCGGCACTCCTGATGGCGGCCCTGGCACGCGCGCTCAAACCCCGGGGCCAGAATACCGGCGGCGGCGAAGTGGATGCGGCAGCCCGGAAAGAAACCTGAGCGGCCTCGCCCGGAAAGAAAGACTCGACAGGATCCCAATCGGGGCGGAGGATGTGCCTGCCAGGCCGGCTGAGACAGGTTATGCCGGTCGAAGATTGTCTCCGGAAACCAAGGCTCGTTGATACCATGCCGATGATTCAAGTCTCAAACCTTTCGAGAAAACGCCGCGGTGCCTGGGAAATCCGTCGCCGGGAAAAGATCCTCTTTCCCCCTGAACGGGTCTGGAGCGCCCTGACCGAGCCCGGGGAATTGACGGCCTGGTGGTGCGATGAGGCGGAGCTGGACCTGAGGCCGGGAGGCATCTATTCCTTCAGCGGAAAGACCGTCTACCCGACCAGGGAAACGGAAGGTAATTTCGAGATCCTTGGCATCGAAGATTTGTCCCGCCTGGAATACCGCTGGTTTATAGATGAGGTTGAGACCACTGTGCTCTACGAGCTGGAATCGAACCTTGAGCAGACCGAGCTCATCGTCACCCAGAGCGCCGAGCGCTGTCCGGTCTGGGCCTCCAGCGACAGCCAGCCGAACTGGTGGTGGACCGCTCTGCCGACCCTGCGCACCTTCATCGAGGATGGCGCTCCCGAGCTCCGCCTCGACTACGCGAAGGCCGCTGCGAAAGCTCCACAGCGATTCGAGGCCTCAATTCCAACCTACGCCTGGCTGGTCTGGAGCAAGCTCTTTGACCCGGCCGAAGTTCAGCGTTGGTGGCCGCCAAGCCCGTTGGCGATGTCTCCCGAGGATGGCGCGGAGGCGCCGGAGGGCTGCGGCCCGGCAAGCCGCGAGGTGATCAGCCTGGAACCCCCTCAGCGGCTGGAGAACGACTGGCACTGGAAAGATGGACCGGCGAGCCGCATAGAATGGGGCCTCACCGAAACTGAGGGAGAGGACACCATCGTCTCGATCACCGACCACAATCCGGCCGAAGAGGAAGCCGACAGGGTCCAGCGCGCGATCTACTGGGCAAGCACCCTGCTGAGTCTTCTGCAGGTAAGCCGCACCGGCTCCGCGCCGGAAGAATACCAGGAGCGCTGAATGGAGCCCCCCCTCTCTCCAGTACAGCTGGGCACGTCGCTCGATGATTTCTCCAGCCTCCACGTCCTCGTGCTTGGCGACCTGTTCCTCGACATCTACCTCGAAGGTGAGATGTTCGAGATTTCGAAAGAGGGCCCCATCCCTGTGGTGAGGCTCGATTCCCGCGTGGGAACTCCGGGGGCCGCCGGCAATCTCGCCTGCTCCCTGAGAAACCTGGGAGCCTCGGTCTCCCTGGTCAGCCTTGTCGGCGAAGACGCCGCTGGAGATGACCTCCTCAGCCAGATGGGAGAAAAGGGTATCGACACCGACGCGGTCATTCGCCAGCCCTCGAAGCCGACCCTGACCTATACCAAGATCCGCGCCCGCGTCGAGAGCGCGCCCTCACGGGAGATCCTGAGGATGGACGTGCTCCCCGACGCGCCCATCGACAGCTCCATCGAGGACCGCGTGCTGGCCTCTATCGAAGAGAGAGCCGCCAGGCTCGACGGAATCATCGTGCTCGACCAGGTCAACCACCTGGTCACGAAACGCATCCTTGACCGGCTGACGGCGATGGCCACCGAACACAACATCTTCCTGCAGGGAAGCTCTCGTGAGCGCCTGTCGGAATTTCATAACTTTGACCTGGTCATTCCCAATGACCGGGAGGCTCTGGGCGCCATCCAGAAAACACCCGGGGAGCTCTCTCATGTTGAACTGGCCGGGCAATTACGCCAGCTGGGATCACATGACGAGGTGCTCCTGACCCTCGGGCCTGACGGCATGGCGGCTCTCGGCCGAGGCCAGGATGAAGCCGTCCTCCTCCCTACCCACGCCCGCGAGGTCGTGGATGTCACAGGCGCGGGAGATGCCGTCTCTTCCACGGTGCTGCTGGGAAGACTCTCGGGCTGGGATCTCCATTCAGCCGCGTGGGCCGCCAGCCGGTGCGCCTCCATCGCCATCGGCCGTGTAGGCACACACCACGTAAGCCTGCAGGAGCTGCGCGATGCCCTCGCCGAGGGCTGAAAGACGTCGGAAACTTCCGAGCGGACACAAGAAAAGCCAAGACCCCCGCGGGACCTCGGCTTTTCTTTTTACCACCAGTCTCTTCACTTCCCCTCCGCCAGGGCGACCACTTGGTTGAGAAGGCCCTTTGGCGCACAGCTCCATACGAAGCAGGTCGGAGTTCAAACCTCCAACCTCGGGAAGCGCTGGTGTACCACCACTTAATACTCGAAAAAAGGCAGGCTCTCGAAACAGATCATACAAAGACCAGATCTTCTGGAGGCCTCACCTCGTTCTGCTCTCTCACCCTCGTGGTTGAACGGGATCCTACACAGACAGCGACGATGCGTCAAAGGCTTATTCCCATAACCCTGAAGTTCATCGCCGAAAAACGGGCTCTATCGGCGAAAAGAACGAATCGGCCGCCTGGCGGAATCAAGACCGGCTCCCCTTACTTGAAGAGGTATTCCAGGTCATCCTTGGTCATATCGCCAACCAGGCTGTCAGAACCGGTGACGATGGAGTCTGCCAGCTTACGCTTTGACTCCTGGAGATCGGCGATTCTCTCCTCGATCGACTCGCCGGAAACAAACCTGTAGGCGAAGACCTTCTTGTCCTGCCCGATCCGGTGAGCCCTGTCGATCGCCTGGGCTTCGACCGCCGGGTTCCACCAGGGATCGAGGATGAAGACATAGTCGGCAGCCGTGAGGTTGAGACCGACACCGCCGGCCTTGAGGCTGATGAGGAAAAATTTCACGTTCGGATCATTCTGGAAATGATCGACCCGGCCTTCCCGGTTGGTGGTCTTGCCATCAAGGTACTCGTAGACTTTTCCCTGCTCGTCAAGCTGCTTGCGCAGAAGCGCCAGCAGCGAGGTGAACTGCGAGAAGATAAGAACCTTGTGACCCTCGTCCTCTACCTCGTTCAGCATCGACAGGAGAACCTTGAACTTGCCCGAGTTGTGGTCGAGATACTCGTCGCCGATCAACGCGGGATGGCAGGCGGCCTGGCGAAGCCGCAGGAGCGCCTCCAGGATGTGGAGCTTCGACCGCCCCATGCCCTGCTGGGCGACCTTGGAAAAAATATTGGTTTTCGCCGCCCGCTTGAGCTTGTTGTAGACCTTCTTCTGTTCGGGCTCCATCTCGCAAGTGATGGTCTCCTCGATTTTCTCCGGCAGATCGGTGGCGACCTCCTCCTTCCTGCGCCGCAGGATAAAAGGCCGCAAGGTCTTCTGCAGTCTCTTGAGACTGATCGAATCGGCATCGATGCCGGAACCGAAACGCGATTTGAAAGATTCGGCGGAGCCGAGCATTCCCGGATTGAGAAAATGATACAGCGACCACAGCTCACCGAGATGGTTCTCCACCGGGGTACCACTGAGAATGATTCGCCGTTCAGCCTGCAATAAAAACGACGCCTTGGCGCTCTGCGAGTCAGGATTCTTAATCGCCTGGCCCTCGTCAAGAATCGCGTATAAGAAGTTCTCTTTTACCAGCTTGCCGATATCACGGCGCAAGGTTCCGTAGGTGGTCAGGATAATGTCATACTCATCAAGCTTTTCGAGCAGGGCGGAACGCTTCGGGCCGGTATAGGAGCCCCCCTTGAGATGGGGCGTAAACTTCTTGATCTCACGCAGCCAGTTGAAGATCAGCGACTTGGGGCAGACCACGATGCTGGGTCCCTCGCGACCCTCTTTCTTGAGCAGATCGAGCAGGGCCAGGGCCTGGGCCGTCTTTCCCAGACCCATATCGTCGGCCAGGCAACCTCCCCAGCCCATCTGATCCAGGAAGCGCAGCCACCCCAAGCCGACCTTCTGGTAGCCGCGCAGCTCGCCCTTGAAATCCTCGGAAGGCTCGCAGGGCTCGATACCCTTGAAACCGGCCAGGCGCTCACGTTCCGCCTTGAAGCCGTCATCCAGCTTATTCTTGATATTCTCCCTCAGCAGCGCGTCAACCACCGGAGACTGGTTCTTCTTGAAGATCAGCTTCTCGCCGCGCAGCTCTCCAAGCTCCAGCCAGGCGGCATTCTGCTCCAGCCACTCGAAGGGAAGCACTCCCACCTCTCCTCTTCCCAGCGGAATCCAACGGGTGTCGTCATGAATGGCGCCCAGCAGGGCGGGCAGGCCGACCTCCTGGTCATCAAAATGAACCGTGACGGAGAGCTCGATCCGGTCGGGCTTCGTGATGGTCTCCACCTCCATGTCCGTAGGCGGACGGAAGGGAACCCCCTTGCCGGTGATGGCCCAGCCTCGCTCAAAGAGCTCGGGGGCGACATTCGGCAGGCGATCGGCGGTCAGGGTAAACTGATGATTCTCCGGGTTGTAGAGAAAGCCCAATTCCATCAGGTGAATCGCCTGGGAGCCCTCGATATCGAGATCTCGAACCACCACGTTCTTCGTCCTCGAAGAGAAGAAGCACCGTCCAGGACGGGCGGCCCGAACGCTGTCAACCTCTCCGTAGCGGAAGCTGACCTCGCCAACGATATCCTGCGAGCCGCTGTCGAGCTTAAGCTCGGGACGGGGGCGAGCGTCCTGCACCAGGCCGATACCCAGGTTCGGCGGCGTCCTAAGCGGGGGAAGAGTCGTTGAGCGCTCGAAAACCTTGTAGAGCTTCGCCATGCTACGCTTGCTGACTCTCTGGAAACGGCCGCGCCGAAGGGCTCGAAGCCAGGATGCGGCCCCCTTGAAATCGATCTCGGTCAGCCTGCCTGATTTCCTGAGCAGGTAGCCGTTCTCACCATCGAGGACCACGAGGACATGGGACTCGAACTGCAGGGGACGGCTGTCCCTGAGAAAACGGCCGGTGAGATGGTATTCACCGGAACGGCTTCCGAACTCGAGCGACAGGTAGAATTCATAGGGGTCCAGGGTCTCCTTCTGCATCGGCATGGTCTGGGTCCCAGAGCCATGTTCAACATAAACCCGGCCGGTGTCCATCAACAGGGGCAACAACCGCCTCCAGGCATCCTCGCTGACGTAACAGGCCGTGCTGCGCAAGGAAGCGGCCTTGCCGTAATGGTTGTTCTGGGAGCCCTTGCGCCCCGAGCGAGCGCCCTTCTTGCTCTTCTTGCTTTTCTTGCTGGCCGCATTGGCGGCAAGCACGCGAGCCTTGGGCAGCCGGGTCACGATAGCCGCAATCTGGCGGTCAAGAGGATCTGTCAGCCGATTGGCGAGGCCCCGGTCCGTTGCAACCGGAACCAGGTTGAGCTCCTCTGATGCCTCGTATTTTTCCGTAAAATAGTTGTAGGAATATTTGACCGACCGGCGGCGGTGATACATTTCAATATAACCCTCACCCGCAAGCGGAGCGAAGCCGCCGACGACATAGACAATCCCCTCCTCACCGGCAGGTACCTGGGGCAGATTGGGCGCGGCCGCGGGCGCGGCGCCATTGCTGGCGACCTCCTGCCCGCCGGCAGCTCCCCCGCCGTGACGGCCGCCCTTGCCGCCATGCCGCTGGGTCTTTCCTCTTCCCTTGCGGGAAGACTTGAAGCGTCTCGGTCGGCGCGGCCGGGACGGACGCGGCTTTGTCGCCGTGCTACCCTTGCCTCCGCCGCCTTCGGATGACTTGGTTCCCGATTTTTTTTTCTCAGGAGCCTTCTCGCCGCTCTTTTTCTTTGTGTCGGAGGCCGGCACATCGCCGGAGCCCTCAGCCGACGCCATCAATACATCAGCCTCATACCGCGGCGCCGATGGCTCCCGGAAATCTTCATGGTCGATACCCTCGGGCTCCGCAGAGGCGCTACCGCCAATCGGATCGGGCATAAATAAATCGTTCGTTTCGCTCACTTGCTCTTTTCGCTTTCGGCCAACGGCTTTCCCGGGGCAAAGAAACCCCTCAGCCGATGCCTCCCGGTATCCGGAGAGGAAATGTCCGGACCCGAATCATACTGTCCAGCCTGCATGGCTCTGCTGTGACCCGTAAAAAGGTCTGCCTGGCTGAAAGACTCTATGTACTGTCAGTTACCCGATTTCGAGGTCTCTTAGAAATTGCGTGGACTCATAATCCTGAACCCGTGCGTCACAACGCTGCCCAGGTAGACCGTTCGTCAAACGACGTCCTGAACCACGTTTTTCGAGGTGATCCCCTCCCACAAGGACCACCACTTTGCCGAATCACCCGGCAAGGAAACACACTGTCTTCCTTTCCAGGATTAACGTCCGAAGTGCCCCGGGGCCACAAAGATACGACCCCCCTTCAAAACGTCTTTTCCCCGACACTTAAGTCACAGTTAGCATAATACATATCGGTGCTGGAGGCATCACTTATTGGCAAAATAACGAGATTTCGGCCTATTTATCTCTCCGACAGGAGCCTTCCACGCCCAGACCTGTGAATCCGAACAGGAACTCCATATTCGCCGGGAAAAAGGTCGGGGCAGACCTCACGGTTTACTGATAAAATCAGGGGGATTAGCTCAAATACGCTGTAATCGGCAGTTGAAATGGTTCCAGGAGAACCAGGTGATCTCGATAAGAACAGGAAGCGGGAAGGGATCCTCTCTGCTGGCCGTCTTTTTCATCGGCCTGGCATTGAATATCCCCACCCTGCAGGCGACTCCGGACTATGCCGGAATCAGAAAAAGCCTGCGGGAAAAAGGACGCGTGGTTGTCTGCGTGGTACTTACAGATACGCCGCAGACCGACAGTAGACTCTCAGTTGCCCCTCTTGAACAGAGAATGCGGCGCTACCGCGCTTCTCAGCAACGCTTCCTCACCGCGCTGGGGGAAAAAGGCTATTCCCTGCGCTACCGTTTCCGGTACTCCCCCGTGCTGGCACTCGAGCTCGAAGATGAGGCGCTCCTCGATCAGCTCAGCCGCATGGAGTCGATCAGGAACTTGCGAGTGGACCAGCAGGGCGGCGCGGCGCTGATCGAAAGCCGCCGGCTGATCCGCGCAAACGAAGCCCAGGACCTCGGAATCAGCGGGATTGGAAGAACCGTAGCCGTACTCGACAGCGGCGTCGACAACGACCACCCCGACCTTGTCGAGGGGCTGCTCGCTGAACACGGCAGACGCTTTCTCTCCCAGGGAGGTGATGTCAGCGAAGATTTTGATGACGACAACGGCCACGGTACGCATGTCAGCGGGATCCTCGCCTCCAGGGGGCATGTCACCACGACAGGAATCGCTCCGGAAGCCTCGATCATTCCTGTAAAGGTTCTCGATAGCAGAAATGTGGGCTGGTTTACCGACTGGGCCGCGGGAATCGAATATTCCGTATCGCTTCATCAACAGGACAACGGTATCTCCATCGATGTCATCAATATGAGCCTCGCGAGCCACTC
>DCKY01000116.1:39069-39881 GCA_002320775.1 Planctomycetes bacterium UBA1662
GAGCCACTCGCTCTACACCGAGAGTTGCGAAGATGCGAACGAGGCCATCGCCGGAGCTGTCGCCGCCGCCCGCGAGCTCGGGGTGCTGGTTCTCGCGGCATCGGGTAACAACGGCAGCCTGAACTCTCTCGCCCTGCCCTCCTGCATGCAAAACGTAGTCTCCGTAGGGTCCATCCAGGACACCAACCCCGGAGACATCTCCGCCTTCACCAACCGCTCTCCGCTGCTTGAGCTCCTCGCGCCGGGAGAGAGCATCATCAGCGCCGGCGCCGGAGGCGGGAACGAAAGCATCTCGGGGACCTCACAGGCCGCCCCGCACATCGCGGGCGCCATCTGTCTCATGCTGGAAGCCAACCCGAGACTCTCATCCGAGCAGCTCGTCGGGACCCTTAAATCTACGGGGATCTCTGTCACGGACGACAACTCGGGGATGACCATCCCCAGGCTTGACTGCCTCGCCGCCGTCGAGCTGGTCGCGGTACCGCCGGTCAGCGGACTCTCCTGCGTGGTCGACTCAGCTGAGTCCCTGGTGGCGACCTGGGCCGGGCCACCGGCGATCGACGCCATCGAGATCACGGTCCTCCACGAAGGCCTGCCGAGAGCCAGCAGCGTACTCGAGCCCGACACCAGCGAGTTTCGTATGAATGGGACGGAGCCCGGGAACTACGAGGTGCGGGTGGTTTGCCTGCGCGAAGAACTTCGCGGCCCCACCAGCTCGTGCATCCTCGAGGCCGAAGCTTTCCAGGAGGCCTTCACCCGTGGTAACTGCAACTCGGATGGCGCCTTCGACCTGACCGATGCGATCTTTACCC
>DCKY01000116.1:40187-42955 GCA_002320775.1 Planctomycetes bacterium UBA1662
CCTGACCGATGCGATCTTTACCCTCAACACGCTGTTCTTCGCTGGAGTTGGTGAGTTTCTATGTGAAGAGGCCTGTGACTCCAACGATGACGGCGAGCTCAACATCACCGATGCGATCTTTACCCTGAGCGCCCTCTTCCTGGGAACATCACTGCCCCCCGAGCCCTACCCGAGCTGCGGCTACGACCCGAACCCGGCCGGAGCAGAAAGCTCGCTGGCCTGTGAACAGGGCTTCTGCCCGGTGCAATAAACCCCAGGCCGCCCGCACCTTCATTCACAGATTTCCAGACCGACGAGGTCATCTCGCAGGCTGTCGACAAGCTGATTGACAGTCTCGGCGAATGGCGCCAGGAGCATGTCTGAGAGCGCGCCTCCCGCGGCGCCGAAGAGTCCACAGAGAAAACCACCGCCAGCGGTCACCTCGATGTCGGGATTCTCAATAACCGCCTCGCCGATACCGACGATCTCTCTACGTCCCTCATCGTTCTCCTCGATCTCCAGCGGCACGACAATCTCGAAATTGAAGGGGACGTCCTCACCCTCGGCCGAATGCATGGTAAGCGTGCAGGTGGTCGGAATAAACGCGTTCATCGTGACCGGAAGATCTTCCACTCGCCCCTCGACCCTGACCCCGATCCTTCCTTCCTCAAAATCGGCAATAGCCGTGGCGCCGAGTATCTCGATCAGACAGCCCGGCTCGCCGGTCTCGTCGCATTCGGCTGGCGCCTCATCTTCGGGACAGATCTCGATCTCAAAACCCTCAACGGGAACCGCGGCTCCACCGGCCGGAAGGCAGATGCTCAGGCCATCTTTGAAATCAATCTCCCCGACCAGGCCCTCGGCCACGGTCTCGTCGACACAGGGAGGCTCTTCGAGATTGCAGGGCGCGAACGAATCGCAGGACAGGCCGTCTTCGGTCGGGTCGAGGCCGCATTCGGAAAAGGGAGGAGGAGGAGGCTCAAAACCCAGGAAGAGATAGGCGGTGATCTTGATCACATCGGTCACGTCAACCAGCCCATCGTCGGTCGCGTCAGCGCTGTCACTGCAGAGGATGGGTTCCTGGACAACGAAGAGACGCTCCACGACGAAGACGGCATCGGAAAGATCCATCTTCCCATCCTCGTTCGCATCCCCGCGCCGGAAGAAAACCTCCTGGGCCGCGGCCTCGTTACCGCAGGCAAAAAAGACAAAGCCGCAACCTAAAGCCAGGGCGATTGTCGCCAGCGAATTCCGTTTACTCATCGTATAGACCCCTCGAATACCCATCCCGTTTATTCATACATAACTACATCCTCATATTAGCACTCGATGGTCCTTATGAAGACAGGATTCATTTCCCGGGCTGATCTAGCACACGGCCGGGTTTTTCTTCTGCCTGGTACTTCAACTGTATAAACCTCCCGCCGCGGCATTAGAATTAGGGGTGATCTGGAAACACAGAGGCCAATGCGACATCCATCCAAAAACAAACTGCCGGGCAGCCTGCTGGCTTTCTGCATGGCGTTCCTCTCCCTGGAGCTCGCGGCGCAGATTCCAGATGGTGACATCTGGGCCGTTGGTGATGAGCACACTGAAGGCCAGCTCACGATCTTCAACAGCGAACCGGAAGGAGGCACCATCGGCCTTCCCCTGGAGCTTGGCGATTTCGACGGCGATGGCAGAACCGATTTTGTCAGCACTGCCATGTTCGCCGACACTGGACCTTCTGATGCCAGGAGCGCGGGAGGAGAGGTCTACATCTACCCCGGCAATGACCGGCTGGAGGGAGAGCTCGACAGGGCCGAACGGGCCGGCTCGGCTCCCGGGCTGACATTGATCGGGGGGCGAACCGGAGATTTCCTGGGTACAGAGCTCTTTACCGCGGACGTAAATGGAGACGGCATCGATGACCTCCTCGTGGGAGCCCAGAACCTCGACCAGGTTGCCGCCGACGGCGAGCTGACCCGAGACAACTGCGGCGGAGTCTTCGTGGTCCTTGGCCGGAGGGGACTGCTCGATGCCGGCAGCACGCTGGACCTCCTCACCCCCCAGGAGGGAGTCATCCTCCTCCTCGGCAGCGAAGAAGGTGAGAGGGCCGGGGTCTGGGTCGAGAGCGGCGACCTCGATGGAGATGGGATAGACGACCTACTCCTTGGCGCGGACCAGTTCCCGGTAGCGCCCAGAGGAGACGACTCCCGGATTCGCTCCGGCAAGGTCTACGTGGTCTACGGACGCCCACAGTTCCCGGCAGCCCTCGATCTCGCGGAGGAGCCCGACGGCGTAGCCGTCATCCTGGGACGCGACACCGGAGATCACTTCGGCTCGAGCATCCATGCACGGGATCTCGATGGAGACGGCCGCGACGAGCTGATCGTGGCCGCCGCCCTCGCACGTCTGTCTGCTTCGCTGTCAGGCGGAAGCCCGATAGCCGCTGTAGGCATCGGCGGAGGGGATGGCCCGGGAAACGGGCGCCCCAATTGTGGAGAGATCTATATCTTCTATTCCAGCGCCGACAACGGCGGCCGCCTGCCGCCGCTTACCGATCTTGCAGAGCCCCTGGAGGCACCTCGCAACCAGCGGCTCACCACCATCTACGGCCGCAAGAGCGCGGACATGCTGGGTGAAGAGCTCAGCTCTGGCGACCTCAACGGAGATGGCCGAATGGACCTCATATTAGGGGGCCTCATGGCCGCTGGCCTGCGCCAGGAAAGCCGGGCCGGGATGGCCTCGATCATCTACGGCTGGGATGGCCTTCGCGGAGCGACCATCGATCTCTCGCCTGAGCCTGT
>DCKY01000116.1:43347-88107 GCA_002320775.1 Planctomycetes bacterium UBA1662
CTTGCCGACACGCTGACCGCGGCCGACCTGGACCGCGACGGATTCGATGACCTCTGTGTTGGAATCCCGCGCTACGACTCCGGCAGCGGCCTGAACCTGCGCAGCAATGTGGGAGCCGCCCTGGTCATCTATGGAGACCCCATCGGACTCCCGGAAAGCTGGGAGCCGCTGCGCGGAGAGCGGCCCTGCAACCTCAGGATCAAGGCGGTTGTCGGCGCGGAGCCGGAAGATCTCCTCGCCTATTCGATGGTCGCAGGAGATGCCGATAGCGACGGACATCCCGACCTCTTCGTCAACGCCATGCGCGGTGACGGCAGGGAAGAGGACGTACCCGATGCAGGCGAGGCCGTAGCCGTAAGCGGTCGGCTGCTGAGCGAGAGACGCTACCGGGTCACCGCGATCGAACCCTTCAGCGGCGAGCTGGGGGTCCCCATACCAGTCACGATTTCAGGCGGCGATTTCGAGGCAGGGCCGGACACGCGGGTGCTGCTTGGAGAGAGGGAGGTCGAAGACGTACGGGTCATCTGCTCGAACAGAATCGAGGCCGTCCTTCCCCCATCCGACCTGAGGGGTTCCCGGGACCTGACCGTCACGGGCCCATCCGGCTCGGCCACCTTCTCCTCGGCCTTCTACTACCTCGACGGAAAAAACTTCGTTCGCGGAGACGCCAACCTCGACGGCCAGCTGGGACTGACGGACGGAATCTATACCCTGACGATGCTCTTCCTTGGCAACCGGGAGCTCTGCCCCGATGCCAGCGATTTCGATGACAATGGACTGGTTCACGTGACCGATGCGATCAGCCTGTTCCTGTTTCTCTTCCAGGGCGGCCCGCCGCCGAGGCCGCCCTATCCGCTCGCTGGTGAGGATCCCTCGCCTGACGAGCTCAGCTGCGGCTCCTGAATCGAAGCTTCGGTACCTTCCTCCCCGGGCAGGTCATTCTGCGCCCAGAGCAGGCAGAGCCCCCCTGCCACCAGGAGAAAACCCGCCGCCCAGGCCCAGGCCCCACCCTCCATTTTTTCTCCAAGGTAGAGAGCGGCCACGAGGCTCGTAAGGAAGGGACTCAGCATCTGGAAGGACGAGGTAATAGAGGCCCCCAGCCGAAGCAGCGCGACATAGAAGAAGATATGGGAGATACAGACCCCCAGAACGGCCGTTGCGACAACCAGGAACCAGCCCCACTGCGACAGGCTTCCGATGGAGCCTGGCCTCCCGAAAAAAAACATGAGGATGACGGTGCCGACCGAGACGTACTGGGCAACAACACCGAAGGAAACCAGCGGCGAGATTCCTTCCATGAAATAGCGCACGCTGACCCCATAGAGCCCGAAAAAGATACCGCAGAGGAGAATGATCGCAATACCCTGACCGTTCACCGAATGGCTGAAGGCGCCGCCTGAGATGGAAAGCCCCAAGAGCCCGGCAAAGGCCAGCAACAGGCCGATGCCGAAACGAGGGCTGCCAAGCAGGGCGCGCTCCGTTGGAAACAGGATCATCGCCGCCGCCACCGCCCAGATCGTCGATGCCTTGATGAAGAAACCGATGGCGTTGGCCTGGATGTAATAGGGCGCAGCCGCCCAGAAAATCTGTCCAATGAAGGCGAACGCCGCGGGCACCAGCGCCCGTGAGAGCACCCTGCTTCCCAGGTCGCCCCGTTGCCAGGCGAGGTACAGCGCGGGCCACAAGAGCACGGCGGCGATGGGATAACGAATGCCGTTCGCCGTCCAGGGATCATCGGGCAGGTAGACGGTGAGGTCCTTGAGCAGAACCGGAGTCGAACCCCAGATACAGACGTTAGCCAGGACGGCCAGTGTACCTCTACGGTCGATCTTCACGGCGCGCTCGTCACAGCCTCTCGGCCACGTCCCGCGCAAAATAGGTCAGGATCATGTCGGCCCCGGCTCTCCTGATCGCCAGGAGAGTCTCCAGCACCGCAGCATCCTCATCGAGCCAGCCGAGGCGGGCCGCAGCCTTCAGCATCGCGTATTCCCCGCTCACATTATAGGCGGCCACGGGCAGCATGGTCTCGGATTTGACCCTGGCGATAACATCGAGATAGGCTAAGGCCGGCTTGACCATGACGATGTCCGCTCCCTCTTCCTCATCGAGGAAGACCTCGCGAACCGCCTCCTCGCAATTGGCGGGATCCATCTGGTAGGTCTTCTTGTCGCCTGAGCGCGGCTCGGAATCGAGCGCATCTCGAAAGGGACCATAGAAGGCCGAGGCATATTTTGCCGAGTAGCTCAGGATGCTCACGCTGGTGAAGCCGGCGGCATCGAGAGCCTCGCGAATGCGGCCTACCCTTCCATCCATCATATCCGAGGGCGCGATGATGTCCGCCCCGGCCTCCGCCTGGGAGACCGACATGGCGGCGAGAACCTCGAGGGTCTCATCGTTGAGTATCTCCCCATCTTCGACAATTCCATCGTGGCCATCGCTGGAATAGGGATCCAGCGCGACATCGGTGATGACGGCGAGCTCCGGCAGGGCATCCTTCAGCTGTCGAACGGTACGCTGAAGCAGGCCATCCGGGTTGGTCGACTCGGTTCCCAGCCTGTCCTTCAGGGAATCGGGAAGAGCCGGGAAGAGTGCGACGGCGGGAATCCCCCTCTTGAACGCCTCCTTCGCCTCGGTGACGAGGACGTCGGGGCTATAGCGAAAGCAATCAGGCATCGAGTCGATGGGAATCTTCTGCGATGCCCCATCGACAACGAAGAGAGGCCAGATGAGATTGTCCCGCCGCAAATGGGTCTCCCTCACCAGGCTTCGAACAGCCTCTGATTTCCTGTTGCGGCGCGGACGGGAGACGAGCTCAGGTATTTCCAGACCATCGGTCTCGGTGGCGCCGTCTTGAATAGGTTCCTTATTCGCCATGAAGCTGTCGTCCAGGGGGTTTCTCAGCCTTCCGCCGGGAGAAGAGACTCCGCTTCCCATCAAGCTGAAGCCAAAGGGTAGAGTATAACATGTTCATCCGCGGCGGCGGCAGGAAAGAACGAGCACGGAGCCGCACGAGCGGACTCCGCAGGGGCCCGTAATCTTTCATCCGGAGCCAGGCCCTTTTTCACTGTATACTTCGGCCATTGAAACAACCCGCACAGGAGGCGGCCAGCTTGCGTATCTCCCGGGAAAACCACGATGAAATGACCGCCGCGGCGGAGGCGGAATACCCTGAGGAATGCTGCGGACTTCTCTTCAGAGGGCAGGAAGGCTCGGAGGTGGTGTCCATGGCCAATCTCCAGAACAAGCTCCACGAAGAAAATCCCGAGACCTACAAGCGCGATGCCCGTACGGCCTATTTCATGGACCCTCAGGAGATGGCGCGAATCAACGGAGAAAAAGAAGCCGGGGGAATGACCCTGGCCGCCATCTATCACTCCCACCCCGATGCGGAATCCTATTTTTCGGAAACAGACAGCGAAGCCGCGGCCGTCTTTGGGGCGCCCAACTTCCCCGGAGTCGTCTACCTGGTCTACTCGGTGATGGACGGCAAGCTCGCCGACCAGAGGGCGTTTGACTGGTCCGAAGACAAGGCGGCCTTTACCGAGATCGGGCTCGAGATCGAGGACTGAGACTCCTCGACCGCCTCACTCCAGCGGAGCAGGGATATCGACCTGGGTGGTCCGGCCAGTGAGCGCCTCCAGGAAGGCGACAAGATCCTTCTTGTCCCCCGGGCTGAGGTTCAGCTTCTTCATCTCCGGATCAAGAGGCCACCTTGGGTTCTCCACTCCGCCCCGGTCGTAGAACTCAACGACCTCTTCAAGGGTTTGGAGGCTGCCATCGTGCATATAGGGCGCGGTAAGCGCGACATTCATGAGGGTAGGAGTCTTGAACCGTCCCCGGTCGTCCTCGGCCTCGCTCACCTCGTAGCGTCCGGAATCGGGGGCAGGCGAACCCTCCTCAACACCGAGACCCGTGCTGTGATACTTCTCGTCGGTAAAATTAGGGCCCGAATGGCACGCCGTGCAGCGCCCCCGGTTGTTATCCTTGAAAATCTCGAGCCCCCGGCGAGCGGCTTCACTGAGAGCTCCGGCTTCCCCCATCTCGTGGCGTTGCCAGGGCGAGTCGTAAACGACGATGGTCCGCTCAAAACTCGCGATGGCGCCGGTGATCCTCCCCAGGTCAACCCGCTCATCCCCATAGGCCTCTCCAAAGAGCCGCCTGTAGGCCGCAACCTGCTCCACCTTCGCGACAATCACCTGGTGACTCTCGCCCATCTCCCCCGGCGAGACCATCGGGATCGCCGCCTGCTCCTCCAGGCTCCCCACCCTTCCATCCCAGAACTGCTCCCGGCTGAAGATCCGGTTCACCACAGCCGGAGCGTTGCGCCTGCCGCGGTGGCCATTGAGTCCCGAAGAAAGCGGCGCCCTGTCGGCCCAACTCCTCAAGGGATCATGGCAGCTCGCGCAGGAGATGGTCTGGTCCTTCGACAATCGACGATCAAAGAAGAGATGACGGCCCAGCTCGGCCTTGGCCGCGGTCCACGGGTTCGCGGCCGGTATCTTCACCATCGCCCGGTCATAGCCAAGAGCGTCGAGTTTCTCGATACTGAAATTCTGCCAGGTGAGCGGGGCGTTGGTCCGGCCGCCCCTTTCGCAGGCGGTGAGGAGGAGAATTGCCAGGCCGAGAGCCGCGAGGTTGAAAATAGCTGGGCGGCTCATTCGGTTGGCCCCAGGCTCAACAGGATCTCCCCCTGACCTCCCGCGGCGACCTCAACCGTGCCGCGAAACTCTCCGAGCTTCTCGTGCCAGGCGACGTAACCATAGCTTCCCGGAGGAACCTCCCCGATCACCAGCACGCCATCGGCATCGGTCACCCCCGCGTAGGGATTGTCATGGACAACCACGTAGGCCCGCATCCAATTGTGCACATCACATTTGACCGTGACCAGGCCGGGCTCAACGAGCTTGCGGCCGGGATAGACCTCTCCCTCACGGGCAAACTGGTAGTTAAAAAAAGACCTGTCTCCGTAATACGGATGGGTTGAGTGTGTCAGGGGGTCCTCGTTGGAAGCCTTCAACAAGGAACCTGCCATCGCCACCCCGACATGCGGGTGAAACGAGCAGTCCCTGTTGACCAGCATCAGCTCGCGACCGGGCGCCTTGCCCCGGCTGATTCCCTCGAGACGCACAACGACATTCCGGATTCCGCGGCTGGCGGCATCAACAACGAGCTCCTCGCTGAGCACCTTCCCCTTGCAATGCAGGGCATTGATGTTGGCGTCAATCCGGCGGCGAGCCGGTACCGGGTCGCCGCGATAGGTAGCGACCACGCGCACCGTTCCTCCATCGACCACATCCGCAATCTCGTAGGGTCCGGAGGAGCGGCCCACGCGGGAGAGACGATCCGCGTCACCGCAGGAGGCCGCCAGCGCCGCCAACAGGAGGATCGATAATCTGAAGCTGCTAGTGCTCACCAGGCATCTCTTCAAATGCATAGGCGCAAGACCAGGGAAGCGGCATCGAGGAAAAGGCAGACGGCCACCGGCAGCTTGCCGCTCTCCAGGCGGCTGACAATCGACAGCCAGAGGGTAACGCAAAACGACAGGATGCAGGAGGCGGGAAGAAGGGCCCAGATCGTCGAGATCGGGGCGGACGCTCCCGGCTCCTCCGCCCCGGCCAGGACCAGCGCCGCCACCAGGACATTCAGCGCAGACCAGGCGAACTTCCACCAGCCGATTCTGAACTCGCCAAGATATGAACCCGGAGGCTCGTCCTCGTATTCGACATCGGGAATATGTTCGGGCCGAGGATGTTGGCTCTTGGATGGCCCGTCCAGATTGGTCATGCTTCTTACTTTTCCTTCCACGCGATTGTCGACAGCGTTATTGTAACGCCAAGACGAAAAGCACTCCACGCTCGTACTCGACTGAAGTCCCGCCTTCGGCTAAAGTGTGCCCACTCGTCGCGCTGTATTATGTGAATTCCCATACAGGTTCAGGAGAATCATGTCAGATCTTTCCGCCATAGAAATTACTGATCCGGAAATCAAAGAGCTGATCTGCCGGGAAGAGGCCCGCCAATTGTCCTCCATCCGGCTGATCGCGTCGGAAAACTACGCCTCCGAAGCCGTCATGCAGGCCACCGGAACCGTCTTGACCAACAAGTACTCCGAGGGCTACGCCGGGAAACGCTACTACGAAGGCCAGGACTATATCGACCAGGTCGAGACCCTGGCCATCGAGAGAGCCAAGGCTCTCTTCGGCGCCGAGCACGCCAATGTCCAGCCCTACTCCGGCTCTCCCGCAAACCAGGCGGTCTATCTCGCGCTGTGCCAGCCGGGCGACACGATCATGGGCATGAGCCTGCCCTTCGGCGGCCATCTAACCCACGGTTGGAAGGTGAACTTCTCCGGCATTCAGTACAAGTCCGTTCAATACGAGCTGAGTCCGGACACGCACCGTATCGATCTTGACCAGGTTCGTGAGATGGCGCTCGAGCACCGCCCGCGGCTGATCTGGACCGGAGCCTCAGCCTATCCGAGGACCTGGGACTTCGAGGCCTTCGCCGAAATCGCCGCTGAGGTCGACGCAGTGCTGGTAGCTGACATCGCACACTTCTCGGGGCTCGTGGCCGGAGGCGTTCACCCGCATCCATTCCCCCACGCCTCCATCGTCACCACGACCACCCACAAGACCCTGCGCGGCCCGCGCGGTGGAATGATCCTGAGCAAGGAAGAATACGCGCGCGACCTCGACCGGGCTATCTTCCCCGGACTGCAGGGCGGACCGCACAACCACACGACCGCGGCCATCGCGGTCGCCCTGAAGGAGGCCTCATCGGACGATTTCAAGGACTACGCCCGCCGGATCGTCGCCAACGCCCAGGCCCTGGCAGCCTCTCTCCTCGAAAGAGGTTTCAGCCTGGTGACCGGCGGCACCGATAATCACCTGATTCTCTTCGATGCCACGGCCAAGGGTCTCAGCGGCAAGGAAGGCTCCTCGGCGATGAATCTCTGCGGTATCGAGGCCAACTCGAACGCCATCCCCTTCGATCCCCGCAAACCCTTTGATCCAAGCGGAATTCGTCTTGGAACCGCCTCGGTGACCTCGCGCGGCATGAACGAGGAACACATGAAGCAGGTTGCCGATTGGATCGAACAATCGTTCGAAGCCCACGAGGATCCCGACAGGCTCCAGGCCATCCGCGAGGAGATCAGCGAGTTCTGCTCAGGCTTCCCCTGCCCCGGAATCCCGACCTGAACCAGGGCCGACCCGGGTTTAGAGGCGGGTTGCCGCCATGCGGGAGCGCAGGTAGTCCAGCAACTGCCTGTCCGGAGCGGTAGAGGCGACCCGTCCGTCGCCGCGCTCGAGACGGTCGAGCTTTTCCCTGAGCCGCGGCTCTCGCTCAATCGCCTGGTCGACCCACTTCCTGTACGCCTTGAGATCCCCCCGCATCTTTTGTACGAGTCCCAGGCGAAGCATGCACTCCGATTTTTCGGGAAGCTCATCGGGCAGCCCGCCAAGGGCCAGCCGGTAGTATTCGACCGCCCGTTCCAGCTCGACAACCGATGAAGAGGAGAGGGTAACGGCCAGGGCCAGGTCGGTAAGCAGGATCGCGAGATCAAAGGTCACCTTCCCTCCCCAGGAGCGAATCGCCCCTGCATCCGGCGGAACCTTGCCTTCAAAGACAGCCTGCTCGAGGAGAGCTGCCGCCTCCCTGTAGAAACCTGCCTGGGTGTAGAGCAGCGAGCTGCGCTGGGCGAGCTCGAGACCATCACAGCTCTTTTTCAGCTCATTCACCGCCGCCTGAAGGTTGTCGCCTGCGAAGGTCTTCACGGCCCGCAGCGCCGCCTTGGCCTCTGCCGCGAGCCCCTCCTGCCGCCAGAGCGAACCCTGCCGAATCTTCGCAAGCACGTCCGCCGCCGGCGGAGGGTGCAGGGGCTTGTAACGCTTCCACCCCTCACGAATCTCAATCACCGGCAGCTCGCCTGACTCGATCTGTTTCTTATAACGCCAGGCGGCGGCCCACGCCGCGGTGAATCCGCCGGCGGGCCGGGCAAGCTCGGTCGCCTCCACCGGAATCCAGAGTCGACCCTTATGCGCCACCCAGGACTCCTCGGAGAAGAGATTCCCGGAACCCTCACCGGCGCTGGCTGGAATCGAAGACAGGCCGCTGTCAAACATCATGATGACATGGCTCGAGCCGACCACCACCGCGGTGGGAATATCGGCAGCCTCCAACACCGAGCAGCACAGCACGACGATGTCATCGCAATCACCGGAGCGCCGCAGCAGGGTCTCTCCGGGATAGTTAACCCGATCGCTGGTTTCCGCTCCTTCTGACACAGAAACCGGCGTCCGCGCATCCGGTTTATAGCTGATCTTGTGGCCGTTCAGAGCGCTGAGGAGGGTCACCGCCGTGACCATTTGCGCTGGAGGAAATTCATACCGTGACACTCCCGGCCGCTGCCCCCAGGCAGAATCGACAAAGGCCTTCACTGCGGCATCGTTTGAATCGACGAATACCGCCACCTTGCTGGGGTCCTTCCAGTTGAAGACATGATAGTCGTAGATGGTGATCGCCCTGTTGGCCGAAGCCAGCAGTTCCCGGCCCTCCTCCAGGCGAACGGCCGCGGTCACCTCCAGGGATCTCTCGGTCACGATCTTCCGGGAGAGCAACGGGTTCAATCTTTTAGTCCAGGTCTCTCCCGGCGCCAGCTCTGGAAGTTCAAATCTCAGGCCCTCGACCAGGTAGCCGCGGCCCTCCCCCTCGAGGGTGAAATCCACTCGGGCCGCCTGGAGTGTTCTTGAAGTGGTGTTCCTGACCCGGACCTCACCGATCCCCATCTCCCTGTAGGAGTGAAAGAGGCTCGAGTAGATCGGGCCGAGATCAAGCTCGACAGCCGGGCGGCTCGCGAGAGACCCGGCCATTCGCACCGGACCGCTGGCGAAATACCAGCCGGCCAGCAAAAGAGCGGCGCAGACCGCGGCCGCGCTGAAAAGGATCGCCCTTGTCGATCTCCGCGAGGAGCGCTCGAGCTCCCGGCCAAGGGTCCTGCAGACGCCCTTGACCCCTCCCTCCTCCGCCCCCTCTCTCCCCGGCTCGGCGAAATCGGCGGGGTTGAAGTTGACCGTAGAGTCGTTCATATAATCGATCGAACCGGTAGCCGCGAAGACGAACTCCGGGCCATTACGGCAGAGCCGGATCACGTCGCCGTCCTCCAGCTTATGCTCGAGCACCTCCCTGCCGTTGAGGTAGGTTCCGTTCTTCGAATCAAGGTCGCGCAGCAACCAGCCGCGGTCTCCTTCCTCATCGAGAAAGATGAGCGCGTGACGGGTAGACACGACAGGGCTGTCGACCACGACATCGTTACCCTGGTCTCGTCCAACGCTCAGCCGCGGGCCTTTCAACGCGACCAGCCGGCCTCTTAAGGATCCCCTGCGATGGACCAGCGCCGGTCCGCTCACGGGGCTTTCGCTCTTCACCAAAGGATGCTCCCCTGGGTTCTCTTCTCTTCAGCTTTCCCGCGGGAGCTCCCCCGCGAGTTCACCACTTCTCTCTCTCCCGACGAGGTCGATCGACGACACGCCGGTCCCGCCATTGTTGCCATCTTCGACTGCCGCATCAAGCATTCGAGGCTCTGGAGGATATTCGGAAGTTAGGCGGGCCGGGAGCGATGCAGGAGAGAAGAACCTATAGACCGCTCTCGCAGCCAAGCTCGTCGGTATCCGAGGCATCTCTGCCCGGCATGGGGTAAGGCGCCAGGGGGGCGCGGCCTCCGCGGTAAAGAAAGTCAAGGACGCGGATGGCATCGGTCACATTGAGGCGTCCATCGTCATTCGCATCGAGGGCGTCCTCGCAGCTCGCCGGCGCTCCGGCGAAAAGATGCCTGACGATCTTGACCCCGTCGCTGATATTGACGACCCCATCGAGATTCGAATCGCCTCGAATAAACTGCGGAGCCGGAGGCAGAATCACGATGGACCACTGGTTCGAAACCTGCCCATCAACATTGCGAACCTCGACCGTGGCGAGGCCGGGATCAACCCGCTCCGGGACGAGGAGGATGACCGTACCCGGATTGTCGCGGTTGAATCCGGGCGAGACCTCCAGCTCGTCGTTGCCGCCGCGAAAGACCACCGTGATGCCCTCGTGGAAATCGCTTCCCGTAATAACCAGGCGCTCCCCGAGACCGATTGGATTGGGCTCGGCAGCGGTGATGATAGGACGCTCCCAGCCGGCCGTGCTGGTGACCGTGATGGTGTCGGTGTCGACCACCTCGCCCCGGTCGTTGAAGCCGAGAATCTCGATCTCGTTGGCGCCGGCCACCAGGGGAATATCGTCAATGCTCCAGTCGCGAAGATCTCGGTTGGAAAAATTGACGTCCAGGTCTTCGAAGAACTCACCATTCCTCGAAAGCGAAAGCGTGAAAACATCGGCTGGTGATTCCCCATCGAGATCGATGAAGGGCGAGGCTCCCTCATGGGTGATGTCGCGGCCGCTGTTGGTCGTGATCCGCAGGCGAACGGCGGGATAGCAGGCTGCGTCAACTCGACTGCGAAGGTAGTTGTTTCGACTATTGACGAAATTCGAAATGCCGCCGGTGCTGCCAACGCCGGCGCTGGAAACCTGTGACATATAGGCGCTCAGGGGCGAGCGGCCGCCGGTGTAGAAGAAATTGTCAATCATGCCCTTGAGGATCCCGTAGTACATCCTCTTCACGCGGGGGCGGTTCAGCAGCCGGGTCACCTCGCTGAAGTGATTGGGGATCGTCCCTGATGGACTCGATGGCATCGTCGAAAATTCTCCTCCCCCGGCATTGCCGAAGGTCAGCTCGAGGTCCCAGGGAATCAGCCGCCAGAGACCATCGGAAGGAGCCCGGTAGAAATAACAGTTCTTTCCACGGCGTCCGCCCCAGGTGTCCCAATGATCAATATTGGTGACGATGGCGAGAACACGCAGGACCTCCTCAACATCCATCATCGAGAAGACGGAATTGTCGAAGGCCGTGCTCGAGGTGGTGCGGGAGTCCATCAGCCGGGCAAGCGCTATGATCGGGGTAAAATCGTCCTCTGTCTTCCTGTTGCGCAGGGCGAAGTACCAGCGGTAGTTTTCCTTATTGTTGCCCCCGCCAGTACTTCCGTACGGAGGGAAGAGCAGACGGCCCTCGGCGTTTCCGGTCCGATTGCCGCTGTCGTTGAAGCTGAAACGGTCATCCATCTCGTAATGCGCCCCGGCGGGACCTTCCGAGCTCGGAAACCAGAAATTGATATACTGGCGGTTGGGCTTATCGAGAGCTTCATAGGTCCCCGTCCTGACGTCATTGAGCTGGAAGCGGACCAGCGTCTGGAAATCGAAATAGGGCAGCAGGGAAGAGCCGGCGTTGCGGCGCATCATGTAATGAGCCACTCGCTCCTTTCCATCCGAAGAATGCTCGTCGAGATTGAACGCCGTCTTGCGCCCATGGAGCGGTTTGTCCTTGGGAATCTTGAGCGAGAAGCTCTTCTCAAAACCACCGCCGCCGGGACGAAGCCAGGGGCTGCCCGCGAACCGGATTCTCGAACCGTAATAGATATCATCGCCGCCAAAGACAAAGGAGCCCTCGAGCATCTTATTGGAGAGCACCCGCCGGCTGCGCAGCTCATTCTCATGCTCCTCGTGCATCACGAAGCGGTAGTTGTGATGGTTCGTGGAGGGGTTACGGGTATCGTGACGGTAGAGATTGTAGAGCTCCTCGGTGCGGGAGGCCGACAAAGGATTCACCACCGGGGCGTGGGAGCGCCCGAGGATATCCCGCGGAAATCTCTCGGGCCGGCCGTCCGAATCCTCTGCCTCGATGTAATAGATCACACGGGTGCCATTTGATTGTCCCGGGATGGTCCCCGTATACTCGCCCGGCTTCTCGGCCGCGCGCATCGTCACCCGGGTGAACGAACCCGAGACGGTATTGGTGCGGTAGAAGAGCTCGACCTGGCTGACGCCATCCGGATCCCGGACGCGAGCGGTCACGGTCACCGACTCGCCGCTGCCGGGTACGGCCGGATCCTGAGAGACCTTGTCAATCGCGGGGCCCATATTCGCGGAACCGTACCTCTCGACCTGGCGAAGGGTGACCGAGTTCGGCTCGCCGGGCGACCCGAGGGTCGACGGAACCTCGAGGAAATGGCTGCCGGCAATTCCGGGACTCGAGGCATTCCCGGCATTGTAATCGCCGATACAAAGGATGGAGGCGCTGCCGATCTTCCACTTCGCATCGAAGCGGACCCTGTAGCTGGTACCGTTGGACTGGCTGCTGGTATTGCATTCGACCCGGTTGACCTTGTAGTCGCCTCCGCCATTCCAGGCAATCAGCTTCAGACTGCCGTTGCCTGCGATCACCTCGTCATTGTCGGTTGTCCGGCCGGAGCTGATATGGGTCCCCTCGATCCTCCAGCCGCTGGTGTTGCTGTTGAAGGTCCCGTTGGAGACCATGTTCGAGCCGCCGTTGGAACGCGTCAGCTGGATGTTGTCAACGATCGCGATGCCCTCGGCCGGCAGGAGCATCCCGAGATCCGAATCTCCGCCTCCGTGGGTGGCTGTATGGGTAAAGGTGCGCACCCGCGCCTCGCCGGAATCGTCGCTGGCATCCCAGGAGCCGGCAACCGAGCTCTCGCTGTGCGGATCAATCCGTTCAAGCGACGCTCCCCCGCCATCGGCCCAGCGCGGCCATTCTCCTCCATCGTAATAGCGCACCTTGTCGGCGATATTCCCGAAGGCATCCCTGAGCCGCAGACGCTCTCCGCCATTGGCCAGGCTGCCGCTGAAGGATGCCTGGAGAAGCACATCGGGGCCAAGCCCGTAGTCCCGGCTGATCTTGGCCACCGAGTTGGCAATCACCAGGTAGTTGCCCGCGCCGATCACCGTACCAGGCGGAAACTCGTAATCACCCACGCCCTCAACGCTCCAGCCGCTGATATCATGCGCCGTAGCGCCGCGGTTGTAGAGCTCGATAAACTCATCGCTTTCCAGGCCCGAGATCGGATGGTACATGATCTCATTGAAGATCACGTCGCTCACCACCCCGGTATCGTTCGCGGCTCCCGGAGTCGGAATGGCCGCCCGGGCGAAGGATTCCTGCCCATCAGGATAGCGGGCCTCGCTGCGGCCAGGCACCTTGGGCTCGAAGATGCGGGCATCTACAACCCGGGTTCCGGCTGGATTCACGAGCGCCACCGAGACGCGGTCCCGAACGCCCTCGACGATGGAAAAGTCCATTCCCAGCTGCGCCTCGGTGAAGGAAATAAAGCCTCGCGCGGGAAGGCTCGTTCCTTCGGGAATCGTAAACAGGCGCAGGTTGCTGTAATCATCGGTCAGGTGAAAGCCGCCGAGGTCTACCCGTGCGAAGCTCTTATTGTAGAGCTCGATGAAGCGCGGGCCGTCGGCGGGCAGGAAGTGGCCCTCGTTGACCACCACCGGGAGGGTCTCCAGGTCTTCGGGTTGGATCTCCCTGCGGCTCACCAGCGTCGGGATGAAGGACAGGTCGGAGCTGCTCAGGTTGGTATTGTGAACACTGACAGCCAGCACGTTTCTCCCGGCGTTAAGAGCGGCCACGGGAATCGTGATCTCGGCGTTATCCTCGTCGGGGGCATCCCCCACTGTCCCATTAGCCTCGGTGTCGTTGTCAACATTCCCGCCGGCCATGTTGACCCGCCCCATCTCCTGGGAATTGAGGTAGACCACGAAGCCATCATCAAAGCTCACGTTGAGAACTACCGAGCCGAGCTCCTCCGGGTTCTCCACCTCGAAAATCTTCCTGCAGAAAACTGTCAGGTAGCTGTTGCGCATATCATCGAGCTCGGTGCGATCATCGCCGTCACCATAGCCGATGCCGGTGGGGCCGCTCTCCCAGCCCGAGTCATCGAAGTCAAGCTCACGCCAGCTGGCGGAAGGATTTCTGTTGCCGCGAAAATAACGCCAGGTCGAGTTGTCGGGAATCATCACCGCGTCGACAAAGCTCACCTCGGTGTTGAAATTGGTCCGGCCGGGGGTGCCGCCCATCTCCGAGCTCAGCTTCCAGCTGTCAGGGTCATCGCTGTCGGAATAGGGTTTCTTGATGGCCAGGGTGTGCCCTGTACCCTTCGCCCCGCCGGGCCACTGTCCGCGGTCATTGTAGCTGACCTTACTGACCGCCGCGCCCTGGGGATTGGCCAGCTCGATGGTCTCTCCGGAATTGTCGAGTGTCCCGATGAAATCACCATGTGTATTCGAAACGCCGTACCTGGCCTGGATAGCCTCCTCGTCGCGACAGATCACCAGGTAGGCGGTCGCGGGAATAAAGCTCCCCTCCGGAAAAACATAGCTGATCCCCCGCGTAAAACGGTAACCGGAGAGATCATAGGGCTCAGAGCCATCGTTGAAGATCTCGACAAATTCGAGCTCCGGACGCGTGACTCCCTCGCTGTCGGCTGGATCAAAATGGATCTCTGTAATAACGATCTCAGCCCGGACCGCAGCCATGGCGAAACAGAAGAGAACGAGATACCCGGAAGCCAGAACAGCGCGCCGCCAGGCCGCCTCCAGCACTGCGCTTTTCAGTTTCATCGAAGCCTCTATCTTCCTGACGAATCGGTAAGAACTGCCCACCTCCAAGGTTAAGCCCTGAGATGCCCGATTGCCATCAGTACTTGATCTGATTCAGCAGGCCGACCGGCTCAACACCCGGGCTCATAGCAGAAGGCATCGTCCGCGTCCTCCCGGACGCCGCAGAGCGGAAAAGGTGGCGGGGGAGGAGGGCCGCCCATGAAAAGAAAACGCAGGGTGTAGATCGGCCGCGTGATGACGAGATGAACCCCCTCCCCGGTTGAGTCCGCCGCCGCTGGGCAGGGAAGCTCATCCCCGAGAAAGAGAAAGCCCAGGGTCGTCAGGACATCCGCCAGGTCCAGCACCCCATCGAGATTCGCATCTCCCCGCATGAAAGACAGGGGCGGCCGGGGATCACTCTTGTTCAACCTGAACTCATCCAGCTGCTGGCCTTCGATATCCAGCGCCCGGCCGCGCAGCTCGGTGGTGGATATGTCAAAGACCAGGCAATGGTTTACGGACTGGAAGGTCCGTATATAGGGACGGTCCGGGGCTCCCTGGAGCTCTCCGTAGAGATGCCCGCCGCCGCCGCCGGTGACGATATAGACCGTACCTTGAGGGCTCCGGAAAACGGGATCCTGCCATCCATCGCGGAGCACCCGGCCCCGCACGGGATAGGACCGCTGGTAGTTGTGATCATGTCCGCTGCAGACCAGGTCGACTCCGTACCGGTCACAGAGCTCGGGAAGCTCCGCTCGTATCGGGTGATTAAAGTTGGCGTAGACGCCGGCGGTATAGATCGGCAGATGCTGGTAGATGATCAGCCAGGGAACTCCCCGGGAACGGGCGGCAGCGAGATCCCGCTCGGCGAAGGCAAGCTGTTCATCCAGCTGAGCCGCGGAGAAAATGTAGTCGAGAACCAGGAAGTGCGCCGGCCCCCAGTCGTAAGAATAATAGACCCCGGCTCGATCGCTCTCATCGTTGGGTACCGTGAAGATATCCCGCCATTCGACATCCATCCGCTCCATGTCAAGGTCATGATTTCCCCTGGAGGGATAGAGGCAGGATTTCGACAACAGGGTCCTGTAGGGCAGAAAGATGCCCGAGTCCAGGCTGCGATGGTAAATCAGGTCCCCGGTGTGGAGAAAGAGATCGGCATCGAAGCCCTCCATCACAGAGCCGATGCCGACCTGGATCTCGGAGCCGGTGCCGCTGTCGCCGACCATGACCGCGCGCAGACGGCCCTCTCCCGCCGGCGGCGCCGTACGAAAGCCCAGGTGCTCGCCCTCATCGAGAAGCGCCTCGCCGGAAAACACCGAGTAGCTATAGCGACTGGCCGGCCGCAGCCCCTCCAGCACGACCCGCTGGTTCGCACCCCGGACACCGATCTGCTCGACAACCCGGCCATCCTCCCCGACGTAACGAACCCTCCCCTCCCCTGGAGAATTCATCACCCAGAGGATCTCTACAGAGGTCTCGCCCAGGCCCTGCAGATAGGGACCGCGCAACAGCTCCGGCGCTCCCGCATCATCCCCGGCGGACAACGGCAGCCCGCCCGCAAGCAGAAGCGCGAAAAACAATAACCTGCGACTCAACAGTTCACCTCAAAGCTTACTCGACCGCCGAAACACGCTGAAACAACCCGATTGCGTCATTCTAATTTCACCGGGCCGTGATAAGTAATTATTTTTCGAGGAGCGGGCCGTGAACACCCGCTTGCATCCGAATATCGTTCCAGCGAGAATCGGCGGACCACCTGGGGAGGTCTCTTTGAACTGGAGAGACCATGAAAAAATACCGACAGCTTTCCTTCCTGCCCGTCCTGGCTCCGGCGGGACGGCCCGATCCCGAGGCCGAGGCGCTGCGCTGCCGTCCGGGCGTTGAGTTCCATGAGCTGAGCACCAGGGAGATCCTCAACCGCTCAGGCAACAAGCGCCTGCCGTTTGTCTGGACCATCAACCCCTACCGCGGCTGTGAGTTCGCCTGCAGCTACTGCTACGCGCGCTACACCCATGGCTTCTTCGACCTCCACCGCTGGGAGGACTTCGAAGAAAAGATCTTCGTCAAGCGTGGCGCCGCACGCTCCCTGCGGCGCAGGCTCCGCCGGGCGGCGCTCGCAAACGAGCCGATCGCCTTCGGAACCGCGACAGACCCCTACCAGCCGGCCGAACATCATTACCGCGTGACACGCTCCCTGCTCGAAGAGCTGCTTCAGGTCAGGGGCCTGCAGTTTTCCATCACGACAAAGTCTCCCATCATCCTGCGCGACGTCGAGCTGCTCAGGGAGCTGAAGAAGATCCACCGGCTGCGGGTCAATGTCACGATCACCTGTCTCGATACGCTCCTGGCCCGCAGGGTCGAGGGACACGCGCCGACTCCGGCCGCTCGCATGCGGACGGCCGGGAAGCTGGTTCGCGCCGGGATCGATACGGTCATCTTCTGCATGCCGATCATGCCGCACATCAATTCCAGCACAGCGATTCTCCGCCCGCTCTTCGAGGCCGCCCACAGGGCCGGGGTAAACAACATCTTCCCCAACGCCCTCTACCTGCGCAGAGAAATCCGCGAGCCGTTCCTCGGGTGGATCGAGAGCGAGTTTCCCGAGCTCGGTCAGCGCTACCGGCAGCTCTACGGCGGAAGGTCCTACCTCCCCCGGCGCGAGCAGGAAAAGCTTCTCGAAGCATTCAGAAAGCTGAAGGCCGAATTCGATTTCAGCTGGCGCGCGGACAACTCTCAGAAGGAGAGCTGAAGGTGGCCGGCATCATCGAATACCGGATCGGCCGGCTCAGCGATGATCTCGATGTCTTCGCGTCCCTCGATGAGCGGCAGACAGGCCTCGGAGAGGTAGACGTTCTCGAGGCTCAGGGTGTCACGGATCAGGGCGACCCGCGGCCCGTCTTCACGGCGGGGACTGGTCTTGATCCCAGCGGCGAGCAATTCCCGGTCATCCTCGAGCACGATGGGCATGCGGGCGCCGGCCGGTGAATTGGCCGTCATGCAGTTGAGGTTGGTGACCTTGTGGTCGATCTTGTCGCGAAAGCGGCGGGTGATGTACTCCGCCATGCCCATGCCGACGGAGTTGCCGTCGCTCTCATCGGTCAGGTCGCTGAGGCAGATGCGGGTGATGGCCGGCAGGCCCTCCATCCAGGGCGTACCCGGAGTGTACCCATAGACCCCGCGGCCGATGATGTTGGTGTCCATGCCCGCCCCTGAAATATTCTTGCCGAGACGCTGGCAATAAAGCACGTCGAGCTCCATCAGGGGCAGTTTCCCCATCAGACCGAAGGCTGTCTTGAGAATTTCGGCCTCCTGCTCAAAGAAGCCCTCGGTGCTGACGCCGACAAGATCGGCGGTGTCATGGTAGGCATTTTCCAGGATCGCGAGACCGCCGATCACCTTGCCGCTGCCGACGATGAGGCCGGCAGCGCTGCGGATCGCATCTCCCAGGCCGATATCAAAGATACGGCTGTGATATTCTGTCGCCCCATCCAGCTTGCCCAGGCCGATGGCGCAGATCTTCGTCAGCCCGCTCTCGATGGGCCCCTTGTAGTCCGTATGCGGCTTGATCCGGTTCAGGAGCACCACCCCGTCGGCCTCGACCGCGGTCTTCGCCAGGTAGACCTCGACCCCCTCGGCGGTCGTACCCTGGTGCTCGGTTTCCATCGCCGCGTGTACCGGCGCGCCGACTCCCTCCTCTGTTACGCCGTAATGCGCCAGCAGGTGGGCCTGGCCTTCCGCCGTCGCTCCTCCATGGCTGCCCATGGCAGGGATGATGAACGGGCTGGCGCCGCGCGATTTCAGATAGCCCACCACCGCCTTGGTAATCCCGGCAATATTGGCGATGCCCCGGCTGCCGACAGTGACGCCAATCTTCGCGCCGTCACTGATCCTGTCGGCCGGGAGAACGCGCTCGAGTTCAGCCTCCGCACGGCCAGTAATATCGTCCACACTGGGCCGCGGGAAGGACTGGCGAATGGGAAAGATTCGGGGGAGAGTCATAGGTGATCCTGAGGATGCAGTTTACCCGGCATTTCAGTACCTGTCGACAAAGCGATACTGGCCGCCGTTTTGCTGAGCAAGCTGCTGCAGGAGGTTGGACTCGGCCCCGAAAGCGATCGTGTGAATCGTGATACCGCGAGTACGGTTGAGCAGCTTGACCTCCTTCAGGATCGCCTCCGGAGCCGTCAGGCGGCCCCGGGTCGGAAGGCCATCTGTGAGAAGATAGATCGTATCCACCCGCTTGTCCTTGAGCGCGAACTCGAGCGTATCGAAGACATTGGTTCCCGATCCCGTGGTGATCCTGGCGACATAGGAAAGCGCCTTGGCGCGTCCCTTGCCCTTGAGAGGCTGGAGAGCCTTCTGCCAGGGCCTGAAGGTAGCGTCAAAGCTGATCATGTTGAGAAAGGTGTCGGCCGGCAACTTCTTGAGCAGGCGCGTCATCTCTTTCTTGAGGATGTCAATCTTCATCGCCTTGCCATTCTTCACCACGATTCCGCCGGGCTTCTTTTTCTTCTTCTTTGCCGGCGCGACCCGGGTGCGCCCTTCGCCTCCGACAGCCTCTTCTTCCTCATCCTCCTCGATGCTCTCAGCCTTGACCGCGACCAGTTGACGCATGCTGCTGGAAATATCGACAATCAGCCCGAGACGCTTGGAGGAGACCTCGATGCCGAAATAGTCGAGGTCGTATTTCTTCACGCTGGTGAAGCCCTCCTCTTCCTGCTTCGGGAATTCAAAGGCGGCCTCGGACGCAGACCACCATTTCTTCCAGTCAGCCGCAGCGAGACCGAAGTTCTGACCCGAGACGTTAACGAGCAATTCGAGAGCCTTGACCTTAAAACTCTCGTCGCTGTGGTTCGCAAGAACATCGATCAAGGCGCCTACCATGGGCTTGATGCGAAGGCTCCGCAGCGACTGGAGGGCAACGTTGCAGACCGAGGGGTCCTTGTCGTTGAGCCCGGCGAGCAGCGCCTTCATCGCACGTGGATCACCGGAGCTCAGAGAGAGGCTTCCCATCGCGATGGCCCGCAGCTCGGGATCCTTGCTGGCAGCGGAGCGGATCGCGAACTCCATCCCTCCGGCGGAGCCGGCGAGGGCATCGAGCGCCCGGGCCCGTAGACGAATATCTGTACCGGGACGATCCAGCGCCGAGCTGATCTCATCGACAGATCCATCGATACCGATCTGAGCCAACGCCTCAATCGCGCCGATAGCCAGCTCACGGGAACGGTGCCCCAGCAGCTCAACCAGCTGATCGCGGGCAGCGGAGAGCTTCAGCTCGCCCGCCAGACGCGCCAGCACGCGGAGGCGGTCGGTTTTTCCTCCAGCCGAGTCGTAGGCGTCACCGGCCAGCCAGGCCCTGGCGGCCTCGCTCTTTGAATTTTTCAGGACAGCCACATACAACTCGAGCTGGTCCCCTGTGGCGGCCCTGGACTTCCTGGCTCCCAGCTGGCTCAGCAGCAGCTTCGCCTCCTCCGCATTGAGCGAGCTCTCGTTGAACTGCAGCATCCTGAAGGATGCCGCCTGCACTCCGGGCGGCCTTCTGCCAAGACCCGAGATCAGCAGCCTGACAGCGTTCTCCGTTCCCCCTGCGAGAAGCGCCCCGGGAATAGCCGCGCGAGCCTGGGGAGAGGTCCCGGAGTTGTCGAGCTCCGCCGCAAGCCAGCGCTCGGAACTGCTCGTAGAAAGAGCCGCAATCTTGTCGAGAATCGGCGCCACGTGCGTGGCTACAAGATTCGAGCGCTTGTTGATCGGACCGGTCACCTTCTTCAACGAGGTCTTGTACTGCCGAACAAGGCTGGTGAGCTCATCAGCCCGGGCAGCGCAGGGCGCGACCAGCAGAAGCAGAAGAAGAACGTTTTTCAGGAAGAGCATTTTTCACTCCGGCAGGTGGGCGGAACCATGCGAGGCGCTCTGCAAGAGAACGATTCTACGCAAAAAGCCTCAGCTTAACCATACCCGCTCGGGCTCCCGTTGGCATCTGTCGATGCCTGTATCAGCCGCGTTCTTCAAGCTGGATGAGGTAACCTGAGGGATCCTTGACGACGAAGAAGCGCGTGGTTCCAGCGGCCTCCGGGCCCATCGACTCCCCTGCCTCAAGCTCGCTGTCGAGAATCTCTATCTCATGGCGCCGGGCCTGCTCCAGGTACCCGTCGAGCTTTTGCACTCCCAGCACCAGGACGGATCCCCATCCCAGCGAGGCCGGCCGGGGGCCCAGGCTGAAGGGATCTTCCTCCGACCGCTGGTCAAGACCGTGAATCACCAGCTTGAAGCCCGACAGCTCAAACTCGGCGCAGCCGCGGGCCTGACGGCTTGTCTCGCGCGGCTCGATATTGAGAAGCTTCCTGTAGAACTCAACGCTTTCGACCGGGTCCGCCGCCGCCAGGTAGAGTGAGTCCAGCACCGGCGGCTGAGACGGCCCTGCCAGGTCACCGCCGCGAAGCCTGTAGAGTATCTCGGCCTGGGTCGCGTCAATTCGGCCCCTGTCGGTATAGCGCAGGCGCTCATCCAGCAGCTTGTTCCGCGTCCGCTCATCCGGCGCGCGCTCCAGGGCTCTCGACAGGCTGATGAAATTCTCGAGCTCACGCCGGACCAGCGGATCGCTCCAGACGCTCTGCAGGAAACGCATCTTCACATCCGAGCCCTTCCAGTCGAAGCCGAAGCGTTCAACGTATTCCATGGCGGCGTCCGGCCTCGCCTCGGGTCCGGGGTACCAGATCTCCTGGGGGTGAGCCTCCTCACCGACCAGCCGCGCGGCGATGTAGAGATTCTCGAAGAAGCCGACACGAAGACAGGCGACCGCCGTCTCCAGCTCACCGGAGGTGAAAGCCTCCAGCGCGGAGTTGAAGTGCTCCCCCGGATTATCTTTCCTGGCAATCATGCGCCGCCTCCCTCGAACTGGAGCCGGGCATAGTCGATGTTGAGCTCGCCCGCGGCATCGACCAGGCCGGTCCCATGGACAAGGATACCGATTTGCGGGCAGGAGATCTCCACCGTCATTCCTTCCGAGAGAACCTTCACCGTGCCATCCGGAATAACATCGGTCCCGGTCGAAAAAACCTCCGCCGGGGTCAGCCGGATATGGCTAGCCGCCCAGGACACCAGCTCCCCGATGGGAGCGTTGATGTTGGCGGTGTTGGACTCGCGCTCAAAAAGCTTCTCTCCGGATGGGCTGAAAATCCTGGTCCTGATGGAAAGCTTGGGGTTGACCTGTTCGTCGCTAAGAAGCACCAGCGGCCCCAGGACCAGAGCCCCGGTGAAATGCTTCGCCTGGTAGAGGTAGAGCAGGGTCTCGTTCTCTATCCGGTTGCCGCTGACGTCATTGGCCAGGGTGTAGCCCCAGATCCGCCCATCGGAGTGCACCACCGCCGCCAGCTCCGGCTCAATGCCCGCCGAGACGGGTTCGCGCTCACACGACTCTCCCTGCATATTCTCTGAATTGGTCAGGTCGGTACGCAGCCCCATCTTGCCGCCGGGACCGACAAAATGCTCTGGCGCCGTACCCTTCAGGAAGAGCTCCGGACGCTCGCCTCTCTCCTTCACCCCGCGGTAGACGAATCCATAATCACCGCGGCTGCCCTCCGTCTCGCGCTCGAGCGCGGAGTTGAGATAGGTGACGCCAAAGGCCTGGGCCCTCCGCGGAAGAACCGGGGCGGCCAGATGATCACTGCCGGGCGCGGGATCCGAACCGAGGAGGCTGAAATCGAGCGGCTCAGCGCCGCTTTCCCGCGGCGAAAAACCGGCGGACCAGTCACCGACCCGCAGCCCCTGGCCCTCGACCCATTCGACCAGCTCGACAACCGGAGTCGGCAGGCTGCTGAAGGTCCACCTGGCATCCTCCCAGCGCGCCCCGGCAGACGCCTGCTGAAATCTGTTTCGATGTCCGGGAAGAGGCAGGCAATCGGTGAGATCCCAGGCCTCCGCGACCGTCTGCTTTCCATCGGACACCTCGAGACCGCCGCAGATGAAGAGCCGAAGCTCCCCGCGAGCGGCTGACCAGTACTGGCCCAGGTGGGTTAAAGACGACATCTGTTTACGACCTCTATTCTCCAGTCCGCCTGGTCCTGCCTGCCTGGCCGGCTGGCCGACCGGCTGGACCGGAACGACTCTGAGGGCTAACTCCATTTGCCACCGATGCGGACTCTCCCGCCCCTCGGTTGATGATAGTATAGGGCCGTAATCGAGGGAGACAATCGCGGATTGACGGGTGATGGTGGAACGCCTCCCGGCAGGAACAAAGAGATCATGGGTACCCCGACGAGCAGCCCCTCCAGGATGGACATCAGCCAACCGCTGCTGGCCTGGTACGAGGCGAACCGGCGTGAGCTGCCCTGGCGCAGCAATCCAGAACCCTACAGGGTCTGGGTCTCCGAGATCATGCTGCAGCAGACCCGGGTGGAGACCGTGATTCCGTATTTTGAGCGTTTTCTCAACCGCTTCCCCACTCCCGCCGCCCTCGCCGAAGCGAGTGAAGACGAGGTTCTCACTCTCTGGTCCGGCCTGGGCTACTACCGCCGTGCGCGCTCGCTGCTGGAGGGGGCAAAAGCCGTCGTCAGGGACCACGAGGGCGTCTTCCCCAGGAGCTACGAGGCGGCCCTCGAGATTCCAGGAGTCGGACCCTATACAGCGGCGGCGATTCTCAGCATCGCCTACGGGGAGCCCTGGCCCGTCCTGGATGGGAACGTCGAGCGGGTGATGACGCGGATCCTGCGGCTTGCGGAAAATCCCAGGCAGGTCTCGACAAAGAAACGCCTGAGAGAGATAGCCGGCGGCTGGATGCCTGCCGACAAGGCCTCCAGCTTCAACCAGGCCATGATGGAGCTTGGCGCGCTCATCTGCAGCCCGGTCTCCCCGGACTGTCCGGCCTGCCCGGTTCGTGAGGCCTGCGCGGCAGCCGGGCAAGGCGACCCGGAGAACTTCCCAAGGCTTCCGCCGAAAAGAAAAACGATCGCCGTCGAGCTCGAGGCCGGAATCATCCGGCGCGGAAAACGCTACCTGCTTGAGCGTAGCGAGAGCTTCGACTTCCTCGAGGGACTCTGGCTCTTCCCCCTCTCCCTGCCTGGAGATGGGGGCATCGCCGCCCGCCTGGGCCAGGCGCTGGAGGCGGACATCGAGACCGGCGAAGAGCTCAAGGCCATCAAGCACTCGATCACCTTCAGGCGGCTGACCCTGCGCCCCCTCCTCCTCGAGACCGGCAGCTTCACCATCCGCGGGAAGCCGTCGTTTCGCTGGGCGCTTCCCGAAGAACTGGGCAGTGTGCTGCCGGTGTCATCTCTCTGCCTCAAGATAGCGGATCGTCTCAGCTGAGCCGATCGCAATCCCGCGATCCGCTCAAGCTGTGGGTTGGCCAAGCCGGCTCCGATGCTTATACTGCGGACTCACAGCGCTCCTCGGAAACGGACACTGGCCGGCTCCCTGGAAAACACAAAACGACAGGATCAAGATGAAAGAATTCGACGACGCCGGACCCCAGGACCTGCCCCTCTTTGACCCATTCGCGGGCGAAACCATCCTGGCGCCTGAAAAAGAAGGCCAGGGTTATTGGGTTGGAGCCCCCGCCATCACCTACGATGAGACCCGCGATTCCTTCCTCCTGTGCTACAGGCGGAGGCGGCCGCGCGAACACACCCCGGACCGCGGCTATCTGAGCGTGGTAGCCGAATCCTCCGATGGAAAGAATTTTGAGACCCTCTGGAGCATGACGAAGGACCAGCTCGACACCACCTCCCTGGAAAAATGCTGTCTGCTGCGCTGCGAGGACGGCGTCTACCGCTACTACTTCAGCTATGTCGACCCCACCGACCAGCGCTGGAGAATCGACCTGGTCGAATGCGAATCTCCCGACGGGATCGAGCTGTCAGCCAGAAGGGAAATCTTTACCGCGGCCACGGCCGCCGCCGCCCAGGATGCCCCGGTCGAGGGTGTCAAGGATCCGATGGTCTATTACATCGACGGCACCTACTACATGTTTATCAGCTACGCCGAGGGGACGCCCCGCGACGAGAACTCCGCGGGGGAGATGCACGAGACCTCCGACGTCTTCAACACCGGCCTGCTCTACTCCACCTCGGCCCTGGCTACCTCGACCAATGGACGCGATTTCAAATGGCTTGGCAATTGCCTGCCCGTGGGCCCCGAGAGCAGCTGGGACTCCTACGCGGCGCGCCTGGGATCGATCGTCAGGGGAAAAGATGCCTGGTACGGCTACTACGACGGCTCCTCCAGCCACCTCGACAACTATGAAGAGAAAACCGGCTTTGCCGCGTCCCGGGATCTCCTCACCTGGACCAAGCTGACTCCCTCGGCACCCGCGATCACGGTGCCGCATGCCAGCGGCTCGGTACGCTACGCCTGCGCGGTCGAACGTGGAGACACCCTCTTCGTCTACTACGAGATGGCGCTCCCGAATGAGTCGCACGAACTGCGCCTGGTGAAGCTTCCGGCGCGCGGCGCCTGAGGATCTCTCTCAGGCGTTCTCCGAGCTCAGGACCTCGTCAATCGTCCTGAAGAGCTCGGCTGGGCGTAGCGGCTTGGCGATGTAGGCATCGAGTCCTGACTGCAGGCAGCGCTCGCGATCCCCCTTCATGGCGTTCGCGGTCAAGGCAATCAGCGGAGTGTGGGCTCCCGTCCCGCGCTCGCGATCACGAATCTCCGCCGTGGCATCGAGGCCGTCCAGGACGGGCATCTGGATATCCATCAGCACGATGTCGAAGTCTCCCGACTCGAGGGCATCGACGGCCAGTCGACCGTTCTCGGCCACCTCGACAGTGTGGCCCTTGCGTTCAAGGATAGCGACCGTGACCTTCTGGTTCACGGGATTGTCTTCAGCCAGCAGGATCCTCAAAGAATCTCCCTCCATCACCTGCGAACAGCGCGGCTCCCGCGCGGCGGCCTGGCCGCGGGCGGCCGTCAGGGTCTCAACGATATTGTCGTAGAGATCCGCCTGCGTGACAGGCTTGCGAAGGAAAACCCTGATACCAAGCTCCCTGCTGCGGGCCATGTCTCCCGGGTTCTCGCCGGAACTCAGCATCATGACGGGCGTGTCGCCGGCTCCAGGCAGCGAGCTGATCCTTTCAGCCACCTCGAAACCATCCATGCCCGGCATGTGATAATCCAGCAGGATAAGATCGAGTCCGCCGCCCGATCCGGACAGGGCCCTCACGCGCTCGACGGCCTCTTCGCCGCTCGACGCCAGCACAGGACTCATCTTCCAGCCAACCAGGGTTCTCTCGAGGAACCGCCTGTTGGTCGCATTGTCATCGACGACCATCACCTTCAAACCGGCAAGCTGTACCGGAGCCTGGACATTTCCTCGGTCGCGGCTTCCATCGCCTGCCGCGAAGGAGCTGGTGAAATGGAAGGTGCTGCCGACTCCTGCTTCGCTCTCGACCCAGATTCGGCCGCCCATCATGTCAACAAGCCTGGAGCTGATGGCCAGGCCGAGACCTGTGCCGCCAAACTCCCTTGCCGTAGAACGATCGGCCTGCGAGAAGGCCTCGAAGATTTCGCTGCGGCGCTCGGGAGAGATCCCGATGCCGGTATCGCTTACGGAGAACTGGTACTCGCACAGGCCCTCATGGCTCTCCCCCGCGCGAACGCCGAGAACGACCTCACCCTCGGAGGTGAACTTGATGGCGTTCCCCAGCAGGTTCACAACCACCTGGCGAAGCCGGGTCGGATCGCCAATCACGAGGTCTCCGGTGCCGTCCGGTATGTCAAAGATCATCTCAAGGCCCTTCTCATGGGCCTCCAGCGCGAGGGTCCGGGCTGCCTCACCCAGGCATTGCTTGAGGGAAAACTCAATGCTCTCCAGCTCGATGCGGCCCGCCTCGATTTTTGAGAAGTCGAGGATGTCATTGATGATTCCCAGCAGCGAGCTGGCCGAACTGCGAACCATATCCAGATACTCACGCTGCTCGTTGTCCAGGTCCGTTGCCAGCGCGATCTCCGTCATGCCGATGACCCCGTTCATGGGTGTCCGAATCTCGTGGCTCATATTCGCCAGGAATTCGCTCTTGGCGCGGCTGGCTGCATCGGCGGCCTTGGATTGCTTCTCGAGGTTGTCGCAGCGCGCCTGCATCTCTTCGAGCTCCGCCCTGTAGCTGCCAAGGGCCTGGTCCTTCACCCGGAGCCTGTCCAGCAGCTCGTCGCTGCGGTCGGCCCCGGTGGCGGCCAGCAACAGAACAGCAAGCGAAGCGAGGCCGGCAAATACACCCATAGCGGGCGAGAGGTACGCTGTGACCAGCAGTCCGCAGACCGTCGCGGCCGCCCAGGCCAGGGTGAGCTTCCAGCTCAATCTCCCAGCGATAGGCTCGTAGTATTTCCTCAACATATTCTCTGCACTCCGGTCTTCAGCGGTAAAACCGCGGAAATTGCGTACCAGCTGTCCCCCGGCGCCCCTGCGTCTACCCGAGCCCGAACGCGCGACACGAACCGGCTCCCTGTTACAGTCTACAACGCTACGCCCTTGCAGACCTCCCGCAAGACGTTGGTGTCTTCAAGATAGCCGCAGGATGTCTCAGCGAGGCGTTTCGGGAAGTCCTGGCCTCAGGTAAGACTGCGGACAAGGCCCCCGTCGACAGGCAGCACTATACCGGTAATATAAGAGGCGGCCTCGGAACAGAGAAAGGCTACCGCGGCGGCGAACTCCTCAGGACGGCCGAAACGGCCGGCCGGAATGATCGCCTCGGCCTCGGTCTTGATCTCTTCGAGGGAGACCCCACCCGCCTCCGCGCGCTTGGCGAAGATGGCCTCCAGGCGAGCGGTCGCGGTAGAACCGGGCGCCGCCGTGTTGACGGTCACTCCATCGACCGCGGCCTCATCCGAGAGCGCCTTGGCAAAGCCAACGACAGCCGAACGCATCGCCGTCGAGATCGTCAGCCCGGCGATCGGCTGCTTCACGCTGGTGGAGGTGATAAAGACAATCCGACCCCAGCCCCGCGCCCGCATCCCGCCGATCACCGCGTCAGCAAGCTTCTGAGATGCGCGGAAGGTCGTCTCGAAACCGAGCCTCCAGGCCTCGTCTCCCAGTCCGGCGGCATCGCCCGGAGGCGGACCGCCATTGTTGGCAACCAGGATGTCTACCGGCCCCAGGGCATCGGCCGCCGCCGAGACAAACTCATCCGGACCGGTCTCACTGCCAAGGTCCACGGGGAGAGCGACCAACGGAGGAACCTTGCCTCCATCCGCCGCAAGAAGATCGCGGATATCCTCCATGGCCGCCCCGACCCTCTTCTCGCTGCGGGAGCAGAGAGCCACCGAGGCTCCCTCGCGCGCCAGCGCCAGCGCCACAGCCTTACCAAGACCGCTCGATGAGGCGGCCACAGCCGCCACCTTCCCTTCCAGGCCGAAATTCATGGTTCTAATCCCTCTATATTCTTCCGCGGAGGACTGAAAGGTTTCATTCCTCGCCGGGAGGATTTCCAGGCGGCGGCTTTGCCCCGCCATCACCCTTTTTCTCCGGCAGCCCCGGATCGATCGGCACCTTGATCAGGCCCAGGCCTGTAGCCAGCTCGGCCTTGGGCCGGGCGATATCACCGCCAATCTTGATCTTCAGGATGCCCTTCTTGATAAAGCTGAAAATCTTGTTCAGATCGATTCCGGTGAGGTCGATGAGCTCAGGAATGAGCGGCAGCTTGAGCCGGGAGCTCGGCAGCTGCGGTTCGAGCTCGAGGGCCAGGTTCCCATCGAAATCCATGCTCCCCACGCCGGAAAAAGAGAGCCCTGAGTTGCTGCTGTTCAACTCCAGTCCCTCGGTCAGGAAACGCCCATCCTCGATGGTGTAGGGGATCTTCACATTGTCGAGCTTGGACCGAAGCAGCAGATCGGAGAAGCCCAGGTTGATAAGGTCGGGCACCTTGAACAGCTTGAAGATATCGAGAAAGAGCGGAAGCTGGGCCAGGTTCGCCTCCTTGATAAGACCAACGCCCTCTCCCCGGATCGAGCGCTGGTCGCCGGTCTTGCCGGCGAAGAACACCGTCCCGCTCGCAGTACCGCTGGTCGCGTCCTTCCTGCCCCCGAAGACATCCACGGAAGCCTCGGACAGGCTGATCCCGGAGGCCGCGAACTCACCGCCAAGATCACCCTCCTTCCCGCCCGTATCGACGTAGAGCATGCCATCGAGCCGCCCCTTGTAGAAGTTCTCCGAAGCGATACTCATCTGGAAGGTATCGGTGACATCCCCGCGGGCGAGACGGCCGATGATGCTGCTGGAGAGATAGGGGCCCTTCTCTCCGGGTGTGTCGACACTCTCTGCCAGCCGGCGAATGCGGTCATGCTGCTCACCGAAGGTGAACACGATATCGCCATCCTTGAGTTGGAGGCGGTTGAAGCGCGCCTTCTGCACCTTCACCTCCCCCCAGAAGTGATTTGGACGATCCTCATTGTGACCGCCGGTAAAGCGCCCCTGCGCATCCATCTGGCTGACCTCCACGCCGAAATTGACCGCGGCATCCCTGGTCCGAATCTCCGTACCCTCGAAGTAGTGCTTATCGTTGGCCGAATCCGTGAGGTTCTTCAGATACCACCCGGCCAACCTTCCTGAGAAGGTCCCCTCCAGCCCAAGACCGTTCAAGAAATTCTGGTATTGGGCAGGGAAGGCCGCCCGGAACTTCTCGTCGAGCTTAAAGTCGGCAATCAGCAGTCGATAGTCGAGCTTCCTCGTGTCATTGACACGACGCAGGCTTCCATCAAAGGAAACCTGGGCGCCGGGTCCGCCAGCTGTCTTGAAACCGCTGAGCAGAATCGTCTCGTTGTTATCGATGACGATCCTGCCCGTGGCCAGCTGGAGCCGGTAAGGAAAATCAACGGCCTGAATCTCACCCTTGAGCAAATCCAGCGTCACCTTCAGGAGCGGCTCCCCGGAATACTGAGAGGCGATCGAGACGCTTGTCTTGAAGGCGCCCTTGAAGGCGAAGGTGTCGACCATCTTCAAGACTTCCGGCTGCAGGGCAGCTCGAATATCCTTGTCGTACTGCAGCTGGGAAGAGGTGATGTTGATTTCGAATCCGGGCGGGTCTTCATTCTCCTCCGCTGGCCTGGTGTGAACATCGAAGGAGCCCTTGCAGGCGATCTTTTGCCCACCATGCCGACCTTCAATATTGAGGAGGACACCGCTCTCGGGGTGCCGCGAATCGTAGACGGCCTCCCCGCTGATTTTCTCCACCGTGTAGGGAAAGAGTCGATGGCGAATCTTCAGTTCCCTTGGATAGACCGAAAAGACCGCATAGGGCGCCGGCCTCTTCTCGCCGGCGGCGGGCGCCGGCTCAGCGACGATCCTTGCCTTCGCGGCGACCCATCCCTCCGGTGCGAGACTGTCCCAGATCATGACGCCATCCTCCCCCTGCTCGCCCAGGATACCGCGCAGCTTCCCATCGAGCGCGAGGCATTCGGCCGGATCGTCGCCGCCGAGGTCGACCACCGCCTCGAAGGCCCCCGACCCGTCGACAAGGCCGCTCAACTTTGAAACGGTCAACCGCGCCGCGCCTAATTTTCCGGTAAGCTTTTCGCCAAGCTCGAGCAGCCCCTTCTCAAGCTTGAGCCGGCCGGCGAGCTCCTCGACCGGGTAGGGAAGATCCCCATGGGCGATCTGGAATTCCGACAGCTCCATGCTGGCGCTGAGCTCCTCGATGGCGGGAGGATATTTCACCTCCTCGGCCGCCTCGCATACAAAGTTCACCCTTCCCCGGATAACGCCCCCGGGAATGGACTTGTTCAGCTCCGGCGCCAGGGCCGCAAGAAGTTTCTCATCGACAGAGAGGCCCTCCCCTCTCAGAGAACCTTTCAACGTGGTCACAACGCCCCGGGCGGGGTCCAGACCGACGCTCCCGGCGGCACTGAGGCTTCCCCCGGCCAGCTCTCCCCTGGCGTCACGAATTTCAATGCGGTCACCTAAAAATACCGCGGCCCCCCCCGTCAACCGCAGCGTCTTCTCAATAACCGGCAGCTGCAACCCGCAGCCGGCAAGGCTGGAGGAGACCCTGGTGACCCCCAGGCCCGAGCTGCGGTCATAACGCAGAGAGCCCGTCAGGTCGACGCTGCCGCTGAAGGATCGTTCCTTGAGGAGCTTCCCGGCCGCCAGGTCGTCCAGCAAGGACGCGAGATCTCCTGCCAGGTCGAACTTGTAGACCATAAAGTCCACCTCCAGCGGACCAGCGGCGATGGCGGCCGCCTCGCCGGGCAGCCGCCCGCTGATCTCGACCCTCGAAGACTCCTTGAGACTGAAGGATGAATTGAAGAGGAACTCTCCCTCCCGGAAACCCAGGGAGAAATCAACCTCCTCGGCGGCCAGGGCCAGGCTCCGGCGCTTATCTGCAAAACGAACCTTCATTCCGCGCACACGGAAATCCGGCAGGCGCACCTGAGAGCCGGCCGCCCCAGGAGCTCCTCCCTCCCCGGAGCCCGAAGGCGGCGGAGCGCGCAGCAGCTCCACAAGGTCCAGAACGCCCTCCTCGTTGATGGTCGCATCGATCTCGCCCCCGTCCAGGACAACGAGCGCGGGTTCGAAGCTGCCGAAGAAGAGGCTGCCGTAGTCGGGAACTATTCTGATCCTGGGGAAATCGAGCAGGGCCGTGGGTACCCGGTCGCCTCGGGTCGGTTTAAAGACGCGGAGACCGCTCAAGGAGACTCCATCGGAGAGGTGGAACTCGGCCGCGCTGATCTCGAAGGGTACTTGAAGAAGATTCTCGAGGACGGCTCGCGCCCTGGCCTGGACAGCCTCCGGACGCAGTGCGAGCTTGACGTTGATGCCAACGATAATCAGGACAGCCGCCAGCAGGCCGCCAAGAACCAGGGACAGTCTCGATTTGCGCAGCTTAGGCGACAATTCTGCCCTCCTTCATCATTTATCCTTTCCCGCAAGCTTCCTTGCAAGAACCAGCTCCGGCTCCGAAGGCCGCAGGTAGGATGGCTTCAGAGAGTGGATGGCCTCCTGATCAAAGCTTGATTCCGCAAGCGCCTCACGCGAGAGGGCGGCAAGAATGGATGCGCGAGGCCGATCCCATTCGGCGGGGCCGCGGCGAAAATCAGCGACCCTGTCTCCGGCGGCGTTTTCGAGACCTAGCAGAAACTCATCGGCCCCTCCACCCAGGAGCCAGGCGGGCCCTCGCAGGGTCCCGGCAAGCTCCTCCAGCGTGGCGACCTGGTCCTCCGCCTCACGCGCCGGGCGCTCCCCGGCGGAACGTCTGAACAGCGCCCCGTAAAAAAAACCCCTGCGGCCATCGAGGACCGGAACAAAGGCATCGTTGGAAGACTCGTCCTCCTGCTCGGCGGACGCAATCGCAAAGGCCGCCATCACCTCGAGCGAAGAGACGGCCACCACGGGTATTCGCAAGGCGATGCCCAGCGTCTTTGCCGCGGTAACCCCCACCCGGCAGCCGGTATAGGATCCAGGACCGGCGCTAACGCTGATCCCCTGCAGGTCACGCGGGGTGAAACCCCCGCGGCGAAGCAGGTCATCAATCCGCACGGCAAACTCGCGAGCGTGGGCCATGTCACCGCTGAAGAGCTCTTCCTCCCGTACCCCCTCCTGGTCAAAGAGAGCCAGGCTGCCCCGGGGATCGGAGGTCTCAATCGCTAGAAAAATCATGGGTAAGGTGTATCTTCGGGCTTGGAACCGAAAACGGCAGACTTTATCGGAGGGAAAGCTTACCCCAATAGAGCCTGACGTACCAAGCATAGCCGATGAAAGAGGGCTGGAATCGTCGCTCCAGGGGGGGACTCGACCCTCTCTGGAGCTAAAATGGGCCGTTTATTTCGGTGAAAGCGGCAGGGCGGGTTCACCGAACGCATCTGAAAGCATCAGAAGGCATTATGTCTTTGACAGAAGAGCTCCTCGCAAATACTATAAGCCGTTTGCCTACACTCCGTTGCAGACATCTGTGGGCAGGATTCAGCAACTGAGGGAAAGGTGGAGCGAAAAGCTTCCAACCTTGCTTGAATTGACCTGAAAACGGCAGGTCGAGGGGCCTTCCCCGGCAACAGATCGAGAATTGTAAGAACATATAAAATGACGGATCCTAACAACCGCATCCCGCTCATCGCGGGTAACTGGAAGATGAATACTACGCCGGAAGAGGGGCATGCCCTCGCCACGGCTATCCTGGAAGGGATTTCCGCAAAGGACGTAGGCTTCAGCGCCTCCCGCTGCGATATCGGCTTCTATCCACCGGCAACTTCTCTGGCCTTCATCTCCGATCTCTGCTCGAAATTCGACGGCTGCAAGGTGTATGTCGGCGCGCAGAATATGCATGCCGAGAAAAGTGGAGCCTTCACCGGGGAGCTTTCCTCAGCGATGGTCCTGGCCTGCGGCGGAGACAGCGTCCTTCTGGGTCATTCCGAACGCCGGCATATTTTCAACGAAACGGACACTGAGATCGGCGCCAAGATGAAAACCGCCGTCGAAGCGGGGCTTACGGCGATACTCTGCGTTGGAGAAAAAATCGAAGAGCGCGATGCCGGGAACACGATGGAGGTCGTAAACCGCCAGCTCGAAGCCGGAATCGAGGGGCTCACCGAAGGCGCCCAGCTCGAGAAAATCATCGTCGCCTACGAACCTGTATGGGCCATCGGCACCGGCAGAACGGCGACCCCTGAACAGGCCCAGGAGGTTCACGGAGCGATCCGCGAACAACTTGGAGCCGCCTTTGAAAAACGAGGCGCGGAAGTCGGCGCCCGTGAAGGCATCAGAATCCTGTACGGCGGCAGCGTCAAACCGGATAATGCCTCGGAGCTGCTCTCCCAGGCTGACATCGATGGAGCCCTGGTTGGCGGGGCGAGCCTCGATGCCGCGTCTTTCCTCGGTATCTGCGAGGGCTGCGGCTGACCGTCTCTGCTTGAAACCAAAGACAAACGTTTAGAATGATCCCCGGACCGCGGGTCCGGAAGAAAAACACAGGGGCGGCAAAAAGCGGCTCCTGCCATTAATGACCTCGGAGGCAAAATGATTTTGGATTTCTACCCCGTGCTGATGGCCTTTTCCTGGAGCGGCATCTTCTGGGCTCTCGGCGGGTGCCTTATAGCCTTCCTGGCGCTGCTGATGATTATCGCGATCGTCTTTCTCCAGGACTCCAAAGATGGAGGGCTCGGAGGAGCCTTCGGTTCCGCTGGAGGTGGAGGAGATGCTCTGCTGGGAGCGGGCGGGCAGAAAGGCATCGTCAAGATCACCGCGCTCATCAGCCTCATCTTCACCGTCCTGGTTATCGGGTGGGGAATGGTAGATATGTCGGGAGCGGGAGGAGGCGCAAGCGTAGAGCCTGTCAACGAAGATGCGATTCTCAATCCGCCCTCCCCCACCACCGGAACCGGCGTTATACCAGGCCTGTCACCGGGAGGTGGATCGTTGCTGCCCGCGCCGGGCGGCGCTGGCACGGCCGGTGGAGCCGGCGGATCTTCTGACGGCGGCAACAAATGAGCCGTGTTTTTGAATCCCGCACGGGCGGGATCGGGAGTATCGAAACATGCGCAGCATGACCGGATATGGTGACGCTGTTTCCGAAACACCGGATTTCGTTCTGAGTATCGATGTAAAGGCCGTCAACAACCGCTTTCTCAAGATCAACTCGAAGATCAGTGACGAGGTCAACTTCCTCCAGATTGAGCTGGAGGAAGTGGCGCGAAAGCGCCTGGCGAGAGGCTCGATCTTCTTCACCATTCGTTTTCAGCCCAACAGGAGCTCCGACCTTTACCAGGTCAACGAGGACGTAGTAAAGAAATACGTGGAAACCATAGAAAGACTTGGCAAGGAGCTCGACTCCACTGAAGACATCAGGATGCAGGACATCCTCGCACTTCCCGGAGCGATCAAGGTGGATGACAACATCGTTCCCGGACGAGAAAAAGTGCTGCCGATCGCGCTGGAGACCATGGAGAAGGCGCTGGCAAACATGGTCGAGATGCGTGAGCGTGAAGGGCGGAATCTTCACGAGGAGCTCCAGTCCAGATGCGAAAACCTCGACCAGCTGATGGGAAAGGTCAAGGCGGCCGCCCCGCAGGCGCTTGAAGAACATTTTCGAAAATTGGAAGAACGAATCGAGGCCCTGCTTGGAGAGCAGAAGGCCGGGATGGATGAGAATGAAATTCTGAAGGAAGCCGCGCTCCTGGCCGAACGCTCAGACATCAGCGAGGAGATTGCCCGTATGGACAGCCACCTCGAACAATTCGTTGGACAGCTCGCAACCTCGGGACCTGTTGGAAGAAAGCTCGAGTTCATCTGCCAGGAGATGTTCAGAGAATCCAACACCATGGGCTCCAAGGCGCCCGGGAACGAGGTAGGAAGATTCGTAGTTGAGATCAAGGCAGAGGTTGATCGCCTCAAGGAACAGGTTCTCAACGTTGAGTAAGAGAGGACGTTTAATCGTCATATCGGGACCCTCCGGGGTCGGAAAAACCAGCCTCTGCGAGGCGCTGCTCAAGAGATCGAGCTGCCGAAGAGTCGTCACCTGCACCACGAGACCTCCGCGCGAAGGCGAAAAGGACGGACAGGATTACTTTTTTTTCAACAGGAACAATTTTGAAGAAGGCCTGCGGGCCGGTCGCTTCCTCGAACACGCTGAGGTCTACGGAAACCTCTACGGGACTCCGAGAGACCAGGTCGAGGAGGGGATAGAAAACGGGTACGAGCTGCTGCTCAATATTGATGTGCAGGGCGCCCGCCAGATCCGGGATTCGGGAATCCCGGAATTAATGACAATCTTTATTGATGCTCCCAGCGGGGAGGAACTCGAGAGGAGGCTCGTCAGCAGGGCCTCGGATTCAGATGAAGTAATCAGCCGGCGCCTGGAAGTCGCCAGGGCCGAAAGAGAGGAAAAATCCTCCTACGATCATGTCGTCGTCAACGGTGACTTCGACGAGGCGGTACTTGAGCTCGCGGCAATTGTCGAGAGACCGGTAGAATCAAACTGAAAACAAACTGTAACCAAGAGTAAATGGAGAACTCTGATGCTTGATATAAACACGGAAGAAGAACTGGTCCAGCTGGTCGGCGGCAAGTTTAAGCTGACCTCGCTTATACAGAAGAGAATCGTCGAACTGAACAGGGGGGCGCCGCCGCTGGTGGAGTTCGAGGACAATGATGAACCCACCCTGAAACAGACCGTCATCAAGGAGATCCTCGAGGGCAAGATCGAGCTGGGTGAACGCGAAGAGCTCGACCAGGCTCTGCAGGAGGCCGTGATCGCCGACAAGCCCGAGGATGCCGAAGGCTCCGAAGGAGAAGGCGACGAGGACGGCGAGGGAACCGAGGTCTACGGCTCCGACATCAAGAAGATCAAGGAGCAGCGAATCAAGGAATTGGCCGCGCTGCTGAACCAGAAGAAGTAGAACCCCGGGGAACTCCCCCAGGGTCGAGCGGGAGCAGGGACGGCGTCTCCGCAGAGGAGGCCGCGGCCCCTGGCGTGCAATCATGTCGAACATCTTGCTGGGAGTATCCGCGGGAATAGCGGCCTACAAGAGTGCCGACCTTGCATCGAAGCTGACCCAGCGGGGCGACTCGGTCAGGACGATCCTGACCCCGAGCGCGCAGAAGTTCATCACCCCTCTCACCTTCCGCGCGGTCACACGCCAGGAGGTCTTCACCGACATCTTCGAGGACGATCCGGCCTATAAGGGAGAGCACATCTCGCTGTCACAATGGGCCGACCTGCTGCTCATCGCCCCGGCCACCGCGGACCTCATCGGGAAGCTCGCCGGCGGACTCGGCGGCGACCTGCTGACTGTGACTGCCCTCGCCTTTGACAAGCCGGTGCTCTTCGCCCCCGCGATGAACGACCGCATGTGGATGAACCCGGTCGTACAGGAAAACGTCTCCCGCCTCCAGGATGTGCTCGGCTACCGGCTCATCGATCCCGGCGAGGGACACCTTGCCTGCGGCTCGGTCGGCCCGGGAAGGCTGGCCGAGGTTCCGGAGCTCATCTCCCGCATCGACGAGACGCTCCAGCTGGAGCCCGGAAGCGAATGAGCGCGGACTCGCGCTGTCTCATCCTCGCGGGACCGACCAGGGAATATATCGACCCGGTCCGCTACATCTCCAACGCATCGAGCGGGCTGCAGGGGATGGCTCTCGCCGAGGAGGCGCTCGGCCGCGGTTACGAGGTTGAGCTGATCCTGGGACCGGTCGAATACGACCCGCCCGCCGGCACCACGGTGATCAACGTGGTGAGCGCCGCCGAGATGCTCGCGGCCGCGCGCGAGCGCCATCCGGACTGCACCGTTCTCATCGGCGCCGCGGCGGTCAGCGATTTCAGGCCCGAGACCTCCCACTCCTCCAAACGCAAGAGCGGCGGTGACGACCTCGACCTCAGGCTCGAGGCCACCGAGGACATCCTGGCCCTGCTCGGACGCGAGAAGGACTCGCGCGTCCATGCCGGCTTCGCCCTCGAAACCGAAGACCATCTTGCCAATGCGCGAGGCAAGCTCGAGGCCAAGAACCTCGACTGGATCGTCGTCAACGATGCCGCGGCGATCGGCCGCGAGAGCGGCGATTACCACATTCTCGGCGCTGATGGTTCCGAACACCCCCTCGGCCGCCTGGACAAACGCAAGCTTGCCTCTCAGCTGCTCAACCGCATCGAGGCCTCAGCCACCGGCTCCTGAACCGGAGCCTGGCCCCTCTACAAGGCGCCCCTAAAGAAACGGCGTAAAACTGCCGATAAAATGACAGGCGCGTTTGTCTCCAAGATGACGCGATTCCGCGGATTCTCCGCGACCTGGTGAAACCCCTGTTGATGACGGTAGTGGATACATAAATCGATGCGCAAAGAGTCTTCCAACGAGGTCCTGGCGTTCCTGCTGCTGGGCCTTACCGCGTTTCTCGCAGTCTGTCTGTACACCTGGAACCCCGGCGACCTGGGACCCGGCAATGAAGCCACCTCGAACATCTGCGGCCCTGTCGGCGCCATGCTCAGCGGATGGTTCATAAGCTGGATCGGCCGGATCGGCAGCTACGTGTTGACCATTATTCTCGCCCTCACGGGCATCTGTATGTTCTTCCGCCTTGGGATCCGGCAGCCTGGCTGGAAAATGTTCGGAAGCCTCTGTCTCATCCTCAGCCTCGCCACCTTCGAGGTTGCCATACACAGAAACGCCGGCAGCCCGGACTTCCTTGCCGGCGGCTACTTTGGCTATACCATCTTTGAGTTCCTCTTCGCGAATCTCCATATCGTCGGCACCTACCTCCTCCTGGCCTTGATCACCATCGTCGCCTTCGCGGTGAGCACAGATGCGGAGCTCTACCCGGCCTTCGCCTACGCCTACAAGCTCGCCAGCGGCTCGAAGCGCTGGAGCGCCGCCGGCGGCGCAGCTGGCAGCCGCGTGGTGAGCGGCCTGAAGGCAGGAGCGCTGTCGCTGTTCAAGACAGCCTCCCGCTTCAAGCCGGAGGCTAAATCCGAACCCGAAATCGTCCTGCCGGAGAAGAAGCCGCGGCAGAAGACCTTCAAACCCGACAAGAAAAAAAACGACAAGACGGCGGCCAGGGAGCAGGAACCTGAGGCCGCCGAGCTGCCCGAAACGGAAGAGGAACCCGAGCGCCCACCGCTGATCATCAACGTTGCTGAACCGAAGCCAAAAAAGAAACGCAAGGCCAAGACGAAGAAGAGCAACGGCCCCTACGAGCTGCCCCCTATCGAGTTCCTGAAGGAACGCCAGGCGAATACGGGCGGAACCGACAGCGCCGCGCTGAAAGAAAAAGCCGAGAAGATCGAACAGGCGCTCGAGAGCTTCGGGGTCCTTGGAGCTCGTGTCGTCAAGATTCTGCCCGGCCCGACCGTGACCCTGTTCGAGCTGACGCTGGCCGCGGGTACCAAGGTCAGCCGGATCACGAGTCTCGATAACGATCTCCAGCTTGCTCTGGCCGCCACCAGCATCCGCATTATAGCGCCAATCCCTGGCCAGGACACCGTCGGCATCGAGGTGCCCAACAAGGAGCGCCCCATCATCGGTCTGCGCGAGCTCCTTGAAGAATCGATGGCCGAGAACGGCAGGAAGCTCCTTCCCGTCTGCATCGGCAAGGACACCACAGCCCGGGCCATCACCGACGATATCGCTGAGATGCCCCACGCCCTGATCGCCGGTGCCACCGGCTCAGGAAAGTCTGTCTTCATCAACTCACTGCTGGTCAACCTCCTGCTGACGAAGACCCCGGATGAGCTCAAGATGATCATGATCGATCCCAAGGTCGTCGAGCTGAAGCCCTACGAGAAGATTCCCCACCTGTACTGCCCGATCGTAACCTCGGCGAAGAAGGCGCCCCCGGTGCTCTCCTGGCTGGTCGGCGAAATGAAGGCGCGCTATAACCTGCTTGGAGACGTCAAGGTAAAGAACATTATCGAGTACAACAAGCTAGGCAAGAAAAAGATCTTCGAGCGGCTCGCAGAGAAGCGCAGCAACGAGGAGGCCGAGGCCCAACAGGAAAAGCTGCCCTACATCGTCCTGGTCATCGACGAGCTTGCCGACCTCATGATGGCGGCTGGCAAGGATGTCGAGGGACACATCACCCGCCTGACCCAGCTCTCCAGGGCGGTCGGCATCCACCTGATCGTGGCCACCCAGCGCCCCTCGGTCAATGTCATCACCGGCCTGATCAAGAGCAACATGCCAACCCGGATCGCCTTCAAGGTCACCCAGAGGATTGACTCGAGGACCATCCTCGACGACAAGGGCGCCGACAAGCTGGTCGGTAACGGCGATATGCTCTACAAGGGCGCGAACTCCGAGGCGCTCCTTCGCACCCAGGGGGCCTTCCTCACGGAGGATGAGATCAACAGGGTCATCGATCATGTCGTCGAGCAGGCCGAGCAGGAATTCGACGAGAGCCTCACCAAGTGCAGCATCGATGGAATCACCGAGGAGGACAGCGCCGATGAGCTCTACGAGGAGGCGGTGAAGGTGGTCCTTGAGAAACAGCGCGGATCCACCACCCTGCTGCAGAGGACCTTCTCGGTCGGCTACAGCCGGGCCTCGAGACTCATCGAGGCGATGGAGGTACAGGGACTGGTTGGTCCGCACGTCGGCTCCAAGGCCCGCGAGGTCTACTACAGCTGGGAAGAATACCAGGCCGGAAAAGAGAAGGCCCTCGGAGACGTTCGGGAGACGGAAGAAAATCCTGGAAAGAGCGTTGAGACCGACATTCCCTTAGAGTCTCCGGAGGAAATATCGGACAATGAACCTTCCCTCGAAGACTCCGATGACTTCGAGGAAGAAGAACCGAACCAGGAAGCTTCCGAAGAAACCACCGAGTTGGATGACGATCAGTAAACCCACCGAGCCCGCCCTCAGCACCGGCGACGAAACCGGCGACCTCGAAAATGAGATCCGGGTCAACATGGTCAGCCTCGGGTGCCCGAAGAACCTCGTCGACTCCGAGATGATCCTCGGCAAGCTCGGCCAGGAGGGCTTCGTACTCACCCCCGACGCGGTTGAGGCCGATGTCATCGTCGTCAATACCTGCGGCTTTGTCGAATCGGCCAAGGAAGAGTCCGTCAATACGATCCTTGAGGCCTGCGAGCTCAAGCAGGAATCCGAGACCGAGAAAAAGGTCGTCGTCACAGGCTGCCTGGGACAACGCTACGGTGAGGAGCTGAGCGTCGAGATCCCTGAGCTCGATGCCATCGTCGGGCTCGGCGAGTACGACAGCCTCGGCACCGCGCTGAAGGGGCTCTTCGGAAAAACCGATGGCGGGCTCCACCTCCAGGTCAGCGATCCCGACAAGGCCTGCAACGCCGAGGTCGGACGCTTCCGCCTGACCCCGGCTCACTACGGCTACCTGCGCATCTCCGAGGGCTGCGACAATCCCTGTACCTTCTGCTCCATCCCCGCGATCCGGGGCCGCTTTCGCTCCAAGTCCATCGAGATGCTGGAGGCCGAAGCCCGGGAGTTGGTCGCTAGCGGCGCGAGTGAGCTGGTGCTGATCTCCCAGGACACGACCTCCTACGGCGTCGATATCGATGGCCGCTTCCAGCTTGCCGAGCTACTCCGCAGGCTCGCCGCCGTCGACGGGGTCGAGTGGATCCGCCTGCTCTACGCCTACCCGGCCTACCTGACCGACGAGATGATCGAGGCCATCGCCGAGGTGCCCGAGGTGCTCAACTACATCGACATCCCGCTGCAGCACATCTCCGACAACATGCTGCGCCACATGGGCCGGCGAATGATGGAGACGAAGACCCGGGCCCTCCTCGACCGGATGCGCGACCGGATCCCCGCCCTGATGCTGCGAACCACCTTCATCGTAGGCTTCCCGGGCGAAGATGACCGGGAGTTCGGAATCCTGCGCGATTTCATACGCGATTTCGAATTCGAGCGCCTGGGCGTCTTCCCCTACTCAAAAGAGGAGGGCACGCCCTCGGCCGAATTCGAAGGCGCGATTCCCCAGGAGATCATCGATGCGCGCCTCGAAGAGTTGATGCTCCTGCAGCAGGAGATCGCCTTCAGGCACAACCGCAAGAGAGTCGGCGAGCTCACCGAGGTGATCATCGATTCTCCCGAGGAAGAACACGACGACCCTGCCGGCGGCGCTCCATTCAAGGCCGCCATCTCCCGCAGCTACGGTGAGAGCCCCGAGATTGACCCGGTGGTCTTCATCTCGCCGCCCGGCGGCGAGCCCTGTGACGAGGAATCCCCGGCCTCGATGCCCGAGGGAGTTCTCGAGCTCTCCTGTGAAGCTCCGACGCCGGAGCCTCCCCTTGCCGGCGAACGCAGGACAGTGGAAATCATTGGGAGCAGGGGATACGATCTCATCGCAACCATAGTTGGAAGCGGGGATCATGAACGAAAAAACAACGGCGGGTAAATCCAGCTTCGCCAATCTGCCGAACCAGATTACGGTCGCCCGCCTGGTGCTCTCGCTCGTTTTTTTCATCCTCCTCGGGATTGTCGGGCATGGAACGGATTCCGAGACCAGGCAGGTCATCCTGAACTGGTCGACGGCTCTCTTTATGCTGGCCATGTTCACGGATTTCCTTGACGGCTACCTCGCCCGCAGGTGGAACATCGAGTCGACCTTTGGACGCATCGCCGACCCCTTTGTCGACAAGATCGTTATCTGCGGCAGCTTCATCCTGCTGACTACGGTCTCTGATTTCGTCGAGCCCTGGTATCCGCTGGTGATCGTTTTTCGCGAATTCCTGGTGTCCGGCCTGCGCAGCTACATCGAATCGGCCGGGGTGGCCTTTGGGGCGGCCTGGGCAGGCAAGGTCAAGCTGGCGATCCAGGGACTGACCATCCCCTCGCTGCTCTTTTACGAGGCGAATTTCGTCATCGTCAAAAACGGTGCCTACCAGCTAAACGAGGCCCCGTTCTGGCCCTGGCTGCAAGAGCCGCTGTATTGGCTTACCTTCGCCCTGCTGGCCGCGACATTGATCTCTACCTTCTATTCCTGCGTTGTCTACCTGCGCAAGGCTGCCAGGATTCTGCGGAGCTGAAGCCTGCGCGAGAAAGACGGTTTTTCTATCTCGTCCGCTCACAGGGGCTATACTTGTAAGAGCGAGTCAGCCAGTCAACCCCGCCCACCTGAGCCAGGAAAGCAATCGTGGCGCATCGAGCCGGAGCAAGAGGAAGAAGAGCGCATCCAGGCGGAGCCCGGTCCCCTGAGAGGGATCATGGCCGCTCCACGGGCGGCGCGCGGCATCCCCGCACAGGCGCCGGCTTCAGCATACCCATCGCGCTGAAGTTCACCGCCCTGATCGCCATCCTGGTCATAGCGGCGATGGCCTGGCAGGCGAAGATCGCCGTCCAGAAGGGGATTGATCACCTTGAAGTGGAAATTAACGATAACGGCATCTCCCATGCCCGCGCAGTTGCCGGGCTCATCGCGCCTGAGGATGTTAAAGTCGAAAAACGGAAAAAGCTCGAGGACCTGGTCAGACCCTACAGCCGGAACTCTGACCTTCTGGACATCTCCATCATGGGCCTTCAGGACCAGCTCATCGCCGACGTGATGGGCCAGGAGAGGCGCACGGTAGAGGAGAAAAAGGTCAGCTACCCCAAGGCCGACGAGGCCGGGGTGACGATCAGCGAGCTCGAGGTTAACGGAGTGCCTGTTCGCAGCTTCTCCACCAGGATACCCGATGCGGGCAGGGTCGAGATCCTCGTCTCCGTCGAGTCCATCCGGCGCTCGCGCGACGATCTCTCACGATCGCTCACGCAGGTTACGCTCATCGCCTCGATCGGCGGAGCCTTCGCCGCCTTCCTGCTGGCGACCTTTCTCACCAGGCCCATCCGGACCCTCATGCGGGATCTACGCCAGGTGAGCCTCGGAGACCTCCAGCACCAGTCCCGTGTCACCTCCGGTGATGAGCTCGGCAACCTGGCCAGGACCTTCAACCAGATGACAAGAAGCCTGCACACGGCCCAGGCCGCCAAGCTTTCACAAAAGGCGCTCGAACACGAGCTCTCTCTCGCCACCAACATCCAGGGCGGCCTGCTCCCCTCCGAGCTGCCGGAGATCCCCGGGCTCGACCTGGCAGCCTTCTATCTCTCGGCCAAGGAGGTGGGAGGAGATTACTACGACTTCCTCCAGGTTGACGACCATACGATCGGGATGGTGGTGGCTGACGTCTCGGGCAAGGGCATTCCCGGCTCGCTGGTCATGACCATGACCCGCAGCATGCTCCACATGGCCGCGAGGGACAACCAGTCGCCGCAGCAAACCATCATCGAGGTCAACAACTGCCTCGCTCCCGATATGAACCCGGGTATGTTCGTCACCATGGCCTACCTGGTGCTCGACACCAGGACCCGGGAGATTCGGCTGGTTCGCGCTGGGCACAACGCCCCGCTGCTCTACAGCGCCAGGCACGGCCAGGTGATCGACCTCCATCCCAAGGGCATCGCCATCGGCCTCGATCGCGAGGGGTCGCTCTTTTCCTCCCAGCTGGAAACCCAGAAATTCACCCTCCAGCCCCGCGACATCCTTGTCCTCTACACCGATGGGATCGTCGAAGGAAAAGACCCGGGCGGAAACGATTTCGGAGATGACCGTCTCCAGCAGCTCATTACCGAGACCAGGGAGCTCAGCGCCCAGGAAATCCTCAACACCATCCTGCAGGACCTCCAGGCTCATCAGAAAAGTGCGGAGCAATCGGACGATATCACCCTGATGGTGCTGAAATCCTGTTGATAGAAGGCTTTTCACCGGGCGACAGGTGGTCTGATAAGCCTCCCAGGGGCTCGTTTGACGGTATCTTCCCGCCATCCTAAACTTTGATGGGTCGTTTGGGACGACCTGGCAGGACTGAAATAGAAGACTGAGAATTGGGGAACGCAGCTGGGTTCGGGGGGGAAGCCGAGTAGTACCATGCGATTAGAATTCTCGCAGAAGCTTCAGCAACAGCAGGTGCTGGCGCCGCAGATGATCCTTTCGATGGACATCCTGCTGCTGCCCACGCTGGACCTTGAGCAGCGAATCCAGAAGGAGTTCAGCGAGAACCCGGCCCTCGAGCTGGTTGAGCAGACGCCGCCTGAACAGCCGGCGGTCAGCATCGATAGCGAGAACACCAGGCTGGAGCGGCCTCTGCACGAGCGGCTCCGTGAGTCGGGCAGCTGGTCTATTGACGATACCCGGCCCCGCAAATCATCCAGCTTTTCAAGCGATGCGAAGCACGCCGCGCTGCAGAACACGCCAGACAAGCCCGCCGGTCTGAAGGAGTCTCTCACCGAGCAATTGCGGCTCAAGAACATTCCCGCGCGCATCCGGGAGATCGGCGAAGACATCATCAGCAGCCTCGACAGCCGGGGCTACCTGGGCTGCGAACCAGACGAGCTTGGTGACTGGATCGAGGGGATGCCGGCCGCCGAAGAGATCCGGCAGGCCTTTGAGGCTGTTCGCAGTCTCGAGCCCGCCGGCATCGCCGCCACCGACCTGCAGGACTGCCTGCTGCTCCAGCTCGGCCGCGATGGACAGGACTACCATATCGAAGAGGCGATCATCCGCAACCATCTCCAGGACCTCAGCCAGAACAAGCTGCCCCGGCTGGCGCGAAAGCTGGGCTGCCCGGTGGAGGACATCAAGGAGGCCGCCCGGATCATCAGCTCACTCGATCCGATGCCGGGACAGCGCATGCAGGCGGAAGAGACCGTGTATATCCGACCTGACGTGCTGGTGGAAGAGGTCGACGGCGACCTGGAGATCAGCGTGCTCGATTATTCCCTCCCCCAGCTCGAGATCAGCCGATCCTGCCGCACCGCGCTCAGAAACGCCGAAGGCGACAGACAGGCCAGCTCCTTCCTGCGCAAGAAGATCGAGTCGGCCAAGTGGCTCATCCAGGCGCTCGAGCAG
>DCKY01000284.1:0-939 GCA_002320775.1 Planctomycetes bacterium UBA1662
GTCATCCTCGCGCCGGCCATCACGGCTGTGTCCATCGCGGGCTGCTCTTCCATGCCAACTGGGGGGACAGCGAACAGGGGACGGGTACTCTACGAGGTGAGCTGTGGCGCCTGCCATCAAGCCGATGGGGAGGGCAAGGAAGGCGTCGCCTCGCCGTTGGCCGGCTCCGAGTGGGTGACGGGCTCTGAGCGGAGGCTTCTTCGCATCTCGCTCGATGGGGTGCGCGGGCCGATCGAGGTGAAGGGCAAGCGCTACCAGCTCGAGATGCCCGCCCTGCGCCATGTCTACGGCGATGAGGACATGGCGGCGATCCTGACCTATATCCGCGGCGCCTGGGGTAACAGCGCCTCTGCGATTACAGCCGATTCCGTGGGCAAGGTACGAGCGGAAACCGCGCAGCGCGGTGATTCGTGGACAGCGGAGGAACTCGGCGCTCCCTAGGGCTGTCCTGGCTGGTCAGAGAGACTTCACCTTCTTCTTTTTCTGAGCGAACAACCACTTCCACAGCTCCGGGTTCTTGTAGGCGGGAGTCCAGGAATTGTGGCGGACCCCGGGCAGCTCGCTGTAGCGCGGCTTGCCCCCGGCCTTCTTGATCGCTTCGATCATCTCGCGGCCGCGCTCTACGTGTACGACGCGGTCTTTCTCGCCGTGAAAAGCCCAGATAGGGATGGCGGCCATCTTCTTCGCGTTTTCGACCTTATTGCCGCCGCAGACCGGCACGCCAGCGGCGAAAAGCTCCGGCTTGCGGGCCATGGCCTCGTAGGTGCCGCCGCCGCCCATGGACTGTCCCGTGACATAGACACGGCCTGGATCGATCGGCAGCTTCGTCAGCAGCTTTCCCACCAGCTCGAGAACATCATCCATCGATTCGCTTTTCCAGGAGCTCTGCTTGCTGACGGTGGGGGCGAGAATAAAGCAGGGGTACTTGCTTCTCATCTC
>DCKY01000284.1:1333-12545 GCA_002320775.1 Planctomycetes bacterium UBA1662
GCTCCATGCAGAGACAGAAGCAGGGGGTACTTCTTGCCGTCTTCCACCTTTTGCGGCTTGAGGAGCGCGTATTGAAGAGTTCGAGATGAGTCGGCCTTGTATTCTGTTTTCTCAAAACCGTCCGCGAAGGTCTCGGTGGCGGAACACAGGAGCAGGACCGCGCAACAGATCAGGATGGGCTTCATAGGGCCTCCGTAAAAAGGATAGAACTCGATCGTGCGGCAGGGAGAACGGTCGCACCGGGTCATCATTGTACCGCCGTGGTTCACGGCTTCCCGTCAAAACAGGCGGTTTCTTCGTGTTGAAACGGTCTCAGGTTTCCCGCAGCAATTCGAGGTAGGGAACGGAGATGAAGGACTCCCTGTCGAGCTCGAGCAGGTTGATCACCTCTTCGCTTTCAGCCGTCCCTTCGGCGCTATCGATGTCGGCCAGCACGGTCTCTAATTCGAGGAAGTCCCCCAGGCCTTCAACCCGGTCAAGGTGGACCCGGGTATTGCGATAGATCCAGAGGGCTCTCTGTTTCTCCACCCTGCCGAGGATGCCAAGAGAACTCTCGAGGACTGAGTGGAGCTCGCTCGGCTCGTCAATGCGCAGGATGTGGTAGTCCGATTCCCTGGGGCCGGAGTTTTCTACTGAACGCCTGTAGGAGATCAGCTCAGCCGGGCAGCCTTCCACCTCGCGCAGCTTCAGCCACCCGGAGGGTGAATTGAAGAAGGTATCTACCTGTCTTCGCGTCCACTCGAGCTTCGCTCCAAGGGAGCGCAGCCGTTCCTCGGTGCCCGGCCTGTCGGCAAGGGGGCTCTTGATCTCGATGTTCTTCAAGAGGTTTCTCCTCTGAAGTTTTTCTCCAGCAGTGCGTGTCCCGCCGGCACGGAGAGCTCAAGGTTGCGCTCGTCAATAGTCTCGAGCCTCTCGATCCCGAGCTCGGCCGCGGCCCGGCGGTACATGTCTCCCACCACACCAGCGGCGGCGACACAAATGTCACTGCCGCAATTCCCGGCCGGCTCCAGCTCGGCCGAGAGCAGCAGGCCGCTGAGATAGGCTCCGTTTTCCCGGGGCTCCTTGCCGCCGAGCACCTGGCGGGTTCTCGCGGCGAAGAGCCCGCCCGAGAGTCCATCCCGGGCTCCTGAGCGAACCCCCTCGACAAAGGCATTCTCGAGCCCCGCGAGGGTTTCAGGCTCCTCCACGGTGTGGCGGAGGATGCTGTGCTGGGTGAGAATCGCGTAGAGTTCACCGGTCATGAAGGTCCGCAGGGAGATGAGCTCGCCCCCGCGTGCCTGGAGGTGCTTGGAGTGGGTGCCGGGCAGGATCAGCAGGGTCTCTTCTTCTGTCCTGCCGAGGAGCTTCAGCAGTCCGAGAGCCTCGGTTTCCTCGCCGCGAAGGACGTCGTCTTCGCTTCTGAGGCCTGAGACCAGGCGTACGGGGCAGGGACAGTTTCCGGTGAGAGGCCCGAGGTCGGCGACGATCGCCCCGCGCCCGTTGAGCGGGAAGGGGAGACGGGCGTAGTCCAGCTCACGCCAGCCGATCGACGAGCTGGCCATGCCGGAGATCCAGAGGGGGGCCTCGGAGGCCTGGGCTTCGGAGCCGGGAAGCTCGTTGATCCTGTCGGCGAGATAGGATGCGAAGCGGCCGGGATCATCGCCCTCGAGGCGGTCGATGCCATCGGCTGTGCGGAGCTCGCCGGTGATCTCCAGCGAGGGCAAATGGACCAGCCTCAGCCTGAAGTTCGAGGTTCCCCAGTCGCAACTGTAAAAAGAATGACCCATGGCGTGTGATCCTGGACAGACCGAAACAGGACTTTTGGTTACAATAACCCGCCTCGCTGGCCTTGTCGCCAGCATTGTTGACGACTGGAACCTTGTCGGAGAGCTTACCAATGCCAAAGGTCCTGCTGCCCATCGGAGATGCGACGGAGGTGCTGGATACCATGTACCCATTCTTTCGTCTGCCTGAGGATGATTTCGAGGTCGTGGTCGCCGGCCCCGAGGCTCGTCTCTATCATATGGTCCTGCACGAGGTGCCGCCCGACTCCGAGTGGGACATTACGCAGGAGACCCCCGGCTATCATATCGAGGCGACCGTAGCCTTCAGGGATGTCGATCCGGGTGAATACGCCGGGCTCTTCGTGTCAGGCGGCCGGGCGCCTGAGTACCTGCGCTATGACGAGGACCTGCTGAAGCTCACGCGCCACTTCTTCGAGACCGGCAAGCCTGTCGCCGCGCTCTGTCATGGCGTGGAGATCCTCACGGCCGCCGGCTGCATCGAGGGCCGAACACTGACCACCGTGGCCAAGTGCGCTCTCGATGTCGAACAGGGCGGAGCCTCCTATGTCGATGAGCCGACGGTGATCGACGGGAACCTGGTCACGGCCAGGACCTGGCATGACAACACCCCGCTGTTGAAGGCCTTCGTCGAGATGCTCAAAAGCGCCGGGTGATGACCGCGGCTCAGAGCTCAACCCGCCGGTAGCTCATTTCCCACTCCTTCATCCACTCGAAGGATTTCGGCTCGATCCGGTAAAGCACGAAGCGCTCATCCGCCTCTGCGTCAGGGAAGAAGCCGTGCCAGAGCTGGGGGCTCAGAGTGGTTTCTATCAGCTCCTTCTTGACGGAGGCGTCTTCGACTACTACGGCTGTCCCCGCCACCCGAACCTGCCAGTGCTCGGAGTCCACAAAGCAGATCTCCACCCTGGGGTTGGCCTCGAGCTCCGCGATCTTCCGGGTCTCTGTGTGGCTTGGGATGAGAACGGAGAGATCATCCTGGAGAAACGCGCAGACGGGCCGGACCCGCGGGCTGTTTTCGATGGGGCAGATGGTCGCCAGATCACCATAGACACAGCTTTTGATGATTCGGACAATGGTTTCCCTGGTTTCAGGATCGAGCTCACTCACGTTTTTTCTCCGGATGAAGAGGCTGTGCGGCTTGTCATCGTCGTTTGTTCGTTCCAGACTAACCGAGGTTTCTGTGAAGTAAAGAGTCCCCGCATCCATCGCCGTGGTGGTTTTTTCAAGGAGGTTAGAACAGTGAAGTTCCCTGTTTTCCTGTTTCTCGCAATAGCGTTTGCCGTAGGGACCCCGCTGGTCCTGGCCGGCAAGTCCGACAAGATCTACGAGGTCGTGAAGGTAAAAGACTTTGAGATCACCGGCGGCGGGGGAGGCGAGGCCTGGACGAAGGCCGCCTGGGGCGAGATGAAGCGGCAGGGGAAAGATGGGCTCACCTATTTCTCCCGGTTCAAGGCCGTGTATTCAGCGACGGGACTTTATTTTTTCATGACCGGCAGCGACGAGCGCCTGACGGCGACGATGCAGAAAGATTTTATGGACCTGTTTCTCGAGGACGTCTTCGAGGTCTTCCTCTGGCCCGATGAAAACCAGCCGCTGTATTTCGAATACGAGATCTCGCCGCTGAACCGCGAACTGCCGCTCATGGTGACAAACATCAACAACAGGATCATGGGCTGGCTTCCCTGGCATTACACAGGCGATCGCAAGACCCGCAAAAAGACCGGGGTGATCGGCAACGAGCTCAAGCCGGGGGCGGTGATCAAGGGCTGGCGCGCGGAGTTCTTCATCCCTTTCAAGCTGCTGACGCCCCTGCTTGCAGCGCCTGTGAAGAAGGGAGATCGCTGGCGGGCTAATTTCTACCGGGTGGATTACGACAGGAAGCAGACGACAAAGTGGGAGTGGTCGCCGGTAAAAGGAGATTTTCACAGGCCAAAGGATTTCGGAACGCTCCTGTTTCGCTGATCCACGCCGTGCGTCTCGCCAGCGGATGAAAAAACCCCCCGTCTCCCGGAGGAGGCGGGGGGGTTGTTTTCCAGGCTTGTGTCAGATGAACATCTCGGTGACCGGCTCGTCGGAATCGGCCATCTTGATGGCGCGTCCAATGGCCAGCTTGTTCTCCTTGACCGGGTTGATCCGGAGCATGGAGAGCAGGGTCGAGTAGAGCTCGCCGACAAGGACGGGGCGGTTTCGCACCTCCTGTCCATCGGCGCTCGAGGAACCGATGACGGTCCCGCCCTTGACTCCGCCGCCGGCGACCAGGGCGCTGAAGCAGCGAGGGAAGTGATCGCGTCCGTTGTTGCGATTGATCTTCGGGGTCCTCCCGAACTCACCCATGCAGACAATCAGCGTTGAGTCGAGCAGGCCCTTGGAGCGAAGCTCCTTCATGAGCCCGCTGAGGGCGGGGTCGAGGATCGCGGCTCGCGCGCTCACGGCGTTGAAGTTGTTGGTATGGGTGTCCCACCCGCCGAGGTTCATCTCGACAAAGGGAACGCCTTTCTGTACGAGCCGCGCCGCCATCAGCGACTGGAGGCCGAAATTGTTCAGGCCAAAGCCCTTGCGAATGGCCTCGGGCTCGTTGCGGACATCGAATACCTTGGCGCTGGGAGAGTCCAGGAGACTGAGAGCTTTCTTGCGCACGGTTCGATGCCCGGCGAGGAACTCGCCGCGTTTCGACGAGAGGTACTTATTGTCGAGCATGCCAAGCAGCCCGAGCCGGGAATTGAAGCGTGCCTTGTCCACGTCACCGGGATATTGCAGATAGGGCACCGGGCGGGAGGGGTTGTCAACCTGGAAGGGTCCATAGCGTACTCCAAGGTAGCCCGGTCCGTAGGATCCTCCGCCGATCGAGACAAAGTGAGGGAGATCCGAGTTTTCCTTGCCCAATTCCTTGGCGACCAGGGCGCCGAAGGACGGGTGGGTGATCGCGCCGGTCATCCTGTAGCCGGTGTGCATCAGGTAGCTGCCGCGGGAGTGGTCTCCCTCGGGAGAGGTCAGGCTGCGGACAAGGCAGAGATCCTTCGATTCCTTGGCGACCCCGGGGTAGTGTTGGGCGATCTGGAAGCCGCCGGCGGTATCGATCCCTTTGGTCTCTCCGCCGTTTTGATGGTCGGGCTTCGGGTCCCAGGTGTCGAGCTGGCTGGGGCCGCCGCCGAGCCAGACCAGGATGCAGCTCTTGGCCTTGCCCTTTTGCCAGGGCTGGACGCCTCCGACAACCGTTTTGCCGCGGCTGTTGTCCTGGGCCTGGAGCGGGGAGGCCGGGCTTCCAGAGGCCCAGCCAAGCACCATCGAGCAACCGAGCCCGCCGACTCCAACTCTGAGGAAATCACGGCGGTCCTGGGAAGGACTGTTGTGTTGCGTGGTCGATTTCGCATCAAGTGGTTTCATTTTCTTTCCTTTCGTGCCGCGCGGGATTCGCGAGGCGTACGAGCTTCTTTCGTCTAGCTTGAATGCAGGAACTCCGCGGAGTTCAGCAGTGCCCAGTGAATATCAGCCAGCGCCGATTGCCGCTGGGCATCGTCCCGTGCTGATTGCGTGTGGCGGGTGAAGGCGCTTCGCTCGGCGGCCGAGGGTAGACGGCCCAGGCTTACCAGGAAGAGCTGATCGACATGCCTGTTCGGCGCGATGCCATGCAGGACCACATCCAGGTTTCCAGGATACTTCTTCTGATAGCTGGCGTGATAGGGTCTCGAGGCCGGTGCCTTGCTCGATGTGAACTCGCCGTTAAAGAGGAGCAGCACCTGCAGCACAGTTCCCTGGAACTCCATCCGCTTTTCTGTTTCGTCGACTCCGAAGCGCCTGACGAATTCGCGTTCAGCCTTCTGGACGTAGCTCTTCACCTGGCGGGCGTTGTTCTCCGGGTGGGGGTCTTCCATGCCGGTAGCCCTGAGGACCGACCGCACCAGCACCTCGGGCTCGAGGGGGCGGATGGGGATGGTGGTGAAGAGGTCGTGTTCTTCTCCCGGTACGATTCCTCCGGGAACTCCCTGGACAGCCTGCTGGCGGTAGGCCCTGGTGAGGACGATGATCTTCTGCAGCCGCCTGAGGTCGTAGCCGCTGGCCACGAAGTCCCGGGTCAGGTATTCGAGCACCCCGGGCAGGATGATCTTGGAGTCTTCCGAGAAGTCGTCGATCGGGTTGACGAAGCCCTTGCCGAGGAAGCGTGCCCAGACCCGGTTGACCAGGCTGCGCGCAAAGTACTTGTTCTTGTCGGAGGTCAGCCATTTGACCAGGTTCTTGCGCCGGTTGGATGCTCCGTAGTCGGTAACCTTCGAGCCCTTGCGGGCCATCATCATCTTCGATTCCATCTTCTTCCGGTCGAGCTTGCTGCCGCCGGTCTTCGGCTTGGGGAGGGGATCGAGAGGGCTGTAGTTTTCCGGCCTGTTGTAGCGTACGCCGAAGTACATCGGCTGAATCTCCATAGCGCGATGTCCTTTTTTCATCGGCGGCATGGTCAGCTCTCCGCTGGGTCGGGAGCGGATCCCGTATCGGCGGGAATCGCCGCCGGCGCGGTCGTAGTCGCGGTAGCGCTGGGTGCGGGCAAAGAAGGCGGCAAAGCCGAAGAACTCCTCGCGCTTGACGTCAGCATAGGGATGGTCATGGCATTGGGCGCATTCGATTCGAGTGCCGAGGAAGACTCGGGAGACCTTGCCGGCCATGTCTTCGGGTTTGGCCTCGTAGCGCAGGTAGAAGTTAACCGCAGGGTCGTTGCTGGGCAGGCCCGCGCTCAGGAGGAGTTCACGTGAGAGCTCGTTGTAGGGTTTATTGGCAAGGAAGCTTTTCCGCAGCCAGGTGCGGAAGCTGCCGCGGTCGAGCCCGTCGGTATTTCCCTTTCTTCCGATCAGGGTGTGTTCCCAGATCTCCGCCTCGAACTCGGCATGATCGGGAGTCTGGAGAAACCAGCTTGACCATTTGCTGGCCTTGTTTCGCGAGCGGTCGTTGAGATACTGGTCAATCTCATCCGGGTAGGGAATAACGCCCCGCAGATCGATTGACAAGCGCCTGAAAAAAGCTCTTTCCGAAGCCATCGGCGCCGCGTTGGTGAAGGCCTCGTTCCAGATCTCGCGGAGCAGCAGGTTGACGTCCGCCGCGGCTTTTTCAGGTTCAGGCAGCTTGGGAGCGGCCTGGGTGGCAGTGTTCAGCAGCATACTGCAAAAAACGACCAGAATTCCGACAAGTCTGTTCTGTGAGGATCTCATCAGGCCTCTTTCAATAGATCTAATGTATTCAAGCTTTGCACTACCCTCTAAGTTACCTATTATAGTTTGTTGAATTGGCTAACATCCAAATCTTTTCAGGGCTTCCGTTTAGCCCAATCGCCCATCTGTCTACATTTCCGCCTGAAAAGCGGTTTTACCGGTGGTGACATGAGTTTTCGTTCAAATCGCTTAAAACGGCTTCATTGCCTGTCTCTCTTCGTTCTGGTGCAGGTTTCCTGGGCGCTTCCCGTCTTTGCACAAGCTCCAACCCGCCAGCTCGCGGTCCCGTCCGGCGCCATCATCAGTCCGAAGACCGGTGGAACCGGGAAAGAGTCGAAATATCTCGAGTGGGCTCCAAAAATCAACGCCGCTGTCAGCGAATTCAAGCGCGGCCGCAGGAGCGCTCCGGGCAAGGTTTTCGCGGAGTTCTGGCGTACCGACAAGAGGAATCCGATTCCCCGAAAGTTTCTCTCGGAGATCCTCATCCGCCAGGGAAATCTCGAGCAGGCCCGTATGGTCCTGGGGTCGACTCTTCGTTTGAAGAGGGCCGAAGAGATCGAGCCTGTTCCGTTGACGGACTGGCATATCCTGGCTCCGTTAAAGTACGAGGGCAAAAAGAGCTTTGACGCCGAGTTGAAGCCGGAAAAAGAAAAGTTCAACTCCGCGGCCAAGTACACCGGAGATGGAAGGATCTGTCGTTGGAAGAAAGCGAAGGGACCTCGTGTTGATTTTCGCGCGATACTCGAGATCGAGGGGACGGGTATCGGCTATGGTTATTGCCAGTTCATCGCCCGCAAGGCGGGCTGGGTGCGTTTCGGCATCGGTTCCGGGGATGGGGTCAAGCTCTGGTTGAACGATGAGCTGATCCACTCGAACTTCGTCCGACGTGACATTGGCGAAGACCAGGACGAGGTTTACGCCTGGGTCCGGCGCGGCCGGAACACCGTTCGAGTCAAGGAGTCTTCCACTGGCGATGAGTTCAGGTTCTATATTCAGATCTACGACGAGCTTGATCTTCCATCCTCGAAGTTCCTGGACCGGGCTCTTGCGGGCTACAAGGCGCTTGACCGCGCCCGCTACGATGACGCGTTGGAGTCATTCATGGAGGCGGAGGCCGAGCGTCCGGGTGTACCCGAGGTGGCGGTCGGCATCGCCGAGACCATGCTCCGCCAGGAGAACCTGGTGGCCGCGCGCGGTTGGGTCAACCGGGCCCTCCTCGAGCGCGCCGATTCCGTTCGGGGCCTCCTGGTCTACGGCGAGGTGATGCTGCTTCTACGCCAGCCTCTCAAGGCCTTTGATGCTTTCAGGGCGGCCTATCGCTCCAGTGAGTACTCCGATGAAAAAGCCTTCGAGGTCTGGACCGAGAGCGCGGTCAAGGCCAGGTGGAATCTGCAGCGCGGTCTCGCTCTGCTGGACAGGTCCCGGGGCTTTCGCAAGGCCAAGAAGAAGACCGAGGCCGCGGGATCTCTGGAGGAGGCCCGGGCCTTCCTGGAGCAGACCTTCGTGGGCCTCGCCGACCTGAGCGTCTACCATCGCGAGGGAGGAGATCGCAAGCAGGCGGCCATCTACGGCGTCCGGGCTATCCAGAAGCTGAGCCCCCAGCAGGTGGCGCTGAATTGTTCGGCCGAGTGGCTGCTCAACCTGGTGAAAGATTTGCGCCAGACCCAGCCGGAGGACCAGGCCTCCCGGGAGCGCATCCTGAGGCTTGTTTCGCAGGTCGACCCGACCCGTTCCGACCTTATCCGGGAGCTTCTGGCGGTGAAGCCGGCCTCGGGCAGCTCAGCCGTATCCAGGAAGATCGAGACTCTGCTCAAGAAGCGTCCCGAATCCGCACTCTACAAAGAATACACCAACCGGCTCTACTCGGCCGGTGATTACCAGCGCTGCGCGGAGATCTGCGCTGAGGGCCTGGCTTCCGGCATCGTTTCCCGCACCCTGCGCTACAGGCAGGCGAATGCGCTCGTGAAGGTGAAGAGCTACGAGGAGGCCGAGGCGCTCTACAAGGGATTGCTGGAGGAGAAAGACTACGTCAAGCGCGCGACCGAGGCGCTCCGGAAGCTTGCCCGGTTGCCCCGCCCCCAGGGCTGATCAGTCTCCAGTCTCCTTCTCTGCGGGGATCTCGCTTCCATGCGGGTCGAGGTCCGGATTACCCAGGAGCTCTTCCAGCTCTTTGACAAGGCCGGGCTGTAGATGGTGCTCAATATGGTCCGCCGCGTCGTGCACGTGGTCTGAGGCCGCTCCCATTTCGCGGATCATGTAGCTTTCCCAGAGGCGGTGTCCCCGGATGATTGCAGCGATCCGTTCGCGGCCCTCGGCGGTCAGGCTGAACGCTCCGCTTTCGACCTTTACCTCCCCTCTCGCCCGGCACCGTCTCAGCGCGGCTCCGAGTTTTTCAGGCGGGTAGCCGAGGGGGGCGGCCACCTCCTCCATCCTGAAGCGTTGGCTGAAGACGCCTCCGGCCAGCCGGTAGACCGAGCCAAGCAGGTTTTCTTCCAGGATCCTCGATTCGAGCGCCCGCTTTCTCCAGGCCTGGGCCAGGAGTCCTTGCCCGGGGCTGAAGACCAGGGCGAGCAGGAATTGCAGGCCGGCAAAGACGGCAACGGTTGGAGCCCGGGCGGTTTCGAAACCGACAGCCTCGAGGAGTATCGTCATCCAGGAGCCAAAGAAGGCGGCGCTGAGACCGAAGAGGGCGGAGAGCAGCAGGACCCTGTCAAAGCGACAGCTGATGAGCTGGGCGGTGGCGGCGGGGATGATCAGCAGGGCGATCACCAGGATCGCGCCGACAGCCTCAAAGGCGACCACGACGGCCAGCGCCAGGAGACTGGTCAGGAGCAGGTTTACCAGGCCTATGGGCAACCCCAGCGTTCCGGCGAACTGGCTGTCAAAGGAGGTGATGAGGATCTCCTTGTAGAAGCAGATAAAAAAGAGGACCACCAGGATGGAACACGCGAGGGTCGGTACGACCTGGTTGAGCTCGCCAATGACCTCCAGCGAGCCGTAGAAAACGCAGTCCTGGTCAAAATGAGCGTCCCGGGCCGCCAGCCGGATGAGGATGACCCCGACCGCGAAGAAGGCGGGGAAGACCGCGCCGAGGGCTGTGTCAGGCTTGATGCGCGAGTACCTGTGCAGGGCCTCGATGAGCATCGTCGAGGCCAGGCCCGCCGCGAGCGCCCCTCCGAGGACAAAGAGCATCGTAGCCGAGGCGCCAAAGACGTGATCATCCTGTTCGAGGACGAGCCCGGCGAGCAGCAGGCCGCCGGCAATTCCCGGCAGGACAGAGTGGGAGACAGCGTCGCCGAGGAGGGCCGTGCGGCGGACCAGGAAGACGGAGCCGAGCAGGCCACAGCTCATGGCCACGAGCAGGGCCATCAGCAGGGGCCAGGTGTCGATTTCCCAGTCGAACCAGAGCTCTGCGGCGGCCAGGGCAGGCCAGAATTTAAGTGTGAGGCAGCTCATGGGGTTCCTCCCTCGCTGTGGCCGGGAGGAATCTTTTTGCCATGCGGGTCGGTCTCGGGGTTATCGAGGAGCGCCTCCAGTTCCCGCAATGTTTCAGAGTCGAGAAAGTGCTCTATCTCCTCGGCTCCAGCGTGCACATGGTCCGGGGCCAGCGAGGCCTCCCGCTGCAGGAAGATCTCCCACAGCCGGTGTCCACGCATCAGCGCGCGCGCCCGTTCCTGTCCCTTCGAGGTGAGCACCAGGAGGTCATTCTCGAGCCGGCCCCAGCCGGAGCCGTTCATGCGCCGGGCGAGAAGCCTGGTGGCGGAGGGCTCCTCGCCTCGTTCACTGGCCAGCTCACCGATCGGTATCGCGGCCAGTTCGCCGCCGCGCTCGCCGATCCGCCAGGCCGAGGTCAGCAGGTTTTCCCGCAGCGTTTTCAGCTCCAGTCTCTTTTGCAGAAGATAGCGGCCGAGGACTCCATGATGGGGCGAGGCCAGGAACGCTGTCATGAGCCAGAGAAAGGCGAGGCAGACGATCGCCGGGCCTACTCCAATCCCGAATACGAAATCCAGGTAGACCCCTCCGAATCCCGACAGCGCCCCGAGGAAGGCTGAGAGCGCGACCATGCGTCCCAGGCGATCGGTCAGGAGGTAGGCCGCCGCGGGGGGGATCACCAGCAGGGCCGCTACGAGGATGACCCCGAGAATCTTCAGGCTGACGACGATCACGAGCGTCAAGAGCACCAGCAGCAGGCCATCAAAGAATCGCGGAGAGAGGCCGATGGAGACCGTGAAA